>NZ_LIPQ01000300.1 GCF_001418135.1 Streptomyces aureus
CCCGCGCGCGTTCCCACCCCCGCGCCCCCTCAACGAAAGGCATCGTCATGCCCCTCGTCTCCTCCCGCACGCGCCTCGCCACGCTCTCCGCCCTGACGGCGCTCGGCGCCTTCGCCTCCATCGGGACGGCGACGGCCGGCAACCCGCAGCTGAACGGCAGCTGGGGGCCGTCCACCCGCTGCCCCGTCGACGCGGGGGCGATGCTCGCCTCGGACGGTCTCGACACGTCACCGCAGTGCGTCGTGTCCTCCTCCGCCAGTGGCTCCATCAAGCTGGGCAACACCACCGTGACGACCGGGAGCACCAACCTCCAGATCGGCGTCGTCCAGAACCCCGACGGCACCAGCACCGTCGCCGCCCCGGCCGGCGGCGCGCTCATCGCCGCACCGGCCACCGTCCCCGGCGGCCTCCTCGGTCTGATGTGTCCCAGTGACATCCCGTTCATCAGCGACATCTGCCGGCAGCTGACCGACGCCAGGCTGAACAAGATCACCGCCACCATGGAGTCGGTCGGCACCCCCTCGGACTTCGACCAGATCGCGGGCGTCCTCACCGACAAGCCGATCGTGTCGATCCCGGTCCGCATCCGCCTGGAGAACCCCTTCCTGGGCAGCAACTGCTACATCGGGACGAAGGCCAACCCGATCATCCTGCGCCCGAGCAACCTCACGTCGCCCGACTTCGGCGTGGAGCGCTTCAACGGCGACGGCTCCCCGAACGAGGAGGGCGACATGAGCCGCCTCAACATCCTCGGCTCCACCCAGAGCGACAAGACCTTCGCCGTCCCCGGCGCCAGCGGCTGCGGTCTCGGCTGGTTCGGGCTGATCGACGCCGCCGTCAACCTCAAGACGGGGCTGCCCTCCCCCGCCGGCAAGAACAGCCTCACCCTCGACAACACCCAGACCCACCTGACGGGCCTCTTCGCCCCCGGTCTCGCCGCCCCCGACGCGGGCAAGGTCCTCTCCCGGAACTGGCACTCGGCGGTCCGGTAGCAGCCACCCAGGGTCGATTCCCGGCCGACTAGGTAAGCGCGTACCACTCCGGCACGCCAACTCTTGCTCAACGTGTGTACACCACACAGCAGTTGACTTAGCTTCAGCAGTCCACACAGGTACGCACCTGACGACCACGGCGGCGCCCACCACGCCATGCTGGGATCCGCACCGTCGCTCCCCCACCGGTCGCGTAGGAGAGCAAGGGATCGGTTCATGCCCGCAATCACCCAGCCGCCGGACATCGGTGAACCGCTCGAACCGCTCCCCAGGGAGTTCGCCGCCCTGATGAGGCCGGAGATCCCCGGCCTCATCAAGGAGATCGGCATGGAGGTCCAGCGGACCTACCCGGTGTACGCCCATCTCTTCAACGGGCCGCACTCGGACGCGATCCGCCAGGGTGTGGAACAGGCTCTCGCCGCCTTCGTGGAGCGGGTCGCCGACCCCGGAACGAACTCGGCCCTCAGGGACGAACTGCTCCGCAGGTTCGGCCGGGTGGAGGCCTACGAGGGGCGCGACCTCGACACGTTACTGGGCGCCTACCGCCTGGGCGCGCGCGTCGCACTGCGCCGGGCCAAGATCATCGGACGTACGTACAACCTCTCCCCCACCCTGATCCTCGCCTTCGCCGACGCCCTCTTCGCCTACGTCGACGAGCTGGAGGCACTGTCCCGCGAGGGCTGGGTCATGGTCCAGACCCGCGCGGTGTCCGATGTGGCCGCGGTGCGAAGACAGTTACTGCACCTGGTCGTCGCCGGGCCACCGCTGCCCCGGGCGACGATCGCCGAGCTGTGCCGGGACGCCTCCTGGCAGCTCCCCGCCGAGTGCACCCTGGTCGCCCTCCGCCCGCCGCTCGCCGAGCTCGTCCAGGCGGGTCTCGACCGGGACGTCCTCGCCGACCTCAGCCTTCCCCAGCCGTATCTGCTCATCCCCGGCCCGCTGACCGCCGACCGCCTCGCGATGCTCGGTTCCGCCCTGGCCGGCACCTCCGCCGTCGTCGGTCTGACCGTGCCGCCGGCGCAGGCCGCCCACTCCATCCGCTGGGCCCGGCGCGTCCTCCAGCTCATCGACGACGGCATCGTCGCCGACGCTCCCCTCGTGCACTGCGAGGACCATCTGACAACGTTGTGGCTGCTGTCCGACCCGGCCCTGGTGGCCCAGCTCGCCCAGCGCGAACTCGCCCCGCTCGACGAGCTGTCCGGCACCCGCCGCGAGCGGCTGATCGAGACCCTGCGGGTCCACATCTCCACCCGGGCGCCCGCCGAGCAGGTCGGCGAGATGCTCGGCGTGCACGCCCAGACGGTCCGCTACCGGCTGCGGAACCTGGACAGCCACTTCGGCGACCGGCTCCTCGACCCCGACCACCGGTTCGCCCTCGAAGCCGCCCTGCGCGCGCTCCACCTCGGCGGGAAGCGGACGGACTGAGCCGGGCCGCGTCCGCGTCCTCGCGTCGTCGTGGCGTCGGCCGTCTCGACGCCCGCCTACGCGGTCCTGGGCGTGAGGCGGCAGCGGGCCGGGCCGGCCGCCTGCAGGGTGATCGCGGGCGCGACCGGCACCACGGTGTCGACGGCCTCCATGTCGTACCGCTGGAGGATCATCGCCAGGGCGATCACCGACTCCAGCATCGAGAAGTGCTGGCCGATGCACGCACGCGGGCCGCCGCCGAAGGGGAACCAGGCGTAGCGGGGGCGGGCGGCCTCCGCCTCGGGCGTGAAGCGGTCGGGGTCGAAGCGCTCCGCGTCCTCCCAGTAGTCCGGGTGGCGGTGGGTGACCCAGGGGGCGACGATGACGTCCGCTCCGGCCGGGATGGCGACACCGCCGATCCGGGTGGCGGCGACGGCGCGGCGCCCGATGACCGGGGCGGCCGGGAAGAGCCGCATGGCCTCCTTGAGGACCCGGGTGACGTACGGCAGGGCGTCGAGGTCCCCGGCGCCGGGTGTGCGGCCGGCGAGGACCCGGTCGACCTCCTCGTGGGCCCGCTTCCGCTCCTCCGGGTGCAGGGCGAGGAGGTGGAGGGCGAAGCCGAGGGAGGTGGCGGTGGTCTCGTGGCCGGCGAGCAGGAAGACGAGGACCTGCTCGCGCAGCTCGGTCGCGTCGAAGCTGCCGTCCTCGGCGCTCTCGGCCTCGACGAGGAGGGTCAGCAGGTCCTGGCCGTCGCCGGGGGCCCGGCCGGAGCCGCGACGCTCGGCGATGATGCGGTCGCAGACCTCGTACAGCGCCTGGTGGACGGCGGCGGCGCGGCGGTTGCCGGGGGTGGGCCAGTCGCGGGGAACGTTGAGCGGGGAGTAGCCGCGGCGCAGGACGTAGGCGCCGACGTCGGGGAAGCTGTTCTCGACGATCTCGACGGCCGCGTCGACGTCCGTGCCGAAGAGGATGCGGGCGACGGCGCGCAGGGCGAGGCGGGCCATGTCCTGGAGGACGTCGACGGACGCGGCACCGGCCTCCCGCCACTCCTCGGCGAGGGTGGTGACCTCGGCGGCGATGGCGGCGGCGTAGCTGTCGACCCGGCGGCGGGTGAAGAGGGGCTGGACGAGCCGGCGCTGGCGGAGATAGTCCTCGTCCTGGCTGGTGAGCAGCCCGTTGCCGAAGGACTCGCGGACCTCCTGGTAGAAGGCGTTGTCCTTGCGGAAGTTGGCCGACTCCCCGGCGAGGACCTGCTGGGCGCCCTCGGCGGAGAAGACTCCGTAGACGGTGGCGCGGATCCCGGGCGGGCCGGCCGTGATCCGTACGACGTCGCCGTGGTCGCGGCGGGCGCGGAGGAAGGTGCCCAGGGAGTCGTTCTTGAGGTCGAACATGGAGCCGAGCAGCGGAAGTCCCGCGAGTTCGGGCGCCTCGGTGCCAGTGGTGATGGCCATGAACGGTTCCCCTCGATCGTCGCCTGACGGGTGATTGTCCCGCAGGAGGTGACTCACGGGTAGGGATCCTCGAACGGCGGACCGAATCTGGCCTGTTGGCGCGATCCGGGCGTCTGTCAGTGGTGTCTGAGAGGCTCGCCGCATGGAGCGACCCGAGATGACCCTGCAACTGACCATCGACTGCGCGGACCCGCAGCGCCTGGTGCCGTTCTGGCTGGAGGCCCTGCGCTACGTCCCCGATCCGCCGCCCGAGGGCCACGCCACCTGGCGGGCGTACTGGGAGGCGATCGGTGTCCCCGAGGACGAGCTGGGCGAGGGCACCGGGGAGCTCCCGGAGTCCATCGTGGACCCGAAGGGCGTGGGCCCCCGGGTCTGGTTCCAGCACGTCCCGGAGCCGAAGACGGTCAAGAACCGCGTCCACCTGGACCTGAAGGTCGGCGGCGGCCGCGGGGTGCCGCTCGCCGTGCGCCGCGAGCGGGTGGACAGCGAGGTGACGCGGCTCACGGCCCTCGGAGCGACGATCCTGTACACGATGGACGAGCCGAACGGCATGGACTACTACGCGGTGGTCCTCCAGGACCCCGAGGGGAACGAGTTCTGTCTCGTCTGACGTCCCGCCCGGCACGACGAGGAACAGGAGACCGAGGTGGCCGAGACGACGGTGGCCGAGGTGATGGCCGAGCTGGCCGCGCTGGAGGACCCGAAGGCGCGCGCGGTGAACGAGAGACACGGTGACGACCACGGTGTGAACCTCGGCAGGCTGCGCGCGCTCGCGAAGCGGCTCAAGACGCAGCAGGACCTCGCGGAGCGGCTCTGGGAGACGGGCGACGGCGCGGCTCGGCTCCTTGCGCTGCTGATCTGCCGCCCGAAGGCCTTCGGGCGGGACGAGCTGGACGCCATGCTCCGCGGGGCGCGCACGCCCAAGGTGCACGACTGGCTCGTGAACTACGTGGTGAAGAAGAGCCCCCACGCCGAGGAGCTGCGCCTGGCGTGGACGGCCGACCCGGATCCGGTGGTCGCGAGCGCCGGCTGGGCCCTGACCACCGAGCGGGTCGCGAAGAAGCCCGACGGTCTCGACCTCGACGCACTGCTCGACGTCGTCGAGGCGGAGATGAAGGACGCCCCGGACCGCCTGCAGTGGGCGATGAACCACTGTCTGGCCCAGATCGGGATCGAGCACCCCGAGCACCGCGCCCGGGCGCTGGACATCGGTGAGCGCCTGGGGGTGCTCAAGGACTACCCGACGCCCCCGGGCTGCACCTCCCCGTTCGCGCCCGCCTGGATCAACGAGATGGTGCGCCGCCGGGAGGGGGCGTAGCGGCTGACTCTCCGTGCGGTGGGTGTCACGAGTGCGGCCGGAACGGAGAGCGTGGCGCAACGCACGCCCGGACAGTGCCCGCTTTGTCGGACCCGGCCCTTACCTTGGACGCATGTCCCATCACCACAGAGAGACCCCTGGCCCCGAAGCCCTGAACAACGCCATTCGCACGTTGTGGATGCGCGCCGGCGAGCAGCAGCGCTCCCTTACGGCCGACGAGCAACGGATCTATCAGGTACTTGTGACAGCGTGGGCCGAGGCGACGCACGCCGAGCAGGGGCTCGCCGCCTGAGCCACGGCCGCCACTCGGCGCGGTAGTCGGGCCTCTCTTTCGGCGCTCTTCATCTGCGCGACCTGCGGCGAGTCCCGGCCTCGGCCCGGTTACTTCGCGATGGCCCGGCTGATCACCATGCGCTGGATCTCGCTGGTGCCTTCGAAGATCGTGTAGATGGCCGCGTCGCGGTGCATGCGCTCCACCGGGTACTCGCGGGTGTAGCCGTTGCCGCCGAGGATCTGGATGGCCTGGGCCGTGACCTTCTTGGCGACCTCGCTCGCGTACAGCTTGGACATGGAGCCCTCGGCCGCCGTGAAGGGCTTGCCGGCCGTCGCCATCCAGGAGGCGCGCCAGACCAGCAGGCGGGCCGCGTCGATCTGGGTGGCCATGTCGGCGAGCTGGAAGGCGACGCCCTGGTTCTCGATGATCGGGCGGCCGAACTGGACGCGGGTCCTGGCGTAGTCGAGGGCGACCTCGTACGCTGCGCGGGCCGTGCCGACGGCCATGGCGCCGACCGCGGGGCGGGAGGCCTCGAAGGTGGCCATGGCGGCGTTCTTCACGCGCTCGCCGCCGGCCTGGGCCTTCTCGCGGGCCCGGGCCAGGCGCTCGTCCAGCTTCTCCTTGCCACCGAGCAGGCAGTGGCCGGGGACGCGGACGTCCTCAAGGACGACCTCGGCGGTGTGGGAGGCGCGGATGCCGTGCTTCTGGAACTTCTGGCCCTGGGAGAGACCGGGGGTGTTCGGCGGCACGATGAAGGAGGCGTGGCCCTTCGAGCCGAGCGCGGGGTCGACGACCGCGACGACGACGTGGACGTTGGCGATGCCGCCGTTGGTCGCCCAGGTCTTGGTGCCGTTGAGCACCCACTCGTCGGTGGCCTCGTCGTACACCGCGCGGGTACGCATCGCGGCGACGTCCGAGCCCGCGTCGGGCTCGGACGAGCAGAACGCGGCGACCTTGACGTCGTTCGCGTCGCCGTACATCTGCGGGACCCAGGTGCCGATCTGCTCCTCGGTGCCGTTGGCGAGGACGCCGACGGCGGCGAGGCCCGTGCCGACGATGGAGAGCGCGATTCCGGCGTCGCCCCAGAAGAGCTCCTCCATCGCCATGGGGATGCCGAGACCGGTCGGGTCGAAGAACTGCTGGGCATAGAAATCGAGCGAGTAGATGCCGATCTTGGCCGCTTCCTGGATGATCGGCCAGGGAGTCTCCTCACGCTCGTCCCATTCGGCGGCCGCGGGGCGCATCACATCGGCGGCGAAGCCGTGGAGCCAGTCGCGGACCTGCTTCTGGTCATCGTTGAGATCGAGCGTGAACTCGCCCATATTCCCTCCCAGCTGTACGTTACTTGCGGTAACACCAGTCTGTTACCGGTGGGTATGGGCTGTCAACCTGCGGTGGAGCGGTTCGGCCCGACCGGCAGCGGACACCGGCCGGGTGTTACGTTGCGACAGCCTCACGAATCGCACGGGCGGGGAGACACGCTTATGGACATCGCACACCGGACCACCGACCAGCAGACGCCCGCCGAACAGCGGCGACGCGAACTGCTGGAGGCGGCGGACCGGGTGGTGCTGCGGGACGGCCCCAAGGCGTCCATGAACGCGATCGCGGCGGAGGCGGGCATCACCAAGCCGATCCTCTACCGCCACTTCGGCGACAAGGGCGGCCTCTACCGCGCCCTCGCCACCCGGCACACGGACGCCCTCCTCGCCGCCCTGCGGGCCGCGCTCGACGCGCCGTCCGACCGCCGCCGCCGCGTCGAATCCACCCTCGACACCTACCTCGCCTCGATCGAGGCGCTGCCCCAGGTCTACCGCTTCCTCATGCATCCGGCGGAGGAGTCGCACCAGACCGAGCAGGGCTTCGACGTCGGCCGCCACTCCGCGCCGCTGCTCCGGCGGATGGGCGAGGAGCTCGGCCAGGTCATCGCCGAGCGCGTCGACCTCGGCCCCGGCGCCGACGCCCAGGCCCGGATCTGGGGGCACGGCATCGTCGGCATGATGCACGCGGCCGGCGACTGGTGGCTCGGCGAGCGCCCCTGCTCGCGCGCCGACCTCGTCCGCAGCCTGGCCGACCTCCTGTGGGGCCGCCTCGCGCAGGCACCGGACCTCCCCGGCGGACCGGGCTTCTAGCGGCAGCTCCGGGTCCGCCGGGCCCCGGCGCCCTCGGCCCCGGCGCCCGGCACCCTCGGAGCTCCGGGCCCGGCACCCCCGGCCCTCCAGGCCCGGCACCGTCAGGCTTCCGGGCCCGGGGAACCCCTGGAGGCCTCCGGGCCTCTCGGCCCCCGGTCTCGGCCCCCCGGCCCTCGTCAGCCCTCCAGTACCGCGGCCCCGCTCCCCCACGGCTGCTTGCGGATCGCGCGGATCAGACGTGACTTGCGCCACCCCGTCACGTGGTCCGCGTAGACCCCGCCGTCCAGATGGTCGGCCTCGTGCTGGAGGCAGCGGGCGAAGAAACCCGTGCCCTCCACCCGTACCGGCGTCCCGTCCAGCCGTACGCCCTCGACCACCGCGCGGTCGTGACGGGGCGTCGGAGCCTCCAGGCCCGGCAGCGAGAGGCAGCCCTCGGGACCCCGGAACACCTCGCCGTCCGCCTCCACCAGGCGCGGGTTCACGACATGTCCCAGGTGGCGGGTCTCCTCGTCGTCGGGGCAGTCGTACACGAAGACCCGCAGGCCCACGCCCACCTGGTTCGCCGCCAGGCCGACGCCGTTCGCCGCGTACATCGTGGCGAACATGTCCTCGACGAGCCGGGCGAGTTCGGGCCCGAAGTCGGTGACGGGCGCGCAGGGCGTGTGCAGCACGGGGTCGCCGAGCAGGGTCATCGCTCGGACGTGGCCGGAACTGCCGGGGATGGGGCGGTTTCGCATGGCGGTAAGGGTACGGTCCGCGTGACCTGGCTGTTTCGCGCGGCCGCTCGGTGGTGCCGCTGTTCGGGCTGCTGGCCGGATCTCGATAGGCTGAGCCCGGACCGACGCAAGGAGGAACAAGAACGATGTCAGGACACCCCGGTAATCCAGAGCCGCTGTCGCCGCGCGCCAAGCTGGCCGTGACGGCGGGCAGGGCCGCGGCCGCGGTGTCGCGTGCGGCGGGACGCGGCAGCGGGTCGGTGATCGGCGGCAAGGTGGCGCTGAAGCTCGACCCCGACCTCCTGGGCCGGCTCGCGCAGCATCTGGACGTCGTCCTGGTGTCGGCGACCAACGGCAAGACGACGACGACCCGGCTGATCGCGGAGGCCCTGCGCGCGGCCGGCCCCGTCGTCTCGAACGCCCTCGGCGCCAACATGCCCGCCGGCATCACCTCGGCGCTCGCCGGTGGGTCGGACTCCAAGTACGGCGTCATCGAGGTCGACGAGAAGTACCTGGCCGGCGTCGCCCGCGACACCACGCCCAAGGTCATCGCGCTGCTCAACCTCTCCCGCGACCAGCTCGACCGCGCCGCCGAGACCCGGATGCTCGCCGAGAAGTGGCGCGAGGGCCTCAACGGCACGAAGGCCGTCGTCGTCGCGAACGCCGACGACCCGCTCATCGTGTGGGCCGCCTCCTCCTCGCCGAACGTGGTGTGGGTCGCCGCCGGCCAGGAGTGGAAGGACGACGCCTGGTCGTGCCCCGCCTGCGGCGGTGTGATGCAGCGTCCGGGCGACGACTGGTTCTGCGGCGAGTGCGGCTTCCGCCGTCCCGCGCCCAGCTGGGCGCTCAGCGGCGACCACGTGCTCGACCCGCACGGTTCGGCCTGGCCGATCCGGCTCCAGCTGCCCGGCCGCGCCAACAAGGCGAACGCCGCGACCTCGGCCGCCGTCGCCGCCGTCTTCGGAGTGCCGCCGCAGGTGGCCCTGGAGCGCATGTACCAGGTCCAGGCCGTCGCCGGACGCTACGACGTGGTCTCCTTCCAGGGCCGTGAGCTGCGACTGCTGCTCGCGAAGAACCCGGCGGGCTGGCTCGAAACGTTTTCCCTCATCGACGGGCCGCCCGCCCCGGTGATCCTCTCCGTCAACGCGCGCGGCGCCGACGGCACGGACACCTCCTGGCTGTGGGACGTGGACTACGGCCGGCTCGCCGGACACCCGATCATGGTGATCGGCGACCGCCGGCTGGACCTCGCCGTCCGCCTGGAGGTCGCGGGTGTGGACTTCCGCGTCTGCGAGACGCTGGACGAGGCCGTCGCGATGGCCCCGCCCGGGCAGATCGAGCTGATCGCCAACTACACCGCCTTCCAGGACGTCCGCCGCCGCGTCGGCAACTGACCCGTAGAGGACTTGCAGCATGAGTGACAGCAGCCTGCGCCTGGTCTGGGTCTACCCGGACCTGCTCAGCACCTACGGCGACCAGGGCAACGTCCTCGTCGTCGAGCGCCGCGCCCTCCAGCGCGGACTCAACGTCGAGCGCGTCGACGTCCGCAGCGACCAGCCGGTGCCGACCTCGGGCGACATCTATCTGATCGGCGGCGGCGAGGACCGCCCGCAGCGGCTCGCGGCGGAGCGGCTGCTCCGCGACGGCGGCCTGTCCCGGGCCGCCTCCAACGGCGCGATCATCTTCTCGGTCTGCGCCGGCTACCAGATCCTGGGGCACGAGTTCATCAACGACGTCGGCGAGCGGCAGCCGGGCCTCGGCCTGCTCGACGTCACCACGACCCGCGGCGAGGGCGAGCGGTGCGTCGGCGACGTCCTCGGGGACATCGACCCGCGGCTCGGCCTGCCCCAGCTGACGGGCTTCGAGAACCACCAGGGCATCACCCATCTCGGCCCGACGGCCCGGCCGTTCGCGCGGACGGTGTTCGGCAAGGGCAACGGGACCGGCGACGGCACCGAGGGCGCGTACAACGACACCGTCTTCGGTACGTACATGCACGGCCCCGTCATGGCCCGCAACCCGCAGATCGCGGACCTGCTCCTGAAGCTGGCCCTCGACGTGAACGCGCTGCCGCCGACCGACGACCGCTGGTACGAGGCGCTGCGCGCCGAGCGCATCGCGGCCGCGACGCAGCCCGCGTAGGGTCGCACGGCCCGTCCCGGACGGGCCGGGGGGCAACACCGCGCCGTTGTTGGTCCCTCGTACGAACGTACGTTGTCCACTGTGCGGACATCCGGTTCGGCCCCGCCACCCTGCGGCGATAGGGTGGCGGGGATCCAGCCGGACGACGTGGTCCGGGAGTCGGCCCACGTTGCAAAGGTTTTTGGGCTATGCGCATTGGCGTGCTCACCTCCGGCGGAGACTGCCCCGGTCTGAACGCTGTCATCCGTTCCGTCGTGCACCGCGCCGTCGTCGACCACGGCGACGAGGTCATCGGCTTCCACGACGGGTGGAAGGGCCTCCTGGAGTGCGACTACCGCAAGCTCGATCTCGAGGCGGTGGGCGGCATCCTGGCCCGCGGCGGCACCATCCTCGGCTCCTCGCGGGTCCAGCCCGCGCACCTGGTCGACGGCGTCGAGCGCGCCCGTGGCCATGTGGCCGACCTGGGGCTCGACGCGATCATCCCGATCGGCGGCGAGGGCACCCTCAAGGCGGCGAACCTGCTCTCCGAAGCGGGTCTCCCGATCGTCGGTGTCCCGAAGACGATCGACAACGACATCGCCTCCACCGACGTCACCTTCGGCTTCGACACGGCCGTGACCGTCGCCACCGAGGCCCTCGACCGGCTGAAGACCACCGCCGAGTCACACCAGCGCGTCCTCGTCGTCGAGGTCATGGGCCGTCACACCGGCTGGATAGCGCTGCACTCCGGCATGGCCGCCGGCGCGCACGCGGTGGTCGTCCCCGAGCGGCCCTTCGACATCGACGAGCTGACCGCCCGGGTCGGCGAGCGCTTCGAGGCCGGCAAGCGGTTCGCGATCGTGGTGGTCGCCGAGGGAGCGAAGCCGCGCGAGGGCTCGATGGACTTCAAGACCGCCGGCACCGACATCTACGGCCACGAGCGCTTCACCGGGATCGCCAACCAGCTCTCCGTGGAGCTGGAGCGGCGCCTCGGCAAGGAGGCCCGTCCGGTGATCCTGGGTCACGTCCAGCGCGGCGGCACCCCCACCGCGTACGACCGTGTCCTCGCGACCCGCTTCGGCTGGCACGCGGTCGAGGCGGCGCACCGCGGCGAGTTCGGCATGCTGACGGCCCTGCGCGGCACGGACATCACGATGGTCCCGCTGGCCCAGGCCGTGGAGAGCCTCAAGACGGTCCCCGCCGACCGCTACGCCGAGGCCGAGTGCGTGATCTGACGCACGTCGGCACGGACGCCTTCGCGTGACACCGCCCCCGGTCGCAGTCGCGGCCGGGGGCGGTTCTAGTCTGGTGCGGACAACAAGCGCGAATCGGGCTCCAGGAGTGCACACGATGGATCACAGCGGGCACGGCATGACCACGGATCTGCCGCCGTTCACGCTGGGACGGGGCCTGGAGTTCTCTCCCGACCTCTTCTTCCTGATCGGCTGCCTCGCGGCGCTCGGTCTGTACGGCTGGGGCGTGGCGCGGCTGCGGCGGCGCGGGGACGCGTGGCCGGTGAGCCGGACGGTGTTCTTCACGGTCGGCGTGCTGACCGTCGCGCTCGTCATGTGCACCAAGCTCAACGACTACGGCATGGTCATGTTCAGCGTGCACATGGTGCAGCACATGGTGGTCTCCATGCTGTCGCCGATCCTGCTGCTGCTCGGCGCGCCGGTGACGCTGGCCCTGCGGGCGCTGCCGGTGGCGGGCCGGGGCTCGACGGGGCCGCGCGAGCTGCTTCTGAAGCTGCTGCACAGCCGGTACATGAAGGTGATCACCCACCCCGGCTTCACGATCCCGATGTTCATCGCGAGCCTGTACGCGCTCTACTTCACGCCGCTCTTCGACTTCCTGATGGGCTCGAAGCCGGGCCACATCGGGATGATGGTCCACTTCCTGATGGTGGGCGTGGTCTTCTTCTGGCCGATCATGGGCGTCGACCCGGGCCCGCACCGTCCGGGTTATGTGATGCGGATGCTGGAGCTGTTCGCGGGCATGCCGTTCCACGCCTTCTTCGGCATCGCGCTGATGATGGCCTCGGAGCCGATGGTCAAGGCGTACGAGAATCCGCCGGCCTCGCTGGGGATCGACGCGCTCTCCGACCAGAACGCGGCGGGCGGCATCGCCTGGGCGTTCAGCGAGATCCCGTCGGTGCTGGTGCTGATCGCGCTGGTCTACCAGTGGTACCACTCCGAGCAGCGGCAGGCGGTTCGCCAGGACCGGGCCGCCGACCGGGACGGGGACAAGGAGCTGGAGGCGTACAACGCGTACCTCGCCTCGCTCCAGACCCGGCGGTGACGATCGGCGTGCGGTGAGCGGCCCCCTTCCGGGCCCGGCGCGGGACCTCGTACGGGGTCCGGCGCCGGGCCCGGTTCCGTTTCCGGCGCACGCCGGAGCGTCCGGGGAGTAGCGCGCGCCCCTCTCGGGGGGTCACGATGGGCTGGACGGCTTCCACGACCTCGGTCGGGAGGAGGGCGGACTGATGTCCGGTGGCACGAAGACGATGGCGGTGCTGACCTGCGCCGCGGTGGTGCTCACGACGGCCTACACGGTGGCGCTCGGCAGCAGCGGCTGGCTCTGGTTCGGCTCGGTGGTGCTCATGGTGGCGACGATCGGCCTGGCCGCGTCGGACGGCGCGACCCCGGCCGGCCCGCGCCGCCGACCGCCGGCGGGTCCGGGCCCGGCGAGCCCCTGAGCCGGCCGGATCCATCCGCCGCGCACTCAGCTCCGCGGCGCGAGGACCACCCAGACCTGTCCCGGTGCGAAGGCGAGCGGCTTGCCGGCCGGGGTCGTGAACGTGGTGCCCGACGTCGCCGACGTACGGGACCAGCGGGCCTCGTGCGCGCGCCCGTCGCGCAGGACGAGCGCGGTGCCGCTCCCGACGGTCTCGGTGTACGGGGAGACCGCGCCGGTGACGTCGCGGAAGGCGGAGGAGCGGACGGCGACGCGCTGGACGACCACGGTCGACGGGGCGAGGGCTCCCGTGTCGGTGGCGCGGGCCGCGCGGCCGTCCATCGCCACCCGCCAGGTCCGGTCGGAAGCGGACCAGGTGAAGGTGTAGCGGGCCGCCGGGTAGCGGACGGTCTCGGAGTCGACCGGGCTGCCGCCCTCCGGGGCGGGGCCGAAGCGGAAGCCGATGTCCCGGGCGTTCTGGGGCTCCTGGACGGTGGCGAGGGCCCGCTCGGGGCGCAGGTAGAGGTTGTGCGGGGCGGCACGGTCCGGGGAGCGCCGGAAGGCGCCGGGGCCGGTGGTCTCGGTGACGGGGTGGAGCGGCGCGGCACTCAGCAGCGGGTTCAGGGCGGACTGCGCCCCGGAGTAGGCGAGGACGGGCCGGCCGAAGGCACCGAGCAGCTCTATGTCGGACTCGCGGGCGCTGCGGACGGGTCCGACCAGCTCGGGAAGGCGGGAGGAGTACACGGCGAGGAGCCGGGTGGCACCGCCCTCGACCTGTTCGACGTAGACGAGATCGGCGGCGCCGAGCCCGGTGTGGGGGCGGGCCGCGACCACGTTGTCGATCTTGACGGCGAGGACGGGACCGGACCGTGCCGGCAGCCCGGTGAAGGGCGAGAGGCCGCTCGGGGCGGGTGTCGTCGTGGCGGGCGCGGGTGTCGTGGGGGTGGGCGTCGGCGTGACAGGCGCGGGCGTCGGCGTGGGGGCCGGCTCCGGCGGGCCCGAGTCGGAGCAGCCGTACAGCCCGGCCGCCGCCACCGCGCACAGCCGCGCGGTGAGGACGCGGCCGGGGACCCTGGCCCCGCG
>NZ_LIPQ01000301.1 GCF_001418135.1 Streptomyces aureus
CGCCCGCGCGGGCGTCGCCGTCCACATGGTCGAGATGGGCATGGCCTGGGACACCCCGGGACCGGACGGCAAGATCTTCGCCAACACCACCCGGCCCGACTACCGCTCCTTCTGGCTGCGGACCCGCACCAAGCAGCCGCTGAGCAACTTCCTCGGCTTCCCCCTCGACAAGGACGTCCCGCGGCACACCGGCATCCTCGACGCCGAGGACTTCGCCGGCATCACCGTCTACCAGGGCAGGGGCGTCGGCGGCGGCTCCCTCGTCAACGGCGGCATGGCCGTCACCCCGCGCCGCGAGAACTTCGCGGCCATCCTCTCGACCGTCGACGCGGCCGAGATGTACGCGACGTACTACCCGCGCGCCAACGCGGGACTCGGCGTCACCGAGGTGGACCAGGCCTGGTGGGAGAGCACCGCCTGCTACCAGTACGCGCGCGTCGGCCGCAAGCACGCCCAGCGCTCCGGCTTCCCGTTCGTGTTCGTCCCGAACGTCTACGACTGGGACTACATGAAGCAGGAGGCCGCCGGGGCCGTCCCGAAGTCCGCCCTCGACGGCGAGGTCATCTACGGCAACAACGCCGGCAAGAAGACCCTCCAGAAGACCTATCTCGCCCAGGCCGCCGCCACCGGCCGGGTCACCGTCTCCGCCCTGCACAAGGTCACCTCCGTCACCCCGGCGGCCGGCGGCGGCTACACGGTCGCCATCGACCAGATCGACACCACGGGCGCCACCCTCGCGAGCAAGACCGTCACCGCCGACAAGGTCTTCTTCGCCGCCGGAAGCATCGGTACGAGCAAGCTCCTCACCCGCCTCAAGGCCACCGGCGCCCTGCCCGCCCTCAACAACGAGATCGGCAAGGGCTGGGGCGACAACGGCAACGTCATGTGCGGCCGCGCCAACCACATGTGGGACCCGACCGGCAAGCTCCAGTCCGCCATGCCCACCGCGGGCATCGACAACTGGGACGCGGGCGGCGCCTTCGCCGAGGTCGCCCCGCTGCCCACCGGCATCGAGACGTACGCCTCCTTCTACCTCTCCATCACCAAGACCCCCCACCGGGCCGAGTTCACCTGGAACCCCGCCACCGGCAAGGTCGACCTGAGCTGGGACAGGGCCTGGAAGCAGACCTCCATCGACGCCGCCAAGACCATCTTCGACAAGATCAACTCCAAGGAGGGCACGATCTACCGCACCGACCTCTTCGGTGCGTACAAGATCTGGGGCGACCACCTCACGTACCATCCGCTCGGCGGCGCGGTGCTGGGCAGGGCGACCGACAACCACGGACGCCTCCACGGCTACTCCGGGCTGTACGTCATCGACGGATCCCTGATCCCCGGCAACGCCAGCGTCAACCCGTTCGTCACCATCACGGCCCTCGCCGAACGCAACATCGAACGGATCGTCGCCGAGGACTTCTGAGCCCGGGGCGCGGAACCAGCACGTCGAACGGGAAGGGCCGGCCGGGATCCACCCGGCCGGCCCTTGTCCGCGCGCTCAGTGCGTCGGCAGCACGCACACCTCGTCGAGCCCGAGCACCCGGTTGAGCCGCCCGAACGCCAGCCACGAGCCCAGACTCATCGTCAGCTCCACGATCTCCGCCTGGCTGTACAGGGCCGTCATCCGCCCCCAGAACTCCTCGTCCAGACCGTGATGGTCCAGCGCGTACCGCTCCGCGTACTCGGCCGCGAGCCGCGTCCGCTCGTCGAAGCCCTCCGAGACCTCCGTCTCCCGCCAGGCCGCGACGACCTCGTCGAAGCCCTCCTCGACCTTCACGCCGTCCCGGTCGGTACGCCAGTCCAGACAGAACCCGCACCCGTTGACCTGCGCGATCCGCAGCCGCGCCGCCTCGAACTCGCGCAGCCCCAGCGTCGTATGGGCGTACACCGAAAGCGAGAAGTTCGCCGCCGCCGTCCCGATCTCCGGGACCATGTCGCCCCACACGTACCCGATCGGCTCCTGGCCCTCGGGAATGTCGATGATCACCGTGGTCTCCTTCCCAGCTTCCCGACCGCCGGCCGCAACGGCACGTCCAGCGCGTCGTACAGTCCCGGCTCCGCCGCCACCAGCCAGTCGATCGCCCCGATCAGCCGGCCCACCGCCGTCGCGTTCCCGCCCGCCGAGCGGTTCTCGCCCTCGGCGGTCGCCGCCACCGTCACCTCGATCCGGGGACTGCCCTCGACGATGACCCGGTGCGCCCCCGCCCCGTCCGGCGGCACCGGCCAGTCCGGCGCGCACGAGGGATGGATACGGGTCACGTGCTCGATCACGATGCGGGGCTCCCCGCCGACGACGCCCTGCACCTCGAAGCGGATCGCGCCCTGTGTGCCCGCCTCGAATACGCCCATCGTCCGGGTCTTCACAGTCGACTCCAGCGGACGCCGTTCCACCGTCTCGCGGATCTCGTCGAGCTCGGCGCCGAGCGCGCGGGCCATCAGGCGTATCTGCCCGCCCCACACCATCGTCGGCACCGACGGCAGCAGCATCGGCGGCTCGTAGTCGAGCGGCCGGCCCATCCCGATCAGGTCCCGGACCGACTCCTCCTGCTCGTACGTCGAGTAGTCGAAGATCTCCTGGCAGCGGATCACGTCCACCGTGCTGCCGAGCCCGCTCACGAGCAGCGGCAGGACGTCGTTGCCCCAGCCCGGGTCCACTCCCGACACGAACAGCGAACCGCCGCCCTCGGCGACCGCGGCCAGCACCGGATCCCGGAACTCGGGCGGCGCGTTGCGCTGGTCGTACAGCGGATACAGCGCGGGGGTGACCACCACCGCGCCCGCCCGCACCGCGCGCGCCACGTCGTCGAGCGCCCCGTCGGGCCGGGTGTCGCCGGAAGCCGCGTACACCACCGCCCCCGGCCGCCCGTCGAGCACGGCGCCCACATCGTCCACGGCCACGACCCCGAGGTCGTGGCCGAGCCCCGCGAGCCGGCCCGCGTCCCGTCCGACCTTCGCCGGATCGGAGACCAGCACGGCCGCGAGTTCCAGCCCTGGATGGGCGTCCACGGCGCGGATCGCCGCGCGCCCGACGTTTCCGGTACCCCACACCACCGTCCGAATCATGCGCGGAGGGTAGCGCCGGGCCCCGAAGGTTCCCAGACCCGTGACGCGACGATCTGACGAATCGTCAGATCACTGTGCGGGTCGGAGCGCGTCAGGCCAGCCGCAGCGTCACGAACGGCACCGTGTCGCCCGGCAGGACGTACCGCTCCACCTCGACGAAGCCGCGCGCGAGCGCGAACCGCAGCCCGTCCTCGTTCGAGGCCAGCACCACCGTCTCCACTCCCTCGTCGCCCAGCGTCCGCGCGTGCGCGAGCCCCCGCTCGTACAGTGCTGTCCCGACACCCCGACCCCGGAACGCGGGCAGCGTCCGCGCGATGACGGTCGCCGCCGCGGTCTCCTCGTCGGGCGGCCGCACCGTCGAACAACCCACCGCCACCTCCCCGAGATACGCGACGTCCAGCCGGTTCCGCCCCGCGCGCTCGCGCACCTCGTCGGGGGAGAGTACGGCCGTCGGGATGATCGTGTTGTGGACGGTCCGCCAGTCCGCGAGGTGGGCCTCGCTCAGGGCCGGCTCGATACGAAGATCCATCATGCCTGCAGGAAAGCGTGCCCCGTCCGGCCCGGTCAACCGCATTCGGGTGCGGAACGGTGACGAGGGGCGGCGACACCGCCGGACGCGGCCGTACGGGTGAGGGCACCGGAACCGCCGTAGCGCCGCCCGCCGAACGGGTACGGATCCACGCATTGCCCCCGGCCAGGAGGATCCGTCCATGTCCGTCCACAAGGGCGCCCCCGCGCTGCTCGGCGCCGGCACACTGTGCGCGGCCCTGCTGCTCAGCGGCTGCGCGAGCACCGCGCCCCACGCCCCCGCCGCACCCGCAGGGACGGCCGCCGCCGCGGCCGCCGGGGACTCCCGTCCCGCGGGCGCCCCACCCGGCGCGCCGCACCGGGTCGGCGGGCCGGGGGAGCCGGCCTCCAGCATCGCCTCCGCGCCCGTCCCCGCGTCCAGGCTCCCCGGCGTCGGCCCCGCCACCCAGGCGTTCGTCCCCGACGGCACCACCCAGGCCCTCGTCGTCACCGGCGCCACCGCCGACGACAACACCTCCACCGCGACCCTCTACGAGAAGGGCCCCGGCGGCCACTGGACCGCGTCGGCGGGGCCGTGGCCCGCCCACAACGCGCTACGGGGCTGGACCGCCGACCACACGGCCGGCGACCTGCGCACCCCCATCGGGGTCTTCCGGCTCGGCGACGCGGGCGGCCGGCTGCCCGACCCGGGCTCCCGCCTCCCGTACGACCAGGACGACGAGTTCGCCATCAGCGGCACCGGATTCTCCGGCGAACCCCTCGAAGGCTCCTTCGACCACGTGGTCGCCATCGACTACAACCGCGTCCCCGGCCGGACCCCGCTCGACAAGGAACGCCCGCTCGGTGCCGAGAAGGGCGGCGGAGTCTGGATCCACGTCGACCACGGCGGCCCCACCCAGGCCTGCGTCGCCCTCGCACGCGAGTCGCTGCGCGCACTCATCCGCGCCCTCGACCCGGCCAGGCAGCCCGTCGTCGTCATGGGCCCGGCGCCCGAACTCGCCCGCTGAGCGACGCCGTGCTCCGCCGGGCGCGCCCGGCGGAGCACGGCGACGGGGCCGGACGCGTCCTCGCCGTCCGGCCCCGTCGCCGTGCCGTCCGGCACCGGACGCGCGCCTGCCCTCCGGCCCCGTACGCGTGCGTGCCCCTCAGTTCCCTCCGCCGGTCCCGACCGCCCCGCGGAACGCGTCCGTGTGGAGCCGGACCTGCTCCGGGGTCAGATACGCGTCGGTGTACTCGAAGTCCCGCAGCGTGCCCGCCTTCGACGCCAGGAACCCGGTCCGTACGAAGTCGTCCCCGGCCGCGGCGTTCAGCAGCCAGTTCGTCATCACCCGGGTCTTCGCCACATTGGTCCGCAGCGCCGCCCAGTGGTACGCGCGGGCCACGGCCTGCGCCGGCGCCCCGTGCAGCTCCACACCGAGCGGCTTCGACACCCCGTCCATCCCGCCGAGGTCCACCACCAGACCCAGATCCTTGTGGGTGTACGGCCGGGTCGGTTCGCGTCGCAGCGTCGCGACCAGGTTGTCGGCGAGCGCCTTGCCCTGCCGCATCGCGTGCTGGGCGGTCGGCGGACAGATCGCGCCCTCCTCGCCCTTGGCGAGATCCGGCACCGCCGCCGCGTCTCCGAGGGCCCACACCCCGTCGAGGCCCGGCACGGTCATCTCGGCCGTGACCACGAGCCGTCCCCGGAACGTCTCCGCACCGAGCGTGCCGATCAGCGGGCTCGCCGCCACCCCGGCCGTCCAGATCAGCGTCCTGCTCGGCAGTACCCGCCCGTCCGTGAGCGTCACGGCGTCGTCGTCCACGGACGCCACCGACACCCCCAGGGACACCTCGATGCCGCGCTTGGTCAGGATGTCCATCGCGGCGGCGCCCAGCTTGTCGCCCAGTTCGGGCATCAGCTTCGGCGCGATGTCGACCAGGTGCCACTTGATGAGCTTCGGGTCGATGCGGGGATACCGCTTGACCGCGTTGTGGGTGAGCAGCTGGAGACAGGCCGCCGTCTCCGTGCCCGCGTAACCGCCACCGACCACCACGAACCGCAGCCGCGCGGCCCGCTCCTCCTCGTCGTTGCTCGCGTCCGCCAGGTCGAGCTGCGCGATGACGTGGTCGCGGATGTACACCGCCTCGGCGAGGGTCTTCATCCCCCGCGCGTGCTCGGCGAGCCCGGGGATGTCGAAACTGCGGGTCACGCTGCCGGGGGCGAGCACGAGATGGTCGTACGGCTCCGTCACGTACTCCCCGGCGATCGTGCGCACCACACAGACCTTCGCCGTCGTGTCCACGCCGACCACGCCACCCGGCACGATCCGGGTGCGGTGCCGTTCACTGCGCCGCAGCGACAGCGCGACCGACTGCGGGGTCAGCACCCCCGCCGCCACCTGGGGGAGCAGGGGCAGATACAGCTGGTACGAGAACGGTGAAAGGAGCGCGAGCTGCGCCTCCCGCTCCGTGAGGCGTCGTTCGAGCCGCCGTACACAGGCCACTCCGGCGAATCCGGCGCCCACCACGAGGATCCTCGGTCGCGTCACGCTGTCCGCCCTTCCGTATGAGCGTGCAAGAAACCATCGGACAGGGGCGGCTGAGCCGCATGTGGCAGTTTCCGCTGACTATCCGTGGTTCGTACCTTTCTATCGTCATTGCGGCTGGATCGCTCTTCGGCACGGTCCGCTTCGGTCCGGTGAGGGCTCCGAGGCCCGGCGGGACTCCGGTCGCAGCGGGGTCCCGGGCGGGTTACGTTGCCGAAGGCCCCGCGCGGAGGCCGCACCCCCTCCCGGAAGGCGGAACACCACGCATGACCACGTACAAGGTCGGCTACTTCGTCGGCAGCCTGTCGAAGGACTCCATCAACAGGATCCTCTCCCGCGCCCTTCTCCGCGTGGCGCCGCCGGGGCTGGAGTTCCAGGAGATCCCCATCAAGGACCTGCCGCTCTACAACCACGACTTCGACGCGGACTACCCGCCCGAGGGCCGGGCCCTCAAGGACGCCATCGCCGCCGTCGACGCCGTCCTCTTCGTCACCCCCGAGTACAACCGGTCCATCCCCGGCGGCCTCAAGAACGCCATCGACTGGGCCAGCCGCCCCTGGGGGACCAACTCCTTCACCCACAAGCCGTCGGCCGTCATCGGCGCCTCGCCCGGCAAGATCGGCACCGCCGTCGCCCAGCAGAGCCTCCGCTCGGTGCTGAGCTTCTGCAACTCTCCGCAGATGAACGCCCCCGAGGCCTACATCCAGTTCGTCCCGGGGCTCTTCACGCCGGACGGCGAGGTCACCGACCCGACGACCCAGCAGTTCCTGACCGACTTCATGGCCGACTTCAAGACCTTCATCGAACGGGTCACGACTGTCCTGCCCCAGCGCTGAACGGGATCACAGGACCACCACCCCCAGCGGACGTCCCGCCCCAGCGCTGAGACGGGGTCACAGGACCACGACCCCCAGCGGACGCGAACCAGCCTCCAGCCGGCGGACGTCACCCGTGTCGAGGTCGACGATGCTCAGGCCGTCCCAGTACCCGTCCCGGGTGAACCCACCGGTCACATAGGCGGTGCGGCCGTCCTCGGAGACCGCCACGTCCTCGTGCGGCCCCTCCAGGGGGTAGACCCGCTCGGCTCCGTCGGGGGCGCGGACCGTCAGGGAGGGGCCCTCGTCCTCGTCCGGGTCGATCGGCCCCGTGCCCACCGTCAGGAGCGTGCCGTCGGCGGTCACCGTGGCGCCGTGCTGGTGGGTGTTCGCGGTCATCGGCTCGACGGCCGTCCGGCCCGTGCGCGGGTCGACGACCGCGAGCCGCTCGCCCTCGAAGGGCAGCAGCAGCTTGCCGTCCGAGGGGCGCACGGCCGTGTAGTGCGGCTTCAGCCAGGACCCGAGCCCGCCCTCCGTGCCGTACGGGGCGACCTCCACCCGGCGCGGCTCCAGCGTCCCCGCGTCGACGACCGTGACGTCGAAGGAGTCGTGGTTCGTCGCGTACACCTCGGCGCCGTCACCTGAGACGTCCACGTCGAAGGGCCGCCGGCCGACCGGCACCGTGCCCGTGACCCGCAGGGCCGTGGTGTCGATCACCTCCAGGGTGCCGTTCCCGTCGGGCACATTGACCCCCACGTACACCCGGCGACCGTCCGGCGAGAGCGCGATGCCCATGCCGCCGCCCCGGTACTCGCCCGTGGTCACGGGACCCGCGTCCGTCTCGTACGGGACGAGCGCGAGCCGCCGCCGGGTCGTCGTGTCCACGACCGCGACGCCCTCGGCGGTCGCCACCCAGGCCCGCCCGTCCTCGCCGAGGACCAGACCGTAGGGAGCGGTGCCGACCTTCACCGAGCCGGTGGCACCCCGTGCGGGGTCGACGAAGGTCACCGTGTCGGCGCCGAAGTCGGCGACCAGGAGCGTGCCCGGCGCGGGCTTGCCGGCCGGGGCGGGTGTCACGGCCACGGAAGAGCCGGCGGTGGGCGGCGCACCGGTGGGGGACCCCCCGGCCGGCGATGCCGATCCCGTCGCGGAGACCGCCCCTCCGGACCCCTGCGCGCAGCCGGCGAGCAGGACCACGGCCACGGCCCCGGGCAGGAGCACCCGGGCGGTACGGGACGCACGGCGGTACTTCGTCATGACGGACTCCTCGGTACGGCGGACACGGGCGGCCCCGTCGGAGGACGGGCCGCACCCTGCACCGATCCTCCGCCCGCGCACGGCCGTGTACGGTCCGACGGCCGGCCCCGGCCCGGCATCGGGACGGACGACCCCGGGGTCGACCGATCGGCTGACCCCGTCCGCACAGCCCTGCCGGTCAAGGGTGGTCAGCGCTTGACGGCGTCCAGGAAGCAGACCGCCCGCTCCACGCACAGCGCGGCCGCCTCCGGCACGAAGGACGGCGCCCCGCGCTCGGCGAACAGATGCGCGCTCCCCGGGTACAGGAAAAGTCTCCGGTCCGCCGCGCCCGCCACCAGCGCCCGGGCGGCCGCCAGATCGCCCTCGTCGACGAAGAAGGGGTCGGCGTCCATCCCGTGCACCTGCGCGGGGACGCCCTCGGGCCAGGCCGCGCCGAACTCCGACACCGGCACACAGGCGCTGAACAGCAGGGCGCCGAGCGCCCCGGCCCGGGTCTGCGCCAGCTTCTGGGCGGGCAGCACACCGAGCGAGAACCCGGCGTAGACAAGGGCCCCGGGCAGCTCCGAGGCCGCCCGCTCGCCGCGCGCCACGAGCGCGTCGAAGCCGATCTCCTGGGCGTACCCGACGCCGGATTCGAGGTCGGTGAAGGTCCGGCCCTCGTACAGGTCGGGCGTGTGCACCGTGTGCCCCGCCCGCCGCAGCTCATCGGCGAACGCGCCGACTCCCTCGGTCAGCCCGAGCGAGTGGTGGAAGAGCAGAACCTCGGCCATGTCGTCATCCCCAGTCGTCCGTACGTGGCCCGCCTCCACTGCGGCACGGGCCGATCGGCAGCAGCATGGCCCACGCCACTGACAACGCCCGGAAACGGGCGGCCGGCCGGGGCGACGAACGGGATCGGGGCGAACGGGCCGGGGCGCCGACCGTGGACGACGCGGACGGGCCGGCGGGGGACGACCGGGAACGACGCGGACGGGCCGGGGCGGGCCGGAAGCGTGACGGACGGCCCCGGAACCCGTCGGCTAGCGCATCGGCCGCTGCGGCAGGACGGCGCCCGCCTGACCCACGACACCCGAAGGCCCGCTGACTCCCATCGGGCCACCGACACCGGAGTGCTGGACGGCGCCCGGGTGCGCGACGGCGACGACGCCCTGGTGCGCCCCCGGGTGGGCGACCGCCCCCGCGTGCGCGACGACGCCCTGCTGCGGCCCCTGGACCCCCTGCGGCGGCACCTGGATGACCCGGCTCAGGTCCCGCAGAACCTCCTCGGCGACCTGGCGGACGTCACCCGGAACATCCCCCCGCTCCCGTATGAGCTCGGCGTAGATCGGTGCCGTGCCGTCCGCGTGATTCATGGAGCTCGCTTCCTTCGTCTGCGCCGGTGATGTCACCGACGGGGAGACGGCGAGTCTACGGGGCACCACCGACACGCCCCGGAGCGAGCCCCCGCACACCACCCGTACACCCTCCCGCCGTGCCGGA
The DNA here is from genome assembly GCF_001418135.1 of Streptomyces aureus. GTDB lineage: Bacteria > Actinomycetota > Actinomycetes > Streptomycetales > Streptomycetaceae > Streptomyces > Streptomyces aureus_A. The sequence continues at coordinate 9,668 of NZ_LIPQ01000301.1, forward strand.
AATTCGCTGTCCCCCAGGCCCCCGACCACCGAGAATGGATCATCGAACACACGGGAGGGACCCCATGAGCCAGGCGACCCTGACTCTGCACGACCTGATGCCGTCCGACGAGCTCGACGCCGCACTCGCCGACGGGCACGTCACGCGCAAGCGGCACCCCGAGCTGCCACTGTCGATCTACACGTACACGCGCGCGTGCCAGTACGCCCAGCACTGGAACCGGGCCACCACCCGCTGCCGCGGACTCGTCGCCGACGACGCCACCGGACGGATCGTCGCGCTCCCCCTCCCCAAGTTCTTCAACGTCTCCGAACACGCCTCGGGCCGCCCCTACGCGCCGCCGCTGCCCGACGAGCCGTTCGAGGTGTACGACAAGGTCGACGGCAGCCTCGCGGTGGTCTTCCACTACGACGGCCGCTGGCACGTCGCCTCCAAGGGCTCCTTCACCAGCACCCAGGCCACCTGGGCGCAGCGCCGGCTCGACGCGGCCGACACGACGGGCCTGACGCCCGGCGTCACGTACCTCGCCGAGATCCTCTACCCGGGCAACCGCATCGTCGTGAACTACGGCGAGCGGCGCGACCTCGTCCTGCTCGCCGCCTTCGGCCGGGACGGCACCGAGATCCCGCTCGCCGAGGCCGCCACCGGCTGGCGGCCCGTCGGCTCCGTCGTCCGCACCTGGCCGGCCATGGGCATCGCCGAGCTCGTCGCCCTGACCGAGTCCAACACCCTGCCCGGCGGCCACCGGGCCACCGGCACCGACGCCGAGGGTTTCGTCCTGCGCTTCGCCTCCGGCCTGCGCGCCAAGGCCAAGCTCGCCGAGTACGTGCGCCTCCACAAGGTGCTCACCGGTGTCACCGAGCGCGACATCTGGCGCGGCCACGGCATCCAGCGCTTCGCCGGCCTCCCGGCCGGCGAACTCGCCAAGGGCCTCGGCTGCTCCGTGACCGAGGTCGAGGCGGACGGCGGCAAGCCGCTGGACGCCCTCCTGGAGCAGGTGCCGGACGAGTTCGACGCCTGGGTGCGCGAGGTGATCGGCGGCCTCGAAGCCGCGGCCGCCGAGCGCGAGCGTGCCGTCGACGAGGCGTACACTCGCGTGGCCCACCTCGCCGGCGACCGGGGTGCCTTCGCCCGCGCCGCGGCCGGGGTGTCCGACCGCGGCCTGCGCGCCGCCCTCTTCCTGCGCCTCGACGGGCGCCCCACCGACCTCCTCGTGTGGCGACAGCTGCGCCCCGGGGCCACCGATCCCTTCGCCCACGACCAGGAGAACTGAACGTGCCTGTCGTCCATGTCATGACCGGCCTCCCGGCCTCCGGGAAGACGACGGCCGCCCGCGCCCTCCAGGCGGCCGCCGAGGGACGCGTGCGCCGCGTCAACCTCGACGACCTCCGCGCCATGCTCGACGTCCCCGCGCCGGACCGCGGCCGGTCCCACAAGCACGAGCAGACCGTGCTCGGCATCCAGGACGCCGCCGTCCGCGCCGCCGTCGACGACGGCTTCGACGTGGTCGTCGACAACACCCACCTGACCCCGCACGTCCCGAAGCGGCTGAAGGCCGCCGTGGGGGGCCTCGCCACCTTCGCCGTCCACGACTTCACCGACGTCCCCGCCGACGAGTGCGTCCGCCGCGACGCCGCCCGCGAGCGGCCCGTCGGCGAGGAGATCATCCGCATCCTCGCCGACAAGCACGCCAAGGCCACCCGGGGCGGCTGGCGGCTCACCGCGGACTGGCTCAACGACCGCCCCACCGTCGGAGCGCCCTACGTCCCCGACCCGAGCCTCCCCACCGCCGTCATGTGCGACATCGACGGCACCCTCGCCCTGCGCGTCGACCGGGGCCCGTACGACTTCACGCGCTGCGACCGCGACCTGCTCAACGTGTCGGTGCGGGACGCCCTGCGCGCCTTCCGGCACACCGAGCGGGACCGGATCGTGCTGCTGTCCGGCCGGAGCGAGGACCACCGCGCGCTCACCGAGTCCTGGCTCGCCCACCACGAGGTGCCGTACGACGAACTGTGGATGCGGGCGTCCGGAGACGGCCGCGGCGACGACCTCGTGAAGGCCGAGCTCTTCGACGCCCGGGTGCGCCACCGGTACAACGTCCGCGTCTCGCTCGACGACCGTGACCGCGTCGTCGCCCTCTGGCGCCGGATCGGCCTGCCCACCTGGCAGGTCAACTACGGCGACTTCTGACCCACGGCGGCCGGCGTCGCGGGGGTGGGACCGCCCACCCCCGCCGCCGTGTCAGGATCGTGGGATGGTGGAAAAGATCATCGCGGCGTGCGACGGCGCGTCGAAGGGAAACCCCGGCCCCGCGGCCTGGGCGTGGGTCATCGGCCGCGCCGACGGAGCGATCGACCGCTGGGAGGCCGGCCCGCTCGGCCGCGCGACCAACAACGTGGCCGAACTCACGGCCCTGGAACGACTGCTCGAAACCCTCGACCCGGCGGTGCCGGTCGAGGTCCGGATGGACTCCCAGTACGCCATGAAGGCCGTCACGACCTGGCTGCCCGGCTGGCGTCGCAAGGGCTGGAAGACGTCCTCCGGCAGCCCCGTGGCCAACAAGGACCTGGTCGTCCGGATCGACGCGCTCCTCACCGGCCGGGACGTCGACTTCGTCTACGTCCCGGCGCACCAGGTCGACGGCGACCCCCTCAACGACGCGGCCGACCGCGCGGCCAGCCACACCGCACGTACGCAGGAGCCCACGGGCTCCGCCGCCGGAGCCCCGCTGCCGCCCCCGGAAGCCCCGACACGCGCCTCCGCGCCCCGCGCGCGCTCCTCAGCGCCGTCCGGCTCCGCGGGGGGCTCGTCGGCCGGTTCCTCCGGCGGCCCCGGCGGCGGTCCGGCAGCCCGCCGGACTCGCCCGTCCGGCGGCACGCTGAAGGCGAGATTCCCGGGCCGCTGCCGCTGCGGCAAGGCCTACGACAAGGGCGAGACCATCGCCAAGAACCCCGACGGCTGGGGCCATCCCACCTGCGTCTGACCCCTCTCCGGGCCCTCCGGCCGTCCGACTGGCGGGCGGCTCCGTCCGTTGCTTGAGACCGGTCCACCCGGGCGCGCGCCGGCCTTCACCCAGGCGTGTCCCCGGGTTCGCCGGGGGTTCTGTTCTCCGAGCGCTTGTGGCTGCATACTGTCCTCCTCGCCACCGGTGACGAACCGTTTTACCTGCTTGTTTGTCGCTCTCTTGACGTGATCGGCACCGGCGAGAACCTCCCTCCTGCTGCCGCCGCGGCGACCCCTCGGCGGAAGCTTTCCCTGCCCGTGAAAGACCCGAGGTTCCGTGCCAGTACCTGTTCTCCTGACCGGGCGCTCCGTGCGCCTGGAGCCGCTGGCGATGCGGCACGCCGAAGCCCTCGCCCGGGCCGGCGGGGCGGACCGATCGGCCTACGCCTTCACCCCCGTACCCGACGGCTTCGAATCGGCCCTCGACTACGTCGCCCGTGCCCTGACCGATCAGGCGGCAGGACGATCCCTGCCCTTCGCCCTGGTCAGTACGGCCGACGAGCGAGTCATCGGCTCGACCCGGTTCCTCGAACTCGACTACTGGCGGGGGCCGCTCGTCTGGCCGCCCGTCCCCGGCATGCCCCACGGAGATCCGCTGACCTCCGTGCCGGACGCCGCCGAGATCGGCAACACCTGGATCGCCGGCGACGCCCGGGGCACCGGCATCAACACCGAGGCCAAATACCTCATGCTCCGGCATGCCTTCGAAGCCTGGGGCGTGCGCCGCATCACGATGCGCGCGGACGCCCGCAACACCCGCTCCAGAATCGCGATCGAGCGCCTCGGAGCGAGCTGCGAAGGCGTCCGTCGCGCCCACTCCCGCGGGCTCGACGGAGCCGTCCGCGACACGGCCTTCTACTCGATCCTCGACGAGGAATGGCCGACCGTCCGCGACATCATCGAACTCCGCCTGTCCACACCCCGCCAGGTGCGCGTTCCGCAGGATCTGCTCCCGGCCTGAACCCCTTCCGACACCGCTCCGGCGGGCGCTCGCGCCCCCGCCGGAGCGGTGGTTCCATGGAAGGGACGGGGAGGACTCGACATATGAGGACGCGGGGTAGCGGCCGTCACAGGACCGCGCACCGTGCAATCAGGATCCGCGAGAAGTGGATGAGTCCTTCCCGCCCCCCGTTTCCTCATGCCC
>NZ_LIPQ01000302.1:0-8426 GCF_001418135.1 Streptomyces aureus
CCCGGCGGGCGATGTCGGTCAGGAGCAGGGGTGGGAGGTGGTCGGCGAACTCGCCGTGGCCGTCGTGGAGTCGGTCGACCAGGGTGCCGGTGGTGGGGCGGGCCGACGGGTCCTTCGACAGGCAGGCCGTCAGGAGGGGGAGCAGGGCCTCCGGTACGCCGGTGAGGTCGGGATCGGCGTAGCGGACGCGGTACAGGAGGTCGGCGGCGGAGCCCGTACCGAAGGGGCCGTGGCCGGTCGCGGCGAAGACCAGGACGCCCGCGAGGGCGAACACATCGCCCGCGGGCGGGTGTTCCTGCCCGCTCGCCTGTTCCGGCGACATGAAGGCGGGTGTGCCGGCCGCCGCTCCCGTACGCGTGAGATGGTCGTCGCCGGCCGCCCGCGCGATGCCGAAGTCGATGATCTTCGGGCCGTACGCGGTGACGAGGACGTTCGAGGGCTTGAGGTCCCGGTGCACCACGTCCGAGGAGTGCAGCTGCGCCAGCGCCCCGGCGAGCGCCGCGCCGAGGGCGCGGACCGTCGGCTCGGGCAGCGGGCCGCCGAGCGCCACGGCGTCGTCGAGCGGCGGGCCGAGGACGTACTCGGTGGCCAGCCACGGCGTCTCGGCCAGCGGGTCGGCGTCGACGACGGCCGCGCCGTGGCGTGCGCCGATGATCCGCGCCGCGTCGGTCTCCAGCCGGAAACGGGCCCGGAACGCCGGGTCGGTGGCGAGCCGCGGGTGCACGGTCTTCAGGGCGACGGTACGGCCGCCGGGTGTGCGCGCCAGATAGACCGTGCCCATGCCGCCGGATCCGAGGCGGGCGATGAGCCGGTACGTGGCGACCGCGGCCGGGTCGTCGTGGGTCAGGGGCGACAGCATGGATGAGGTCCGTCAGGTCCGGGGGCGGGAGGAGGCGAAGAGGGGGCGCGCTCGGGCTTCAGACCCTTGCCGGTTCCGGGAGTTCGGCGGCGAGGAGCTCCGAGGACTGGCGGGCGAGCGCCGCCACCACCCGGCCGGGCAGCCAGCCCGGGGCGAGGAGCGAGCCGGCCGAGTTCAGGACCGTCCCGTGCGTCGTCGGCGGGGCGAGCGCGGTCATCAGGGCGGCCGCCGTGGGCCGGTCGGCCGGGTCGCGGGCCAGGCAGGAGGAGATCACCGGGCGCAGGGCGGCCGGGAGTTCGTCCCGCTCGGGCACGGTGTGACCGGTGGAGGCGTACGCGAGGACCGCGCCGAGCGCGAAGATGTCGCCCGGCGGGCGCGGGCGGCCCCCCGACGCCTGTTCGGGGGCGAGTGCCCCGGGGTCGAGGCCGGGCAGGCCGGTGCGCGGCTCACCGTCGGCCGAGGCGGCCCGTACCGCGCCGAAGCAGGTCAGCCGGGGCCCGTCGGCGGTGAGCAGGACGGCGGCGGGGGACACCCCGGCGTGGGTGAGGCCCTGGCCGTGCGCGGCGGCCAACGCCTCGGCGAGGGCGGCGCCGACGGCGCGGACGGTGGTCTCGGGCAGCGGGCCGCCGTGGACGGCGAGGGCCACGGGAAGCGGCAGCGCCGGGACGTACGGGCTCGCGTGCCAGGGCGCTTCGCCGGGGCCGGCCACGCTCGTCACCGGAGCGACCCATGGGCCGAGGAGGTAGCGGGCGGCGTCGGCCTCCGCGGCGAAGCGGGCGGGATCGGTGCCGGTCAGCGGGGTGCTGAGCAGCACGGTGTGTTCGCCGTCCTCGGTGCGGGCCACGAACCGGCGGCAGGGCAGGACGGTCCGGGGCGGATCGAGGCGGGTGATCAGCCGGTACGGGCCGATCCGCCGCGCGGATTCCGGCCGCGCCGATTCCTGTCGTACGGATTCCTGCCGCGCAGATGCGTGCTGTGCGCGCGACTGTTCCACCGTTCGTGCCCCCCGTCGTCCGTGCGCCCGTGGTGACGGGGCGGGGACGAGCCTATCGAGGCGCGGAGGCGAGGCCGAGGCGAGGGGGCGTGCGCGGGAGGTGTGGCGGGGGTGGCCGTGGAGGGTCGGAGTCCGCCCCTCGGCTGAGTGCGGCGGTGCGGCCGCTCAGCCCGCCGTCGGTGGTGTCTCCGCCGTCGTCGGTGGCTCCGCCGTTTCGCCGTCTTCGGCGGGGAGAGCTGGGGCAGGAGCGGGAATTGGAGACCGTGATCGGATTCGAACCGACGTAACCGGCTTTGCAGGCCGGCCCCTCAACCACTCGGGCACACGGTCGTGTGGTGCAACGAGTACGACCGTAGGGCGGGGGTCGGGAGGGGCTCAAGGGGTTCCGGGGCCGTGCCATGCGACTGCAATGGCGCGGCCACACGGCGTTCACAGTCGGGCGTCCGTGGTGCGGCCGCGGTAGGGGCGTGGCGCGGCCCGTCGTGCGTCCGTGGTGCGGCCACCCGTGCGTCCGTGGTGCGGCCCGCCGTGCGGTCCCCGTGCGTCCGTGGTACGGCCCGCGGTACGTCCGTCGTACGTCCAAGGGCTGAGTCGTCCCGGGACTCCTGACAGGGGTCATTTACTTCTTCACCTCTTACTCTGGGGGGATGAGCGCCCTCGAACCCCGCGACGCCGAGGCGGACGCGGACATGGCCGCCGGCGTCGCCCGGCGGCCCGGATCCCTTGCCCCGCACGACGTCGGCACCGTCAGCACGGTCAACAGCGTCAGCGCCGTCGACACCGCCGACAGCGTCGTCACCAAGGGGTCCGTCCTCGATCCGGCCCATCGGGCGCTCAGCATCGGCATCGTCTCCGTCGTCCTGCTCATCGCCTTCGAGGCGACCGCCGTCGGCACGGCGATGCCCGTCGCCGCTCGCGAGCTGAACGGCGTCTCCGCCTACGCCTTCGCCTTCTCCGCGTACTTCACCACGAGCCTCTTCGGGATGGTCCTGGCCGGCCAGTGGTCCGACCGGAGCGGCCCGCTCGCCTCCCTCACCGCCGGCATGAGCGCCTTCGCCGCCGGGCTGCTCCTCTCCGGGACCGCCGGCACGATGTGGCTGTTCGTCCTCGGCCGGGCCGTGCAGGGACTGGGCGGCGGCCTCGTCATCGTCGCGCTGTACGTGGTGGTCAGCCGGGCGTACGCGGAACACCTCAGGCCCGCGATCATGGCCGCGTTCGCCGCGAGCTGGGTCGTCCCCTCCGTCGTGGGACCGCTCGCCTCCGGAACGATCACCGAGCACCTGGGCTGGCGCTGGGTCTTCGTCGGCATCCCCGCCCTCGTCGTCTTCCCGCTCGCCCTCGCCCTCCCCGCGATACGCAGGACCGCATCGGGACCCGCCGACCCGCAGGCGCCCGTCGCCCCCTGGGACCGGCGTCGGATCGGCCTCGCGCTCGCGATCTCGGCCGGCGCGGGGCTGCTCCAGTACGCCGGGCAGGAGCTGCGCTGGCTCTCCCTGATCCCGGCCGCCGCGGGCGTCGCGCTCCTCGTGCCCGCCGTGCGCGGGCTCCTGCCGCGCGGCACCGTCCGTGCGGCGCGCGGCTTGCCCTCGGTCATCCTGCTGCGCGGCATCGCCGCCGGGTCCTTCATCGCGGCCGAGTCCTTCGTCCCGCTGATGCTGGTCACCCAGCGCGGCCTGAGCGTCACCCTGGCCGGACTCTCCCTCGCCGTCGGCGGCCTCACCTGGGCGCTCGGCTCGTGGATCCAGGCCCGGCCGTGGACGGAGCCGTACCGCGAACGCCTGGTCGTCCTCGGGATGGTCCTCGTCGCGCTCGCGATCGCGGCCGCGCCGAGCGTCCTGATCACGGCGGTGCCGGTATGGGTGGTCGCGGCGGCCTGGGCCGTCGGCTGCCTCGGCATGGGCGCGGTGATCTCCTCGACGAGCGTGCTGCTCCTGCAGCTCTCGGCGCCGGAGGAGGCGGGCGCGAACTCGGCGGCCCTCCAGATCTCGGACGGTCTCTCGAACGTCCTGCTCCTCGCGGTCGGCGGCGCGGCCTTCGCGGCGCTGGGCGGCGGCGCGGTCGGCCACGCGGTGACCTCCCACGCGGCGACGGGCTCCCACCCGACGGCCTTCGCGGCGGTCTTCCTGCCGATGGCGGGGGTGGCGGCGGCGGGGGCGTGGGTCGCTACGCGGTTGCAGGCGGACCGGGCCCGAGCCTGATGCGATTCGGTACCACTCTGGCCCCATCCAGTGGTACCGTTTTGGTATGGCCATGAACCTGCGTCTCCGCGACGACCAGACCGAGGCACTCAAGCTGCGCGCCGAGCAGGAGGGCACGAGCATGCACGCGCTCCTGCTTCAGGCGGTGGACGACTACCTCGCCCGGACCGCCCAGCAGGCGATCGTGCGGAAGACCGCCATGGAGCAGGCGGCCAAGTGGCACGAGCTGATGGAGCGGCTCAAGTGACCTGTGTCTATCTGTCCGCCGAGGACGTTCTGGCTGTCGCCGGACATGCGGTGGACGACCAGGCCATCGTCGTACGGGACGCGGGACTGCTCGAATCGGCGGTGCACCGGCCGTCCGCCGCCATGTTCGGGGAGGAGGCGTATCCCGACCTCCTCGACAAGGCCGCCGCGCTGCTTCAGTCGCTCGCGATCAACCATCCCTTCCTCGACGGAAACAAGCGAACGGCCTGGCTGTCGTGCGTGACCTTCCTCGCCATGAACGGCGTCCAACTCCGCCCCGACATCGATGCGGCGGAGCGTCTGGTCATCTCCGTGGCGACCGGTGAGACCGACGAGGTGAAGGTGATCTCCCAGGGGCTGCGCGAGCTGATCTCCCCCGACGTGAGCTGAATCGCAACCGGGGCACGCGCACCCGGTTTCGTACGAGGTTCCGGCCGGGCCGCCGGTAAGGTGGCCCGGTTGTCATATCTGGACGAGCGTCGAACCCGGAGATCGTGACTACTACCACCACCTCCTCCCATCACCTTTCTCCCGCCTTCCCAGGACGGGCCCCGTGGGGTACCGCCGGCAAGCTGCGTGCCTGGCAGCAGGGCGCGATGGAGAGATACATCCAGGAGCAGCCCCGAGACTTCCTCGCGGTCGCCACACCGGGCGCCGGCAAGACCACCTTCGCCCTGACCCTCGCGTCGTGGCTGCTGCACCACCACGTCGTGCAGCAGATCACCGTCGTCGCGCCCACCGAGCACCTGAAGAAGCAGTGGGCCGCCGCCGCCGCGCGGATAGGGATCAAGCTGGACCCGGACTACAGCGCCGGGCCGCTCAGCAAGGAGTACGACGGGGTCGCCATCACCTACGCCGGTGTCGGTGTCCGCCCGATGCTGCACCGCAACCGGTCCGAGCAGCGCAAGACCCTCGTCATCCTCGACGAGATCCACCACGCCGGAGACTCCAAGTCCTGGGGCGAGGCCTGCCTGGAGGCCTTCGAGCCCGCCACGCGGCGCCTCGCGCTGACCGGCACCCCGTTCCGTTCCGACACCAACCCCATCCCCTTCGTCACGTACGAGGAGGGGAACGACGGCATCCGGCGGTCCTCCGCCGACTACACCTACGGCTACGGCAACGCCCTCGGCGACGGCGTCGTCCGGCCCGTCATCTTCCTCTCCTACAGCGGCAACATGCGCTGGCGCACCAAGGCCGGCGACGAGATCGCCGCCCGTCTCGGCGAGCCGATGACGAAGGACGCCGTCTCGCAGGCCTGGCGGACCGCCCTGGACGCGAAGGGCGACTGGATGCCGAACGTCCTGCGCGCCGCCGACCAGCGGCTCACCGAGGTCCGCAAGTCCATCCCGGACGCGGGCGGCCTCGTCATCGCCTCCGACCAGGACTCGGCCCGCTCGTACGCCAAGCTGATCCGCGAGATCACCGGCACCAAGGCCACGGTCGTGCTTTCCGACGACACCGGCGCCTCGAACCGCATCGACGAGTTCAGCGAGAACAACGACCGCTGGATGGTCGCCGTCCGCATGGTGTCCGAGGGCGTCGACGTCCCCCGCCTCGCGGTCGGCGTGTACGCGACGACGATCTCGACCCCGCTCTTCTTCGCCCAGGCCGTCGGCCGTTTCGTGCGTTCGCGCAGGCGCGGCGAGACCGCCTCCGTGTTCCTTCCCACGATCCCCAGCCTCCTCGGTTTCGCCAACGAGATGGAGGTCGAGCGCGACCACGTCCTCGACAAGCCCAAGAAGCAGGGCGAGGAGGACCCGTACGCCGAGTCCGAGAAGGAACTCGCCGAGGCGGAGCGCCAGCAGGACGAGGACACCGGCGAGCAGGACATGCTGCCCTTCGAGGCGCTGGAGTCCGACGCCGTCTTCGACCGGGTCCTCTACAACAGCGCCGAGTTCGGCATGCAGGCGCATCCCGGCAGCGCCGAGGAGCAGGACTACCTCGGCATCCCGGGCCTCCTCGAACCCGACCAGGTCCAGCTGCTCCTCCAGAAGCGGCAGGCCCGGCAGATCGCGCACAGCCGCAAGAAGCCGGACGAGGAGGCGGATCTGCTTGAACTCCCCGCCGAGCGACGCCCTGTCGTTTCCCACAAGGAACTCCTGGAGCTGCGCAAACAGCTCAACACCATGGTCGGCGCGTACGTCCACCAGACCGGCAAGCCCCACGGCGTGATCCACACGGAGCTCCGCCGGGTCTGCGGCGGACCGCCGAGCGCGGAGGCCACCGCCGGCCAGATCCGGGAACGGATCAAGAAGGTGCAGGAGTGGGCCACCCGGATGCGGTGACCCCGTTCCGTCCGCCCCCTGGGCGTGGCTGAGGCCCGTACGACGGCGTTCGTACGGGCCTCACTCGTCCCGCGGCGGCGGAACCGGTGAAGGAACCGCGGCGGGACCGGCGTCGGAGACCGGCCCCCACGGTCGGCCTCCGGGCCCTTCCACGCTACGTGCACGACAAAGCCGATCTTGTCCGCCAAAGTCCCGCGTGCGACCGACGAAGGTCCCGAACCGTCTCTATTCGCTCGCCGGCGCCCGGATTCTGGACGAGGTCTTCCGCTGAGCGGAGCGGGTCGCTACTGTCCCGGCTCAAAGCAATCGCCCCGTGGCAGCGCCGCCGCGGAGCGCAGCCGGTGTACCCCTTCCTGCCGGCGGCCTCTGACGTGCGTCGCCGACGGGACCGGTGACGCAACCCCGTGAGAGCCCGCCGCCACTCACTCCGAAGGAGAGGGCGTCGTGACCGCGGAGACCTCCCAGACGCTCGACCGGGGACTCAGAGTCCTCAAACTGCTCGCCGACACCGACCACGGCCTGACCGTCACCGAGTTGTCCAACAAACTCGGTGTCAACCGGACCGTCGTCTACCGGCTGCTCGCCACCCTCGAGCAGCACGCCCTCGTCCGCCGCGACCTCGGCGGACGCGCCCGCGTCGGCCTCGGCGTGCTCCGGCTCGGCCGCCAGGTCCACCCCCTCGTGCGGGAGGCCGCGCTCCCCGCGCTGCGCTCGCTCGCCGAGGACATCGGGGCGACGGCCCATCTGACGCTGGTCGACGGTGCGGAGGCACTCGCGGTCGCGGTCGTCGAACCGACCTGGACCGACTACCACGTCGCCTACCGGGCCGGTTTCCGTCACCCGCTCGACCGGGGCGCGGCCGGCCGCGCCATCCTCGCCGCCCGGCAGGGCGGCCTGATCGAACCGGGCTTCACGCTCACCCACGGTGAGCTGGAGGCGGGTGCGAGCGGCGCGGCCGCCCCGCTCGTCGGCGTGACGGGTGTCGAGGGCAGCGTCGGCGTCGTGATGCTCGCGGACGCGGTGCCGGAGCGGGTCGGACCGCGGGTGGTGGACGCGGCGCGGGAGGTCGCCGACGCGCTGCGCTAGGGCGCACGGCAGCGGCCCGGGTGCGCGGCGAGGGCCCTTCCGCGGCCGGCGCCGCCCTCAGGGGGTGTGCCCTGTGCCCATGACCAGGGTGCCCAGTGGAGTCCGTTCGTGGTGGACCGATCTGCCCGTTCTGGTCGTGGTGATCAGGCCCGCGGCTCGCAGGGCCGCCGCGTGGGCCGAGGCCGTCGCGTTGCTGACGCCCGTGCGGCGGGCGAGGTCGGTCGTCGTGCGGGGTTCCGTCAGGGCCTGGAGGACGGCGGTCCTCGTGCGGCCCAGGGCTGCCGTCAGGCCCCCGGCCTCGCCCCCCGGTCCCCGGGAGTCCTGGGACCCCCGGGACTCCGGGGTGGGCGGAACGCCCCCGCCCACCGGGTACGTGAGGACCACCGGGCGGTCCGGCAGGTCCTGGACCAGCGGGCCTCCCCTCCAGTGGAAGGTCGGCAGCAGGACCAGCCCCCGGCCGTCGAGGCGGATCTCGCGGGCTTTCCGAACCTCTGGGATCCCGCCCGCCTCGCCCGCCTCGCGGGCCGACGGGGCCGCCGGCCACCGCCAGACGCCGTCCCGCAGCCGCGAGCCCGGGGCGACCGTCGCCAGGGCGGCGGCCAGGCCCTGCTCCGCCGCCGTCAGCGCGTAGCGGGTGAACTCCGCCCGGTGCAGGTCCTGGACCAGCGGCCACACCGGCGCGAGGACCGTCTCGTACGCCGCCCGCTGGGCCCGGTCGAGCGTGCCCCAGGCCGCCGCGTCCCCGTGGTGCAGGGCCC
>NZ_LIPQ01000302.1:8511-8752 GCF_001418135.1 Streptomyces aureus
AGCAGTCCCTCGTGCGGGGCGCCCAGCATCAGCAGGGCCGCGTGCAGCTCGGGCACGGGGGAGGGGCGGGGCGCGAACCGTACCCGCATCAAGTCCTCCGCCGTGAAACGGATGTGGAGCACCGCACCGACCCCCCGTTCGCCGCCAGCCTTTCGGGCAGGGCCGTAACCTTCGCTCCGGCGTCCCGTCCGCTCCCAGGATGACGCCCATGACCAAGACACCTGATCACACGCCCGGCGAC
>NZ_LIPQ01000303.1 GCF_001418135.1 Streptomyces aureus
TGCCCATGGCCCGGATGCGCGCGGTGCTGGCGGACCACACGCTGCCGGGGTTCGCGCCCCGTATCGCCCTGCGGCTGACCACCACGCCCGTCGACGACCCCGAACGGCCCGCCGGGGTCGGCACCGTCGAGCAGATCCTGGCCGACCTCGACCAGCTCCGTCTGCTCGGCGCCGACACCGTCGTACTCGACCCGTACCACGGAGATCCGGAGGAGACCCGCAGGCCCCACGAGGCCTGGCGGGCGCTCACCACCGTGGCCACCCACCGGAGGACCACCTCATGATCACCACCGCCGACGAGACCCTCCTGCGGCGCGCCATCGGCCTCGCCGCCCGCGCCGTCACCCTCGGGGACGCGCCGTACGGTTCCCTGCTCGCCGGCCCGAACGGCGAGATTCTCGCCGAGGCGCACAACACGGTGCGGCGCGACGACGACATCACCGCCCACCCGGAGCTGAAGCTCGCCCGCTGGGCAGCCCGCGAGCTCGACCCGGCCACCGCCGCGCGCACCACCATGTACACCAGCTGCCAGCCGTGCGGGATGTGCGAGGGTGCCCTCGTGCGGTCCGGCCTCGGCCGGGTCGTGTACGCGCTCGCCACCGAGCAGCTGGTCGAGCTCGACCCGCGGTCGGGCGACCGGCCGACGGTGGCGCAGGACGGCCCGGCCCTCTTCGACGAGGCGCGCGCACCGATCGACGCGTACCGCCGGCCGTAGCGGAAACAGCTCCCGGCGTCAGGGCCGTCGGCCGAACACCTCGAACAGCCGGGTCAGGCTGTCGTCCTGGTAGCCCTCGCCCGCCGCCCGCCGGAACGTCTCGAGGACGGCGGCGGGCAGCGCCGGATCCACGCCCGAGTCCCGCGTCGTGTGGACGACGTGGTCGAGGCTCGCCACGGCCATCGAGATCCGGTCGACGTCGCCGCCGTGGTCGCCCGCCTCGATCCGCGGCGTGTAGAAGTCGAGGAACTGGCCCATCCCGGTCAGCGTCCCGGTCGCGTACGGCTTGATCTCGGAGAGACCGATGCCGTTCGCGTCCGCCACCGCCGCCATGTGCAGCCAGGCGGTCAGGGTGGTCCAGAAGAGGTCCATCTGGAGCTGGTAGTAGAGCGCGGCGAGCCCGGGGTCCTCGCCCCGGTAGTCCGTGTCCGTCAGGACCTTCAGGAGACCCTCGTGCGCCTCGAAGAGGTCGCGGGGGCCGCTGTAGTAGGTGCTGAACTCCGTGGTGCCGATGCCGGACGGCGGTGTCTGGACGCCGCCGGTGAGGTGCCGCGCCCCGTGCTTCGCCGCCCAGGCGGCCCCCTTGCGGGTCTCCTCCGGGGTGTCCGAGCTGAGGTTGACCAGGACGCGGCCGTCGAGCGCGGAGACGGCGGGTTCGAGGATCGCGTACATGGCGGCGTAGTCGGTGAGGCTCAGCACCACCGCCTCGTTGGCCCTCAGCGCCTCCTCGACGGTGGCGGCGCGGACCGCGCCCCTGGCGACCAGGTCGTCGGCGCGGCTCGCGGTGCGGTTCCAGACGGTGACGCGGTAGCCGGCGTCGAGGTAGGCGCCGGCCATGGCGCGGCCCATGGGGCCGAGACCGATGACGGTCACGGACGCGGGCGGGTTGTTCATGGCGGACGTGCTCACAGCGGACGTGCTCACAGAGATCTCCCCGGTCACTAGAACGAACGCTCTATCTAGTGAGGAACCTAGCGCAGGGCTAGAACGATCGCTCTAGTTCGGTACTGTGGTGGCGTGAAGACCAAGGCCCCGCACGACCCCGAGACCGCCGGAACCCGTGAGCGGATCGTCCGCACGACCTCCCGCCTCATGCAGCGCCAGGGCTACGAGGGCACCGGCGTCAAGCAGATCTCCGTCGAGGCCGGGGCCACCCTCGGCTCCGTGTACCACTTCTTCCCCGGCGGCAAGCAGGAGCTCGGCACGGCCGCGGTGAGGCTCGGCGACGAGGAGTTCGCCGAGTTCCTGGCCGAGGCGCTGGACGCGGAGCCGGAGCCGGAGAAGGCGCTCGTCGCGCTCACCGTCTCCCTCGCCGAAGGACTGCGCGACTCGGACTGGCTCGACGGCTGCCCGGTCACGTCCACGGTCGTCGGTACGGCGGACAGCGCGCCCGGCGTCCAGGAGGCGGCGGCCGAGGCGTTCGCCCGGTGGCGGGCGGTGGTCGCCCGGAAGCTGGCCGCGTCGGGCTTCACGGGGGCGGACGCGGAGGAGCTGGCGCATACGGTGATCGCCACCCTGGAGGGCGCGGAACTGGCGGCCCAGGTCGCCCGCAGCGCCACCCCTCTGGAGGTCGCGGGCCGACACCTGGCCAGGCTGGTCGCCTCGTACCGATGACGCCGATGACGCTGCTGAGGCCGATGACGCCGATGACGCTGCTGAGGCCGATGACGCCGATGAGGCCGGTGGCGCGGATGACTCGGACGACGTGGATGGTGCGGATGGCGAGGACTCACGACGAGCGCCGTGCGCCCGCGGAGCCCTCCCCCCTGAGCACCTCGGTCAGGGCCGAGATGCTGTGGCTGCCGTGGCCCGCGTCGACCGCACGCCGCAGCAGATCGTTCAGTGGGTCGATCCAGGTCGTGTCGACGTTCGTCTCCTCGCCGAGGGCCTTGTCGTGGGCCGCGCCCGCGAGAAACAGGTCCACGGAAGAGGCCGCGTCCGTGTAGTCGCCGCTGTCGATCTCCTTGGCGTAGCCCGGCAGCAGGGACTTGATCATGTCGAGCCACTTGCCGGCGAACCGCACCATGCTGTCCGCCTCAAGGCCCCGGGCCTGGAGCGCGGCGGCACCCTGGAAGAACCCGACGAGCGCGGGCAGCAGCATCGCGCCCACCGCCATCTCGTACAACGCGGCCAGGTCGGTCCCGGATCCCAGGTGGACGGTGTCGCCGCCCAGCACCCTCAGGGTCGTCCCGTACTCGTCGAAGACCGACTCGTCGCCGCCGTAGTACAGCAGTGTGTCCGGCGCCCCCACGGCCGCAGGCACGTTCTTGACGGCCCCCGCCAGGAACCTGGCGCCGTGACCGGCGGCCCAGCCCGCCGTCGCACGGGCGTCGGCGGGCGAACCGCTGTTCAGCGTGACGAGGGCCCGCCCGGACAGTGCCGCCCCGGCCGGTTCCAGCGCGGAGCGGGTGTCGCCGAAGGTGGTCAGGCAGGTCACGACCAGCGGACTCGCCTCCACCGCGGCCCGCACCGATGCGGCGTGCACGGCGCCCGCGGCGACCAGCGGGGCGGCCTTGGCGGCCGTACGGTTCCAGACCGTCGTCGGGTGCCCCGCACCGAGGAACGCCTCGGCCAGTGCTCGGCCCATCGAACCGAGCCCGATCACGGTCACGGGGGTGGGGGTGGCCTGGTCGTCGGACATGAGTCACTCCAGCGGGTAGTCGGTGATGGGCGAGTGCGCAGGCAGGCGCACATCTGCGCGGGCGTGCGTCGAGTGGCGCGCCGCCGGTCGCCAACAGGCTTGTCCGTCACGGCACTTCACTCATCCTGGAGTGGCACGCGCATTCCGACAAGTACCTACAATTCTGTTCGGTACCCACACTTCTGTAAGGGTGATTGCTGATGGCCGGGCGGACCTACACCTGCGGACTCGACGCCGCCATCGCCGTGATGGGCGGCAAATGGAAGGGGCTGATCCTCTTCGCGCTGGGTGAAGGACCGCTGAGATTCGGCGAGTTGCGGCGGACGGTGGCCGGCATCAGCGAGCGGATGCTGATCCTCCAGCTCCGCGAGATGGAGGCCGGCGGCCTGGTGCACCGCGAGGTCCACCAGCAGGTCCCGCCCAAGGTGGAGTACTCCCTCACCGAGTTCGGTGGCTCCCTCAACAAGGCGATGGGGCCGCTCGGCGAATGGGGCGAGGAACACCTGGACCGCATCGAGGCGATCTCCCGGGGCCCGGCCTAGGGGTCCGCCGGGCGCCGTTTCTCCGGAGCCTCAGCGAAACTACCCGTTGCTTTAAGGCAGTTGAGTGACCCTGTTCATCCGTTCGCGCGCCTCAGGAGGCTGTCCATCGCCTCCAGCCCTAGGCTGGGCCCGACGAAAGGGCGGCGATGAGCACGGACGCGGACGCGAGCACCGACGGCGACGGAGCGGCCGGGCACGGGACGGTCCGATCCCAGCGCGACCACTGGGAGCGGACCTACGGCACCCACCCCGGGATGTACGGCGACGAGCCCTCCGCCCCGGCCGTCCGCGCCGCAGAGGTGTTCCTGGCCCTGGGCGTCGGCCAGGTCCTCGAACTGGGCGCCGGGCACGGCCGCGACGCCCTGTTCTTCGCCCGTTCCGGGCTCACCGTGACCGCCGCCGACTTCAGCCCTGTCGCCCTCGACCAGCTCGGCGCCCGGGCCGACGCCGAGGGCCTCGCCGACCGGGTGGCCACCGCCGTCGTCGACGTACGCGAACCGCTGCCGTTCGCCGACGCCTCCGTGGACGCGGTCTTCGCCCACATGCTGCTGTGCATGGCCCTGTCCACCGACGAGATCCACGCCCTCGTCGCCGAGGTGCACCGCGTCCTGCGACGGGGCGGCACCTTCGTCTACACCGTCCGGCACACCGGCGACGCCCACTACGGCGCCGGGACCGGTCACGGCGACGACATCTGGGAGCACGGCGGCTTCGCCGTGCACTTCTTCCCCCGCGCCCTGGTCGACGCCCTCGCCGACGGATGGACCCTCGACGAGGTGATCGACTTCGAGGAGGGCGACCTGCCCCGCCGACTGTGGCGCGTCACCCAGACCCGGCGCTGAAGGGACGCTCCGGAGGTGCCGCGGAGACGCGGCAGCGATGCCGCGGACACGGCGATGGCCCGCCCGGTTCGAACCGGGCGGGCCATCGCCGTGTCCGTAAGGGCCGATCACCGGCGACCGGCGGCGACTACCCCTTGCTGACCGCCGCCAGGATCTCCGGCAGCCGCCTCGCCGTCCGCGGCGCCGCCACCTTCAGGCCCGCCCAGATCAGGAGCGCGCCGTAGAGCGTGCCGGCCGGGAGCAGCAGCCAGAGCAGGGACTGCTGGTCGGAGACGTGGAGGTAGATCGTCGCGCCGATCAGCGGAGCGCACAGCAGCGGGGCCGTGAGCATGCCGCCGAGGATCGAGATCCACGCCAGGGCGCCCTGCCCCGGAGCCACGTTCTTGTAGCCGCTGTCCTGGGGGATCGAGTACGGGAAGGCGGCCGAGGCCACCGATCCCGTCGCCAGCATCGCGCCGAGCAGGCCGAGCGCCAGGCCGACGGCGTCCGGGAGCCGGGACCACTCACCGAGGACGCCGACCGTGAGGACCGTGACGAAGACCGCGTACGGGAGGGTGACCATGAGCAGGGCCAGCGCCCGCGCCCGGAGTTCGGCGTACGCGTCGGCCGTCGTCGAGATGGTCTGGGCGACCATCCAGAACGCCGAGGTGTCCTGTCCGAACTGGTTGTACATCAGCATGCCGAGCATGCCGGAGGCGAAGCACGCCCAGTAGATCGAGCCCGTGCCCTGGAGCGCGTTGACGAGAGGGACGATCAGGCCCAGGGCGAGCGAGGTGACGGCCCCGGCCTTCGTCTTCGGGTCGCGCCACAGATAGCGCAGGCTGCGCTCCATGACCGCGCCCGTGCGCCCGCCCGGCAGGATCCGGGCGAGCCGCCCCGTACCGTCGGCCTTGTCACGGACGCCCGCGTCGGAGGCCGCGCCGATCGTGGAGCCGTCGGGCTCGACCATCAGCCGTACGAGACTCCGCTGCCACCAGTGCACGAGCGCCGCGAGCGAGGCCGCCGTGAGCAGCAGCCG
The DNA here is from genome assembly GCF_001418135.1 of Streptomyces aureus. Classification (GTDB taxonomy): domain Bacteria; phylum Actinomycetota; class Actinomycetes; order Streptomycetales; family Streptomycetaceae; genus Streptomyces; species Streptomyces aureus_A. Next base: position 5,759 of record NZ_LIPQ01000303.1, read on the forward strand.
GACCGCCGCCACCGCGTAGTCGCCCTCACTGGCGGAGTCGACAGCGGCGATCGCGGCGGCCGGCGGCAGCCAGCCGACGACGGCCGTCGCCGGCTCCAGCGACTCCAGACCGCCGGCCTGGCCCAGGCGCTGGGCGGCGAAGTTCACGACCTGCATGCCGACGGCGATGATCAGGCCGCTCAGCAGCGCCAGGTCCCGGCCCTTGCGGGAGGTGAGGAGCCGGACGTTGGCGGCGGCCACGGCCCGGGACAGTGCCACGCACGTCACGGCCGTCAGCGGTACGGCCAGGACGGCGAGGACCGTGCCGGCCGCGCCGTGCGCGACGGACAGCGCGGCGCCCAGGGCCAGCACGAACGTGAGGACGGGGCCGACACCCACGAGGGAGGCCACGAGCAGCGCGCGGACCAGTGGCCGCGGCCGCAGCGGCAGCATGACGAGCCGCGACGGGTCGAGGGTCTCGTCACCGCTCGGGATGAACAGCGGCATCACCGCCCAGGAGAGCGCGAGCGCGCCTGTGAGGAGGATCGCGACGCTGTCGGCGTCGGCGTTGCCCCGCATGAGGACGAAGGCCAGCAGGAGGGCCGCGGCGAAGGCCGCTCCGAAGACGATGGACAGGATGTACGCGGCCGTCCGTCCCCCGGACTGCCGCAGCCCGTTGCGCAGCAGGCTCAGCTTGAGCCGTACGAAGACGGAGGTGAGGGAGGGGGCGGGACCGGCCGGGGTCGCGGTGCCGGTGGCGGTCGTGGTCGGGAATGCGCTCATCGCTGTGCCCCGCCCGAAGCACCGACCCCACCAGTGCCGCCGGTCCCACCAGTGCCGCTGGCCGCACCGGTCCCACCAGCGCCGCCGGTCCCACCGGCGGCCCCGGCCCCGCCGCCCAGCCAGTCGAGCGAGTCGCCCGCCGCCTCGCGGCCGCTCGCGCCGACGAGCTCCAGGAACGCCGCCTGCAGCGAGGGCGCGTCGCCCCGTACCTCGGCGAGCGTGCCCTGGGCGCGGATCCGGCCCGCCGCCATCACGGCGACCCAGTCGCAGAGCGACTCGACGAGCTCCATGACGTGGCTGGAGAAGACGACGGTGGCGCCGGAGGAGGTGTACCTCTCCAGGACGCCGCGGATGGTCTGCGCCGAGACCGGGTCGACGCCCTCGAAGGGCTCGTCGAGGAAGAGCACCTCGGGGTTGTGGAGGAGCGCCGCCGCGAGTCCGATCTTCTTCCGCATGCCGGTCGAGTAGTCGACGACCAGCTTGTTCTGCGAGCCGGTGAGATCGAGGACGTCGAGGAGCTGTGCGGCCCGCTTGTCGACCTCGGCGCCGGGCAGCCCGCGCAGCCGCCCGCTGTACGCGAGGAGTTCGCGGCCGGAGAGCCGCTCGAAGAGCCGCAGGCCCTCGGGCAGGATGCCGATCCGGGCCTTGACCTGGGCGACCGACTCGGGGTCGGCCCATACGTCGTGCCCCGCGACCTGGATGCGGCCCTGGTCGGGACGGAGCAGGCCGGTGATCATCGAGAGGGTGGTGGTCTTGCCGGCGCCGTTGGGGCCCACGAGCCCGATGAACTTGCCCGCGGGCAGCACCAGGTCGATGCCGTTCACCGCGATCTGCTGGCCGAATCGCTTCCACAGGCCCTCGATGCGCACGGCGGGCGCCGCACCGTCCCCCGGTGCGGCGCCCGCCGTGTCGAACGCTCCGTCAAATGCCTGGTCAGGCATGGTCAGTCTGCCCCTCGTCCGTCCCCGTGTGTCTTACGGCCCCACCCTAAGGGTGAGGCCCGCGGGGACCCAGGGTCATGACGTGCGGCTTCTCGCCTCCGCCGCTTCCCGGCCACACGCGTACGCGAGAGCGCTGATCAGTTCCTCCGCGTCGGGGAGCCAGCGGTTCGCCGGGGTGGGGCGGCGGGCCCACTGGACCGCGCCGCTGCCGCCGATGCGGGTGGGCGGGGCCGCCACGTAGTGGCCCTCGCCGCGGGTGGTGAGGTCGATGGAGGCCGGGACCCAGCCGAGCTTGCGGACGAGGTCGGGCACCTTGGTCGCGGCGCCCGGCAGGACGAAGAAGTACATCCGGCGGTCGGGGGTGCAGGTGACCGGCCCGAGCGTCAGCTCCATCCGCTCCATCCGGGCGAGCGCCAGGAACCCGGCCGACTCGGGCACCTCGATGGCGTCGAACGTGCGGCCCGTCGGCAGCAGGATCGACGCCTTCGGCTGCTTCGACCACATCCGCCGGGCTCCGACCCCGCTGCCGGTCGCCTGGGTCGACCAGTCGGGCCTGACGGCGTGGGCGCCGGGCACGGCGCACGCGTCCGCCCCGCAGGAGCAGCGCTCCCGGCCCTCGACGGCCTCCAACCAGGTCCCGGGAAACACGTCCCAGTGCCGCTCTTCCGCGTACCGCACGGCACTGTCCAGCAGCTGCTCGCCGCGCTGCTTGGGGATCTGTGCGGCTTCCGTGACTCCGATGGTCTCTTCCACGTGGAACACAACTGCCCCCGCCACCTGGGGTTACGGCCAGGGCGTGGAGCGGTGTGAGGCATCGATCCTGCACGTGGGGCGCATCGGTGCACGGGCGGGGGCAGTTGTGTTCCA
>NZ_LIPQ01000304.1 GCF_001418135.1 Streptomyces aureus
CCTGCATGCCGGCCTGCATCCCGCCCTGCTGCGGCGGCGCGTGCGGGCGGTGGGGCGGGCCGTGAGTGACCTGTGCCCAGTGCTGCGACCGTCCCCGGGTCGATAGGCTGGCCCCATGTACGGCTACGAGCAGAATCCGGGTGCCCAGCAGCAGTACGCCCCGCCGCAGCAGGGCGGGATGCAGGCCGGCATGCAGGGTGGGATGCAGGGCGGCATGCAGGGCGGGTACGGGCAGCAGCCCCCGCTCTACCCGGAGCCCTCGCCGCCCTCCCTCGCCGACGCGGTCCGCGCCTTCACGACCGGCACGCTCGCGCCCGAGGACTTCCAGCAGATCTTCGCGACCTCGAAGGTCTACTGCCCGCGCGGCGACAACCCCGGTTTCCTGGCCCTGCACAACACCCAGCAGCCGGTCATCCCGATGTTCACCTCGCTCAAGGAGCTGCGGCGGTACGCGGGCAAGGAGTCGAAGTACTTCGTGATCACCGGCGCCGAGGTGATCGACCTGCTGCCGACCGGCTACGGCTTCGTCCTCGACATGGAGGGCGACCACCGGATGGTCTTCGACGCGAAGGCCGTCGAGCAGATGGTCGACTTCGCGATGCGCCGGATGTACGGCTGACGCAGGCTTGGCCCAAGACGTGGGAGAGCGCCCGGGAGGAATTACTCCCGGGCGTTCCGCGTTCTGGGTGGCAAGAAGTTCACCGTTCAACTAAAGTGGACGTATCAAGGTCGGAGAAGGCCGCTCTAGGAGGTCCGTCATGCCCGCAGTGACTGTCGAGAACCCGCTCACCCTGCCGCGCGTGGCCGCCCGGGCCGACGCCGCCGCGCGCCCGGTACTCGCCGTGACCACGGCTCCCTCGGGCTTCGAGGGTGAGGGCTTCCCGGTCCGCCGCGCCTTCGCGGGGATCAACCACCAGTACCTCGACCCGTTCATCATGATGGACCAGATGGGTGAGGTGGAGTACGCGCCCGGAGAGCCCAAGGGCACGCCCTGGCACCCCCACCGGGGCTTCGAGACCGTCACCTACATCATCGACGGGACCTTCGACCACCAGGACTCCCAGGGCGGCGGCGGCACCATCACCAACGGCGACACCCAGTGGATGACGGCCGGCTCCGGCCTCCTCCACATCGAGGCGCCGCCGGAGTCCCTCGTCGTGAGCGGCGGCCTCTTCCACGGCCTCCAGCTGTGGGTGAACCTGCCCGCCGCCGACAAGATGATGGCCCCCCGCTACCAGGACATCCGCGGCGGCCAGGTCCAGCTGCTCACCTCCCCCGACGGCGGTGCGCTGCTCCGCGTCATCGCGGGCGAGCTCGACGGCCACGACGGACCGGGGATCACCCACACCCCGATCACCATGATCCACGCGACCCTGCGCCCCGGCGCCGAGATCACCCTGCCGTGGCGCGAGGACTTCAACGGCCTCGCGTACGTCATGGCGGGCCGCGGCAGCGTGGGCGCGGAGCGGCGCCCGGTCCACACGGGCCAGACCGCCGTCTTCGGGCAGGGCGGCTCGCTGACCGTGCGCGCCGACGAGAAGCAGGACGGGAACACCCCGGACCTGGAGGTCGTGCTCCTCGGCGGCCGGCCGATCCGTGAGCCGATGGCCCACTACGGCCCGTTCGTCATGAACACCCAGGCCGAACTCCGCCAGGCCTTCGAGGACTTCCAGGCGGGCCGCCTCGGGACGATCCCGGCGGTCCACGGGATGGGCGAGTAGGAACGGCGGGACCCGGTACGGGGTCGGGCGGCGCGCCCGGCCCCGTACGCGCGCGCGTGGAGGTCTCTGCGAAGGGCGCGCGCGGGGTTTCTGCGAAGGGCGCGGGGGCTCTGCGAAGTACGCGCGTGAGGGTCCGTCCGAAGGGCGCGCGTGTGGGGTCGTACGACGTACGCGCGCGTGGAGCCGTACGAGGGCGCGGCACGCGTGAGGTCCCTACGGACGGGATCGCTGACGCCCCGTCACCCGTACGGTCGGTCCTCGCGCGACGACACGCCGGAGCGCGTGGTCCGGTGGTCGGGTGCAGACGTCGTCCCCGCTCCTTCCCGAACCCGCCCGCCGGGTCGCCGCCTGGTGCGTCGTCGTGCTCCTCGCCGCCGGGGTCGCCGCCGTCGGCATCTGGCTGTGCGTCGTCTTCGAGACGGTCGTCACCCCCGTCCTGCTCGCGATCCTCGGTACGGCCCTCCTCGGGCCCCTCTACCGGCGCCTGCTCCGGATGAAGGTCCGCAAGTCGTCCGCCGCCGCGCTCACCGTCGTCGCCGTCCTCGCGGTCGTCGGCGGAGCCACGTACATCGTCGTCGCCGCGCTCATCGAGACCGGCGACCAGATCCTCGCCTCGCTCCGGCAGGCCGCCACCGACATCGCCGAGCACCTCGGCCCGGCCGGGACCTCCCTGGACGACCTCGCCAAGAACGCCGAGGGCCTCCTGAAGGAGTTCGGCGGCACGGCCGCGTCCGGCGTGGTCACGGGCCTCAGCGTCGTCGGCGGGATGCTCGCCACCGCCGCCCTCTCCCTGGTCCTGATCTTCTTCTTCCTGCGGGACTCGGACCGGGCCGTCGGCGCCCTGCGCGCCCTCGCCCCCCACACCACCGGCGACCTCGTCGAGGCCATGGCGCGCCGCGCCTTCGAGGCCGTCGAGGGCTTCATGCGCGGGACGACCTTCGTCGCCCTCGTCGACGCGGTCCTCATCGGGCTCGGCCTCGTCGTCCTCGACGTACCCGGCGCGGTGGGGCTCGCCGCGCTCGTCTTCGTCACCGCCTACATCCCGTACCTCGGCGCCTTCCTCTCCGGTGCGATCGCCGTCCTCGTCGCGCTCGCGGACCGGGGCTTCGCCATCGCCCTGTGGGTGCTCGGCATCGTCCTGGCCGTCCAGATGATCGAGGGCTACCTGCTCCAGCCGATGGTGCAGAGCCGGACCGTGCAGATGCACCCGGCCGCGGTGATGCTGGCGATCACGGCCGGGGCGTCCGTCGCGGGCATCCTGGGCATGCTCCTCGCCGTACCGCTGACGGCCGCGGCGACGGGGATCCTCGGCGAGCTGCGGACGCGGTACGGGGCTCCCCACGAGTCCCCGGGGGAATCCTCGGGCACCGTCTAGGCGGGCACCGGACCGCCCGGCTGGAACGAGGCCAGGAGCTCTTCGAGGGCCGCCTGGTCGGGTCCGACGAAGGGGTCGGAGTCCGGGACCATCGCGATCGTCCCGATCATCCGGTCCAGCATCCGTACGGCCGGCGGCAGATGCGTGCACAGCACGATCTCCGGGTCCATCTCCCGTATCGGCTCGATCGTCGCCCGGTACTTCTCCGGGTCCACGAGGTGCGCCCAGGGGCTGTCGATCGTCGCCCACAGCAGCTGCGCCTGCCGCAGGTCCTCCGGCTTGAGGTCGCTCGCGTGCCCGCTCTCCGCGACCTCGGCACTCGGCATGGGACCGCCGAAGCAGTCGGAGCTGAAGCAGCAACGGGTGCGGTCGTCGTAGAGGCCGACGGTGGCGGGATTGTCGAAGAGCGGCGGCCGGAAGGCGTGCAGGGAGCGGTCGCCGACGTCCAGGGCCTGGCCGGGATTGAGGAAGTACACCCGGTCCATGGGCAGCGGGCGTTCGGTGGACATCTCGCCGGCTCCGAGGAACGTCGTGATCACCCGCGCGTCCGGGGCGGCGTCGAGGAGGGCGAAGAGACCGCCGGTGTGGTCCCGGTCGGGGTGGGTGAGCCAGATCCAGCGCACGTCGGCCGGGTCGACGACCTCGCCGAGCGCCGCGACGAAGTCACGGTCGGGGAGGGAGGCGCCCGTGTCGACGACGACGGGCTCGGTGGCGGTGACGACATAGGCGTTGACGGGCAGGTGCCCGATGCCCGGGACTTCGAGGCTGTCGGCAAGCACGGTGGTGTCACTGCCGACCTTGTGGATGTCCATGGCATGCTCCGTGGTCCCCCCGGCGAGTCCCCCGGGTGGCCGTACGAGACCAGTCTGCGCCGCACGCGAGAGCCCCGCACACGGGAGCCCCGGACGGGGGGGGAGCCCGCCCGCACACGGGAAGGCCGCCCCGCACGGCGGGCTACGCGCAGCAGCCCTGTGCCGAGTCCGGTTCGGTCAGCTCGAACCAGATCGCCTTGCCCTCGCCGCGCGGGTCGACGCCCCACGCGTCCGCGAGCATCTCCATCAGGACCAGGCCGCGCCCGCTCGACGCCATCTCGCCCGGGTGGCGCTTGTGCGGCAGTTCGTCGCTCCCGTCGGAGACCTCGACGCGCAGCCGCCGTCCCTTCTCCCCGCAGGCCACCTCGGCGACGAGGAGCGCGTCGCCGTCCGTGTGCACGAGGACGTTGGTGACCATCTCGGAGACCATGAGGACCGCCGAGTCGAGCTGCTCCTCGTCCCGCCAGTCGTGCAGCAGCTGCCGTACCTGCTCGCGCGCCGCGGCGATCCGTTCCGGCTCGGCCTGCGCGATCGTCATCAGGGTGCGGCGCGGGGCCTGCGGGACGGTGCCGACGGGCCGGCGGGAGAGCAGCAGGACGGCGATGTCGTCCTCGCGGCGGTCGGCGAGCGGCCCGGTCGTGTAGTGGGAGCCGGGGCCGTGGACGGCCTCCACGAGGGTGTCGGCGAGCGCCTCCAGGTCCTCGCCGTCGTGGGACTCCAGGAGCCGGCGTACCCGCTCCCAGCCGGTGTCGAGGTCGTGCCCGCCGGTCTCCAGGAGGCCGTCGGTGCAGATCATCAGGGTCTCGCCGGGTTCGAGGGTGAGCCGGGTGGTGGGGTAGTCGGTGTCGGGGTCGATGCCGAGGGGCAGGCCGCCCGCGGTGGGCCTCAGGAGAACCGTTCCGTCGTTCATGCGGACCGCCGGGTCCGGATGCCCGGCCCGCGCGATGTCGACGGTCCCGCTGTCCAGGTCGACCTCCAGATAGAGGCAGGTGGCGAAGCGCGGACCGGCCTCGCCCTCCCCGTCGTCGCCGTCGGTGATCCCGTACAGGAAACGTGAGGCGCGGGACAGGACGGCGTCCGGCCGGTGGCCCTCGGAGGCGTACGCGCGCAGGGCGATCCGCAGTTGCCCCATCAGGCCGGCCGCCCGCACGTCGTGGCCCTGGACGTCGCCGATCACGAGGGCGATGCGCCCGGCGCCGCGCCCGCCGGTGCGGGAGGCGCCGCCGGGCAGCCGGATCATGTCGTACCAGTCGCCGCCGACCTGGAGCCCGCCGCCGGTCGGCACGTACCGCGCGGCCACCTGGATGCCGGGGATGCCCGGCCCGAGGACCGGCATCATCGTCCGCTGCAGTCCGAGCGACAGCTCGCGCTCGGACTCGGCCACGCCCGCGCGTGCGAGGGCCTGGGCGAGCATCCGGGCGACCGTCGTCAGCACCGACCGCTCGTCGGGGGTGAAGGCCACCGGATGCTTGAAGGCGGCCATCCAGGCCCCCATCGTGCGGCCGGCGACGACCAGCGGCACGAAGGCCCAGGAACGGCGGCCGAAGCGCTGCGCGAGCGGCCAGGTCACGGGGAAGCGGCGCAGGTACTCGTCCGGCGTCGGCAGATAGATCGCCCGGCCCGTCCGCGCGACCTCCGCCGCCGGGTAGTCGGTGTCGAGCGACATCGACGAGAAGGGGCCCTCGTCGCCCTCGCTGTGCCCGTGATGGCCGATGACCGTCAGCCGGTCGCCCGCCACGCCGAAGACCGCGAGCCCGTCCGGCGAGAACCCGGGCATCGAGAGGGAGGCGGCCACCCGCAGCACCTCGGCCGTCGACCGGGCCTCCGCGAGCGCGCGCCCGGCGTCGAGGAGGAACGCCTCGCGGGACCGGCGCCAGTCACCCGTGATGGGGGTGTGCGCGGCGGTCCCCGGAACCTGCTCGGCGACCTCCTGAAGGGTGCCGACCAGCTGGTAGTCGTTCCCCTCGATGAGCGGCTTCGACCTGCTCCGTACGGTACGGATCACCCGGCCGTGCTCGTCCATGATCCGCAGCCGCGCCTCGGCGAGCGTCCCCTCGGCGACGGCGAGGTTCACGACGCCGTCGATCTCGTTCCAGTCGACGGGGTGAAAACGCGAGCGGACGGCCGCCTCGGTGAGCCGAACGGGTTCGGCGGGCAACCCGAGCAGCCGGGCGGCCTCGGCGTCGAGCGAGACGATCCCGGACGCGTTGTCCCAGCGCCACAGGCCGGTCGCGATCGCGGCCAGGACGTCCTCGGTGCGCATTGCCCCACTTTATGAATATCGGACACCAGATCGCCACTGAGCGTATTCGAAAACCGATCTCGGCCCGGCCGGTACTCTGGGTGGGTCTGCCCGCGTGTCCTGTGACATCTGTGACATGGGCCACGGGGTGGCGCCCCACGACCACAGATCCCGAAGACTGGATGAACGACGATGCATCGGTACAGGTCCCACACCTGCGGCGAGCTCCGCGCCTCTGACGTCGGCACCGACGTCCGGCTGAGCGGCTGGCTGCACAATCGGCGCGACCTGGGCGGCATCCTCTTCATCGATCTGCGCGACCACTACGGCATCACGCAGCTCGTCGCCCGGCCCGGCACCGCCGCCGCCGAGGTCCTCGACAAGCTGACGAAGGAGACCGTCGTCCGCGTCGACGGCAAGGTCGTCTCGCGTGGCGCGGAGAACGTCAACCCGGAGCTCGCCACCGGCGAGATCGAGATCGAGGCCGCCGAGGTCGAGGTCCTGGGCGCCGCGAAGCAGATCCCCTTCACCATCAACGCCGACGACGGCGTCAACGAGGAGCGGCGCCTGGAGTACCGCTTCCTCGACCTGCGCCGCGAGCGCATGCACCGCAACATCATGCTGCGGTCCGCCGTCATCGCCTCCATCCGCTCCAAGATGGTGGCCCTCGGCTTCAACGAGATGGCGACCCCGATCCTCGCCGCGACCTCCCCCGAGGGCGCCCGCGACTTCGTCGTCCCGTCCCGTCTGAACCCGGGCAAGTTCTACGCGCTGCCGCAGGCGCCGCAGCAGTTCAAGCAGCTGCTGATGATCTCCGGCTTCGACCGCTACTTCCAGATCGCGCCCTGCTTCCGCGACGAGGACGCGCGCGCGGACCGTTCGCCGGGCGAGTTCTACCAGCTCGACGTCGAGATGAGCTTCGTCGAGCAGGAGGACGTCTTCCAGCCGATCGAGAAGCTCATGACGGAGCTCTTCGAGGAGTTCGGCGGCGGCCGCCACGTCACCTCCCCGTTCCCGCGGATCCCGTTCCGCGAGTCGATGCTGAAGTACGGCAACGACAAGCCCGACCTGCGCACGTCCCTCGAACTCGTCGACATCTCCGACGTCTTCGAGGCGTCGGAGTTCAAGGCCTTCGCCGGCAAGCACGTCCGCGCGCTCGCCGTCCCGAACACGGGCGACCAGCCGCGCAAGTTCTTCGACGCGCTGGGCGACTTCGCCGTCTCCCTCGGCGCGAAGGGCCTGGCCTGGGTCCGCGTCGGCGAGGGCAACGCCCTGACCGGCCCGATCGCCAAGTTCCTCACCGAGGAGAACGTCAAGGTCCTCACCGAGCGCCTCGGCCTGGAGCCCGGTCACGCGATCTTCTTCGGCGCGGGCGAGTTCGACGAGGTCTCCAAGATCATGGGCCCGGTCCGGGTCGAGGCCGCCAAGCGCGCCGGCCAGTTCGAGGAGAACGTCTTCCGCTTCGCGTGGATCGTCGACTTCCCGATGTACGAGAAGGACGAGGAGACCGGCAAGATCGACTTCTCGCACAACCCCTTCTCGATGCCGCAGGGCGGCCTTGAGGCCCTGGAGACCCAGGACCCGCTGGACGTCCTCGGCTGGCAGTACGACATCGTCTGCAACGGCATCGAGCTCTCCTCGGGCGCGATCCGGAACCACGAGCCCGAGATCATGTTCAAGGCCTTCGAGATCGCGGGCTACTCGCGCGAGACGGTCGAGCAGGAGTTCGCCGGCATGCTCCGCGCCTTCGAGTACGGAGCCCCGCCGCACGGCGGCATCGCCCCGGGCGTCGACCGCATCGTGATGCTCCTGGCCGACGAGCCGAACATCCGCGAGACCATCGCCTTCCCGCTCAACGGCAACGCCCAGGACCTCCTGATGGGCGCCCCGACGGAGCTGGACGAGTCCCGTCTGCGCGAGCTGAACCTCCAGCTCCGCAAGCCGGTGGAGAAGGCCGCCCCGAAGCCGGCGGAGGACCGCCCGGTGACGGACGCGGTCCACCCGGACGCGGCGCGGTAGTCACGCGTCTTGAGCGGACGAAGGGCCCGGGATCTTCGGATCCCGGGCCCTTCCGCCTTCCGCCGTCCGGGTGCCCCGACGCCAGGGCGTTCGTCAGCCCGCCCGGAACGGCGCCCACAGATCGAGACCCCACACGTCGCCGTTGCCGACGCGGTAACCGCGCTCCTCGTCCCCCGCGTCCACGACGTAGGCGGAGACACGGGAGGAAGCGGCGCGGTACTGGAGGAATCCGCCCTGACCGGTGATCTTCAGCTCCGGGACGCCGTGCGTGCGGGAGAGTTCGTCGCGCACCTCCTCCCAGGAGGTGTATCGGGGAAACTCGACGCCCGTGTTCCGGGCCCAGGTCCGAGCCAGGTCCTCGTCCGACGCGAGCCGGTGCAACTGGATCGACGCGGTGGCCACGACCCACTCCGGCTCCGGCTGCGGGTTGAAGGCGAACTCGACGAGTCCGTGGTCCCGCCGCAGCCACTCCCTTTGCTCGCCGACGACATCGACGAAGGGATGACGGAATGCCCGGTCCACCTCGTCGAGTGTCGACCCGATGCGGAGGCCGTGCAGCTTTCCGGTGGTGACGAAGGAGGCGAGGAATTCAACGCCGGTCACGGACGGTTCTTCCACTCGCGCATGCTGCCACGCGGCCCTTCGCAGGAGCGGCGGCCATAGGCCTGATTCCGTCATGTCTCCGGCGTGCAGGACCCGCACGTGCCCGGTTCGGGGGCGCGGTACGCGAGGTCGCAGAGGTCGCAGGTCTGGAAGGGGTGCCGGACGGCCGGGGTGGCGCCCGGGGCGCGGAAGGGCGGCAGGGGAGGCAGTTGGGCGCCCAGGCGGTGGGCCAGGAGGGCCGCCGGGCGGCGCAGGGGCTCGCGGGGCAGGTCGAAGGTGAGGACGCGGCGGACGGCGTCGGGGGTGAGCTCGCGCTCCAGCCAGGCCGCGACGCCCGGGACGAGGTGTTCGGCGTCGGTGGCGGAGAGGTGCAGGCGGGGGTCCTCGCGGCGGAGGCCGGCGAGGACGTCGAGTGCGGTGACGAGAAGGTCCGGCGCCGGGTACGCGGGCTGCGGCACGGCGGGCAGGGCCCGGCGGCGGGGCTCCGCACGGCGGGCCTGCGGCTCGGCGCGCGGCTCCGTACGGCGGGCCTGCGGCTCGGGCTGGGGCTGGGGCCGGCGCTCGGGCTCAGGCGCGGCCTCGGGCTCGGGGTGCGCCCGGTCCTCGTCGTCGCCGATCCGGCCCGGCTGGTTGCAGGAGACGGTACGGGTGACGATCCGCCCGTCCTCGGTGCGCTCGCGCGTACGGAGCAGGTAGCCGTACACCTCCAGCTCGCGCAGACCGGAGGCGATCCGGGTGGTCCCCTCGGGGAACTTCTCGGCGAGCGTCTTGATGTCGACCGGAGAGCCGGCGGGCAGCGACTGGATGTGCGTGGAGAGACCGATCGCGACGAGCGACAGCGAGTGGTGCTGCGCGAGGTGGTTGCCGACCACGGTGAAGCGGGTGGTGTGCCGGACGTTGCGGTGGATGACGCCGCCGACACGGGTGCGCTTACGGGGGTGGTTTTCCGCGCCCTTACGGGACGGGGAGGAGGTGCGCGCGCTAGTGTTCTGGGTACCCATGGGGAAGCTCCGAACTTCCTAGTGGTCAGGCCCTCGCCTTGGGATTGCGCTCCCGGCGGGGGCTGACTCATGTCTGCTGGCATATGCCGATCGGGCTGAGCGTATTGCAGGTAACCCGTCCCGAATCCAGCCGAGTTGGTGCCTTTCACTCGCATGAGTGAGTCTGTGCCCCGGGGCGGGAAAGGGTGGGGTTTGGCGAGGTTTCTTTCTCTCTCGTCGTTCCTTGGAAGGACGGCCCGACCCACCGGATCCCGGTTTTCCGGAACCCGGTGGCCGAGTCGTCGTCGCAGGTCAGGGATGCGGCAGATCGAGTTCGGCCCATACGGTCCTCCTGGGCATGGCACCGGGCTCGACGCCCCACCGGTCGGCCGGCGCCCCGACCAGCAGCAGCCCGCGCCCGGAGTCGCCCTCGGGGCAGGCCGATCGGACGTGCGGGAGGCGCTCCGCCCACGCCAGGCACCGGACCTGGGCGTTTCCTCGGGTCGGCCTGTGGGCCGGTTGTGTCACCCGCAGGGGTGTAGGCGTCGCATTCCCCGGCCGTCACACATCCGCCCCCCGCTCCGTCAGTGCGGTGTCCGGCTCGGTCGAGGCGGACACGGGAGAGGCTGAAGGAGCCGTCGCGATGTTCACCGAGATGTCCACCACCGCTGTCGTCGTCACCGCCGTCGCCGCCTTCATGGCCGGGTTCTCCGGCGCGGCGATCTTCTTCAGGGCCGCGTTCGTCGTCGAGCCCCTCGCCCAGTACGGCGTGCCGCGGTCGTGGTGGAACCGGCTCGGGGCCGCCAAGACCGCCGGGGCCGCCGGGCTGATCGTCGGGTTCTACGTGCCGGTGATCGGGACCCTCGCCGCGATCGGGCTGATCCTGTACTTCGCCGGTGCGGTGATCACCGTGCTGCGGGCCCGCGCCTACGGCCACGCCCCCTTCCCGCTGGTCTACATGGCACCCGCCGTCGCCGCCCTCGCCCTGACCTGGTGACCCGCGAGGAAAAGGCCGCCACCCCCGTGAGCGGGGGTGGCGGCCTTCGCCGTACAGCAGGGGACGTCAGTCCTTCTTCGGCTCCTCCAGACGCGGGAACAGCACCGCGCCCTTCGTCACCGTCGCGCCCGCGGGGAGCTGCCCCCACGTGCCGGAGGACTGGACCGGCTGCGCGGCCAGGGTGCCCAGGGACGCCTCGGCGCCCAGCGACTCCCACAGTGCCTGCGAGGTCTCCGGCATGATCGGGTTCAGCAGGACGGCGACGGCGCGGAGGGACTCGGCGGCCGTGTAGAGGATCGTCGCCAGGCGGGCCCGGCCCTCCTCCGACTCGTCCTTCGCGACCTTCCACGGCTCCTGCTCCGTGATGTAGCCGTTGACCTGCTTCACGAAGTCGAAGATCGCCAGGATGCCGGCCTGGAAGTCCAGCTCCTCGCCGATCTTCGCGTCGGCCGTCGCGACGGCCTTGGCCAGGCCCTCGTGGATCGCCTTCTCCGCGTCGCCGTCGGCCGTCGAGGCCGGCAGCGCGCCGTCGAAGTACTTGCCGACCATGGCCGCGACGCGCGAGGCGAGGTTGCCGTAGTCGTTGGCCAGCTCGGACGTGTAGCGGGCGGAGAAGTCCTCCCACGAGAACGAACCGTCCTGGCCGAACGCGATCGCCCGCAGGAAGTACCAGCGGTAGGCGTCCACGCCGAAGTGCGAGGTCAGGTCCTGCGGCTTGATGCCGGTCAGGTTCGACTTCGACATCTTCTCGCCGCCGACCATCAGCCAGCCGTTGGCCGCCACCCGGCCCGGGACCGGCAGGCCCTGCGCCATCAGCATCGCCGGCCAGATCACCGCGTGGAAGCGCAGGATGTCCTTGCCGATGAGGTGGACGTTCGCCGGGAAGGTCTCGTCGAACTTCTCCGGGTTCTCGTTGTAGCCGACGGCCGTCGCGTAGTTGAGCAGCGCGTCGATCCACACGTAGATGACGTGCTTCTCGTCCCACGGCACCGGGACGCCCCAGTCGAACGTCGAGCGCGAGATGGAGAGGTCCTCCAGGCCCTGCTTGACGAAGTTCACGACCTCGTTGCGGGCCGACTCCGGCTGGATGAAGCCCGGGTTCGCCTCGTAGAACTCCAGGAGCTTCGGGCCGTACTCGCTCAGCTTGAAGAAGTAGTTCTCCTCCTTGAGGATCTCCACCGGCTTCTTGTGGACGGCGCACAGCTTCGTGCCGTCCTCGGCCTCGATGAGGTCGCCGGGGAGCTTGTACTCCTCACAGCCCACGCAGTACGGGCCCTCGTAGCCGCCCTTGTAGATCTCGTCCTTGTCGTACAGGTCCTGCACGAACTCCTGGACGCGGTCCGTGTGACGCTTCTGCGTGGTGCGGATGAAGTCGTCGTTCGCGATGTTCAGGTGCTCCCAGAGGGGCTTCCACGCCTCCTCGACGAGCTTGTCGCACCAGGCCTGGGGCGTGACGTCGTTCGCCTCGGCCGTGCGCATGATCTTCTGACCGTGCTCGTCCGTGCCGGTGAGGAACCACACCTTCTCGCCGCGCTGACGGTGCCAGCGCGTGAGCACGTCGCCTGCGACGGTCGTATAGGCGTGGCCCAGGTGAGGAGCGTCGTTGACGTAGTAAATGGGGGTCGTGACGTAGAACGCCTTCGCCCCCTGCTTCTCGGATCCAGTGGCCGCCATGGTCGAAATCCTAACGGGCGTACGAAGATCCACTCACATCCGCCGGTGGGGGCGGTGGCCGGCCCCGAAACCGGGGCCGGGGAGGATGACGGGCATGCGTGTACTGGTAGCCGAGGACGAACGCCCCCTCGCCGAGCTCGTCGCCACCGGACTGCGGCGCGCGGGCTTCGCCGTCGACACCGTCCACAGTGGCGACGCCGCCCTCGACCACCTCGGGCTGCACCCGTACGACGTCCTCGTCCTCGACCGCGACCTGCCGCGCGTCCACGGCGACGACGTCGCCCGCCGCCTCGTCGCCGAGGGCTCCCCGACCCGCATCCTCATGCTGACCGCCGCCACCGCCACCGAGGACCGCGTCACCGGCCTCGACCTGGGCGCCGACGACTACCTCGGCAAGCCCTTCGAGTTTCCCGAACTGGTCTCCCGGGTCCGCGCCCTGCGGCGCCGCTCCGCCCGCGCGGCCCTGCCACCGCTCCTGGAGCGGTACGGGCTCCTCGTGGACACCGTCCGGCGGACCGCCACCCGCGACGGGCGGGACCTCGACCTCTCCCCCAAGGAGTTCTCCGTCCTCCAGATCCTCCTGGAGGCCGACGGGGCGGCCGTCTCCGCCGAGGAGCTCCTCGACCGCGCCTGGGACGCCCACGCGGACCCCTTCACCGGCGCCGTACGCGTCTGCATGAGCAAACTGCGCGGGAAGCTGGGCGAGCCGGCGCTGATCAGGACGGTGCAGGGCGTGGGGTACCAGCTGTGAGGCCGGGCGGTGACGCGGGATACCTGGGGTCCGGCTCCACCATCCGGACGCGGATCGCGCTCGTGTACGGGGGGGCCTTCCTGGTCCTCGGGACGGTGCTGCTGCTCGTCGTGAACCTGCTCGTCCTCGCCGGGACGGACGACGAGACCGACGCGATCGTGGCCCGCGCCAACGGTGCCGCGAGCGGCGTCACGAGCGGCGTCGCCGTCGTCGAGGCGTACGAGCTGGGGGACGACATCAGCCGCGCCGCCGGCGAGCAGATGCTCATGTGGTCGGGCCTCGCCCTGCTCGTCATGGCCTGCTGCGCCGTCGTCGTCGGGTGGTGGACCGCCGGTCGCGTGCTCCGGCCCGTGCACGAGATGACCGCCCGCGCCGGTCGCCTCTCCGAACGCAACCTGCACGACCGGATCGCCGTCACCGGGCCCGACGACGAGCTCAAGGAACTCGGCGACACGATCGACGCGCTGCTCGGCCGCCTGGAGACCGCCTTCGACAGCCAGCGCCGGTTCATCGCCAACGCGTCCCACGAACTCCGCACCCCCCTCGCCACCCAGCGCGCCGCGATTCAGGTGGGTCTGGACGACAGCTGCGACGTGCGGCAGGTCCTGCTCGACAGCAACCGCCGCAGCGAACGCCTCATCGACGGCCTGCTGCTGCTCGCCCGCAGCGAGCGGGGGCTCGCCGAACGGGAGGACGTGCGGCTGGGTGAGCTCGCCGAGGAGGAGTGGGCGGACGCGTACGTGGTGGCCGACGGCGGTGTCGTACGGGGCAGCCGGGTGCTGCTCGGGCAGCTCGTACGCAATCTCGTCGCGAACGCGGTCGCCTACAACGTGCCCGACGGCACGGTCGACGTACGGGCCGAGGGCGGCGTCCTGACGGTGACCAACACGGGACCCGTCGTCCCGCCCGACGAGGTGGCCGGGCTCTTCGAGCCCTTCCGGCGCGGCGAGGGGCGGGACCGGATGGGGCCGGGCGCGGGGCTCGGACTGTCCATCGTGCGGTCGATCGCGGAGGCGCACGG
>NZ_LIPQ01000305.1 GCF_001418135.1 Streptomyces aureus
CTGTGGATCGTGGACGGAACCACCCAAACGCGGTCGGCACCGGCGGTTTCCAGACGATCGCGTGTGACTGAACGCGATAGGTGGCCCCTGAGCATTCCGGTTGGCCCGACCGCATTTCGCCCTGAGAAGGGTGCCTTCCGGGTTCTCGGGGCTTCGTGGTGTGTCGGGATGTGCCCCTGGATGTCCGGCAGCCGACCGGCGGGGACGGACGGGCGGGCAAGGCATGATCGAATCTCTGGGGATTCGATGGCGGGGGTGTGGTGTGAGGGATTGGCGGACCGATCCGGCGTTCGAGATGTGCCGGGCGCTGGTGGACGGAGCGGATCTGGCCTCGTTCGCGGGAGGCGCGTTCGATGTGCGGGCGGTGGTGGCCGGCATCCAGTCCGGGGCCCACAGCGGGTTGCTTCTCGATGCCGTTCCGTGGGGGAACTTCCCTCACGGGAACGATTCCCGGAAGGCCGTTCACCTGCTGCACACAGGCGAGGACCCCGCAAGCCACGCGACGGGCGTGTTGGCGGGCCTGTGTGCCAATGACAGCCGGGCCGCCGTCGCCCTCGCCGTACCGTTCCTGATCCCCATCGCCACCGATGCCCACCACCCACACCGTGCCGCCGTCCTCGGCGTACTCTCCAGCCCGGCCCGCGCCCGGCACTTCGGCGTCGCCTCCCGCGATGAACTCCTGCTCCACCGCACCGATCCTCGGCGTCACGCCCCCGACGACTACGACGACTACGGCGTCGAGGTGACCGGCTACCCGGCAGGCTGGTCGGTGGCCGCCGCCCGCGCCGCGATCACCGCCGAAGCACCCGTGCTCCTGCCCCTTCTCAACGACTCCGACCCCACCATCCGCATCGACGCCGCCTACGCTCTGGCCACCGCCGCCGACCCCGACCACACGGTCCGAACCGCCCTCGCCACCAGGTTCGCCACGGAGCATGACGCCATAGTCCGTGCCGCCCTGCTCCTCGCCGCCGCGGAGACCACCCGGGCCCACGCGCATCCGCCGACCGTCTGGTGGCTCTGTGAGCGGTGGAAAGACTGGACAGAGGCCCCCGAAGTCCGCCTAGCTGCGGCGATCGGCTGGCTCTGCCTCACGGACGAACCCGCCCCCGAGGGCCTCCACCAGACCATCAACACTTTCGCCACAGACGAACGCGCGCATGCCATGGACGCCCTGCCGTGGATGAACGCCGCCGCCGGATCCGGTGAACCGGGACTCCGGCGCTGTATTCGCTGCATGCTCCACCCCCAAGAGCCCGAACCGTCGGACGACCCCTGGGCCTCCTCACCTTGAGCGCCCGGCCTCGGCCCCGTTTGTGCATCGAAGTTGTCCACGGGGGCCAGGTACGGTGCTCGGTCACATCTCGCGGGACCTACCAGCAAGGCCCACGGTCACAGGGAGTAGGTACACCACAGAATTGGACCAGAACCCGAAAACGGGCTCTGGCACAACTTCCGTGAAACCACGTCGACCGGGCTCGTGCCCGCCTCTGGATGAGCCGCCGACCTGCAGGTTCACCAGGGCCGCCCGCCTCGGACACCGAGGATCGGTTCGACTTCACGAAAGTTGCGCCAGAACCCGAAAACGGACAGCAGTTGTTCACCACATCGGGAGTCACCCAGTCAGCGGCCGTTCGAATTCTGCCGGGGCACGCTGGCGACTCGTCGGCAGAGTATTCGGTTGTTCACGAAGGGATGAACCTGCGACGGTCAGGGGCATGAGCGTGGTTCTGGGAGACAAATTCAGGTTCGCCGCAGAGGTCGGCGAGCCAGGCCCATTGTGCCGGGTCGACCTCTGGGCGGCTGGAAAGTGGTTGACCTGCGACGACAACATGGCGTACGTCCCCCAGTTCCGCCGCGATGTGCTGGACACCGCTGCCTGGCTGCGGTCCGGTGAAGGTTCTCCCCTGCCGTTCGCTGGCTTGTCCGCCGAGGCCACACACCGGCGTCTCATGCAGCGCGCGGGGGACGACGGCGAGCCCGAGGCCGACTACGAGCTGCGCGGCCGGTTTGGGGTTCTGCTCTGGGGACCCACCACCGACAACGTGACGGCCTGTCTGTTCCGTGAGAAGGACCTCCTGGTGATCACGCTGGAGTTCTGGCGTGAGGAACACCTGCTCAACCACCCTGAAGACGCCGGCGCGGTCTTCGCGGTCGAGATCCCGGCTCAGGAGTTCGTCGGGATCCTTGAAGGCGTTGCGGCCGCGCTCGGCGCCAGCTAGAGCGAGAGCTGTTCCTGATGCTCCGGTGGTATCAAGGAGGCATTTCTCCCGCGGCGGCCTTGAGCCGAGGAGAGACCCAAGGCGGTTGCTCGGCGATGTCACGAAGCGCAACCAGTTCGATTTCGGGGCTCAGTCGAGTGACTCCCGAAGTGGTGAACATCTGCCGTCGGTTCTCGGGTTCTGCGCAACTTTCGTGAAGTCGAACCGATCCTCGGTGTCCGAGGCGGGCGGCCCTGGTGAACCTGCAGGTCGGCGGCTCATCCAGAGGCGGGCACGAGCCCGGTCGACGTGGTTTCACGGAAGTTGTGCCAGAGCCGGTTCTCGTGAACAGAGCCAGCTGCCCACCGTGAGGGTGGGCCAGCTGCCATGGCGCGCCTGTTCACACTGGCGCGTTGGAGCCGGGTTCTCAGGTGCCGCCGGGTGACGGCGAAGAGAAGACGTACTGGGCTGCCTGCTCGCTGGACAGGGCAGCTGCGATTCGCTTGCGCATGTCGTCTGACATCGGAGGCAGGTCGTTCAGCGGGAACCAGTCGGCAGCTGTGTTCTCGCCGTCGGCGGGATGCGGATCGCCGGACTGCCAACCAAGGCGGAACACCAGGTCGAGATACTGCGTCTGGTCCCCGTTGTCATAGACGACAGGGTCCGTGACGTGAACCATCGCCAGCCGCTGCGGAACTGCCACGATGCCGGTCTCCTCAAGAACCTCCCGGGCTGCGGCATCCGCCGGTTGCTCCCCCGGATCGATGATCCCAGTCACGGGCGTCCACTTGCCGTTATCTGCGCGCTTCGCCAAAAGGACTTGGTCATCCCTGACGACGACTGCGGTGACGCTTGAGAGCCACAGCGGATCGTTTCCCATTTTCTTGCGCAGCGCGAGGATGAAATCTGGTGTGCCCATCGAGTCACGATATCGACCCTGCGCTTAGGCGTCATCTCACGTGG
>NZ_LIPQ01000306.1 GCF_001418135.1 Streptomyces aureus
CGCCGACGCGGGCCGGGCCCGGGCCGGGGGCG
Organism: Streptomyces aureus; assembly: GCF_001418135.1. Lineage (GTDB taxonomy): Bacteria > Actinomycetota > Actinomycetes > Streptomycetales > Streptomycetaceae > Streptomyces > Streptomyces aureus_A. The sequence continues at coordinate 33 of NZ_LIPQ01000306.1, forward strand.
ACGCCGAGGCCTGCGGGCGGCTGCTGACCGAGGCGCTCGGCCTCTGGCAGGGCGCACCGCTGGCCGGAGTGCCCGGCCCGTACGCCGAGCAGCAGCGGGCCCGCTTCACCGAGCTGCGGATCGGGCTGGAGGAGGAACGTTTCGCGCACGAGCTGCAGGCGGGCCGGCACGGCGCGGTCATTCCCGACCTCACCGTGTTCACGCAGGAGCACCCGCTCCAGGAGCGGCCGTACGGCTTTCTCATGCGCGCCCTGTACGCCTCCGGGCGGCAGGCGGACGCGCTGGCCGTCTACGCGCGTGCACGGCGCGTCCTCGCCGAGGAACTCGGCGTCGACCCCGGTCCCGAACTGACCGCGCTGCACGAACGGGTCCTCGCGGGCGACCCGCTCCTGGACGTCTCGGTCCGCGGCACCGCGTCGGCCGCGGCCGCCCCCGAGGCCCCCCGCCACCCGCGGAGCCCCGAGGATCCGCAGCCCTCTCCGCCGCCTCGAACCGCCGAACCCGACGCCGGCCCCACTCCCGCACCCGACCCCGAGTCCGCCGCACCGGTCCTTGCCCGCCCCGCCCAACTCCCCGCCGACGCGTTCGACTTCACCGGCCGCGTCGAACAGGTCGAGGAGCTGAGCCGGGTCCTCACCGCCCCGGATCGGACCTCGCTCCCCGTCGCGTCCATCAGCGGCATGGGCGGCCTCGGCAAGACCACCCTCGCGCTGCGGGTCGCCCACCGGATCAAGCACGAGTTCCCCGACGGGCAGCTCTACGTCGATCTGCGCGGCAGCGGTCTCGAGCCCGTGGACCCGTCGGCCGTCCTCGGCAGCATGCTCGCCGCGATGGGCGTGCCGCCGCACGCGCTCCCGGCCATGACCGACGACCGCGCCCGGCTCCTGCGCACCCTGCTCGACGGCCGGCGCATGCTGCTGCTCCTCGACAACGCCCGGGACCCCGCCCAGGTGGGCCCGCTGCTGCCCGGCTCGGCCGGCTGCGCCGTGATCGTCACCAGCCGCACCCGGCTCGTCGGCATCCCCAGCGCGGTCACCGCCGTGGCCCTGGAGGCCTTCGCGACCGACGAGGCGATCGAGCTGCTCACCGCGATCGTCGGCGCCGCACGCGTGGCGGCGGAGCCCGCCGCCGCGACCGATCTGGTGACCGCGTGCGGACATCTCCCGTTAGCCGTCCGGATCGTGGCCGCCCGCCTCGCCGCCCGGCCGCGCTGGCAGATCGAGGCCATGACCCGTCGGCTCGCCGACGAGCGCCGCCGCATCGGCGAGCTGCGCGCCGGCGACCTGGCGGTCGCGGCCACGTTCGAACTCGGCTACCGCCAGCTCCCGCAGGAACAGGCGTGCGCCTTCCAGCTCCTCGCCCCGGTCGCCCGGCCCAGCATCGGACTGGAGGTGGCCGCCGCGGCCCTCGGTCTCGACGCGTACGACACCGAGGAGATCCTCGAGTCCCTGGTCGACGCGGCCATGCTGGAGGCCCCGCAGCCCGGCCGGTACCGGTACCACGACCTCGTCTGGGCCTTCGCGCTCCAGCTCGGCGTGTCGCCGGGCGACGGCGGCGCCGAGGCCGGCATCCCCGTACTGCCGCCGCTCCTCGACCACCTGCTGGCCGCCGGCCGCGCCGCCTTCCAGTGCATGGTGCCCGGCGACCCGGACGGGATCTTCCTCACCCCCTGCTCCGCGCCCGCGCCGCACTTCGCCGGGCTCGCGGAGGCGCGCGCCTGGGTGACCGCCGAGTTCGAATGCCTCACCAACGCGGTGACGCTGGCCGCCCGCAGCCCCGCCGGGGCGGACCCGCGGATCCTGCGCGTCGCCGCGGACCTGCTCATCGCCCTCACGCCGTTCGGCAAGGACATCCCGTACGGGCAGCTCGCCGCCGCCGCGCAGGCGCTGGCCGAGACCGCCGCGCAGCGCGGCGACGACCAGGTCGCCGGGCGGGCCCGCTTCGTCTGCGGGAACGCCGCCCTGCAGAGCGCCCGGCTCGCCGAGGCAGAGCTGTTCACCCGGCTCGCGGCGGAGGCCTGCGAGCGGGTCGGCGACCGGGTGATCCTCCGTCAGACGCTCAACGACCGCGGTCTGATCGCGCAGTTCCAGCACCGCTACGAGGACGCGGTGCACTGCTACGACCAGGCGATCGAGCTGGCGGAGAAGCTCGGGCACCGATCGGGCGAACTGGTGACGCGGCTCAACGCGGCGCAGGCCCGGCTGCGCGGCGGCCGCGCCGAGGAGGCGCTCGTCGCGTGCGCCGAGGCGCTGGCCGCGCTACGTGAGGTCGAGGACCACCACGGCGCCGCCTACGCGCTCTACGTGCAGGGGATGGCCCTGCACGAACTGGGGAGGTACGACGAGGCCATCGCGAGCCATACCCAGTGCCTGGGCCTGTGCGAGGCCTGGCAGTTCCGCGGACAGGAGTCGCAGACCCGCTTCCGGCTGGCCGAGACCCTGCGGATCACGGGCCGCCGGGAGGAGGCCGTCAGGGAGGCGGGCCGTGCGCTGGTGCTGTGCGAGCAGCGCGGCGCGGAGCGCGACCAGGGGCTCGCCCTCCTGGTGCTCGGCCGTACCCTCGCCGACCTCGGCGACCTCGGGGCCGCGGCGGCCAGGGCCCGGCAGGCCCACACGCTGTTCACCCGGCTCGGGCTGCCCGACGCCGACCACGCGGCGGCCCTCCTCACGGCCCTCGGCGAACCACTGTGAAGCCGCCCCCACCCCTCCGGCAGGAGCGATATATCTGCAGCTCAGAGCGCATATCCAGGATTTATCCAGCGTAGATCGGCAGTTGGCAGAGTCTCAACCGGCAGCGCGAACGACAAGCGAACGGAAGACCGAGACATGCGAGCGATCACCTCCACCACCCGCACCTCCACCACCCGCACCTCCCCCATCCTGCGCACCGCCTGCGTCGCGGTCACCGCGGTGCTCGGCCTCTCGGTTCTGGCCGTCGCCGAGCAGCAGCTCACGGCCCCCGCGCCGAGCACCGTCGCGGCCGACGGCCCGGTCGTCACCGAGGCCCAGGAGGAGTGGAACAGCCGCGGCTGACCACGTCGGCGCGCTCCGTCGCAGACGACGGGGACGGACGGCGAAACGAACGAGCACGCATGGGGGAGTCATGACGGGTGGTAGTCCGGCGGCGTTGGCGGAACGAGACGTCGCCACCCTGGTCCGTTCCGCGCGGACCCGCAACGGGGTCAGTCAGCGGGACCTCGCCGAAAGATCCGGGATCGGTCTGCGGACGCTCCGTGAGATCGAACGGGGCCGGGTCCGCGCCCCGAGATCCGGATCGCTGCGCAGAATCGCCGAAGCCCTGCACGAACCCGCGCTGCTCGCGCGGGTCGGCGCCACGGCCGACGCCGCAGGGGACGTCCCCGACGACGCCCCGCTGGTCCTGAGCATCCTCGGCCGGCTCTCCGCCACGCGCGGCGCCGCCGAACTGCTCACCGGAACGCCGAAGCAGCGGACCCTGCTCGGACTGCTCGCGCTCCAGGCCCATCAGGTGGTCGAACGCGACGAGATCATCGAGGTCCTCTGGGACGGCGAACTACCTGACACATTCGGTCAGCTGATCCACACCTACATCTCGCGCATCCGGCTGATGCTGGACGCACACACCCTCCCCGGCACCGGCCGGACCGCGGTGCTGCGGCGCGGCGGCGGCTATGAGCTCCGGATCGAGGGGGACAGCCGACTCGACGTCCTGGAGTTCGGCCGGCTGACCCACGAGGCCGCGCGGGCCCGCGCAGGCGACGACCCGGTGCACGAACAGGCCCTGCTCGCCGACGCCCTGCGGCTCTGGCGCGGGCAGCTTCTGGAAGGCGCCCCGCCACGGCTGGCCCGCCACGCCGCCGCCGTCGAGCACTCCCGCCTGCGGGTCGCCTCCGCGCTGCGCCTCGCCGATCTCGCCCTCGCCCGCGGACAGTACGAGGAGGTGCTCGCCCAGCTCGGGCCGATCGCCCGGCACGAGGTGCTGCACGAGGGCCTGCACGCCCGGCTGCTCACCGCGCTCGCCGGTTCCGGCCGCCGGGCGGAGGCGCTGGAGCTGTTCGCCGCGGTCGACCGCAGGCTCCGCGTCGAGAGCGGCATCGAGCCCGGTGCCCAACTCCGCGGGGCCCAGATGGCCGTGCTGAGGGAGGACACCCGGATCGCGACGGCGAGGACGGCGCAGCCCGCCGGCCGGGCCGACGCGCCGAGATCCGTCCAGCTGCCGCAGAGCGTCGGGGACTTCGTGGGCCGGGCCGAGCACTTCCAGGTCCGGCAGTACCTGACCGGGCAGGGGCCGCTGGCCGCGTTCGGCGCCGCCCCGGTCGCCGTGCTCCACGGACCCGTCGGTGTCGGCAAGTCCGCCCTGACCGTCCAGATCGCCGCGGCCGTCGCCCGCCACTTCCCCGACGGTGTCCTGCACGCCCGGCTGCGCACCGGCGCGCCCGACGAGGTCCGCACCGTGCTGCGCGGCTTCGCCCGGGCGCTGGGTGTGCCGACGGCCGGGCTGCCCGCCGGGCTGACTGAACTCGCGGCGCTCTACCAGGAGTCCGTCGCCGGCCGCCGGGTCCTGGTGGTCGTCGACGACGCGCCCGGGGAACGCGCCGTCCGCCCGTTGCTGCCGTCCGGCCCCGGCGGCGCCGCGCTGCTGGCCGGCCGGATCCCGCTGTCCGGTCTGGAGGGGGCCCAGCACTTCCGCGTCGAGCGCTTCACCGCCGACCAGTCCGTCTCCCTGCTCGCCCGGATCGCCGGTGAGCGGCGGGTGCTGGCCGAACGGACGGCGGCCGAGACCGTTGCCGAGCTGTGCGACGGGATCCCGCTGGCCGTGCGGATCGCGGGCATGCGGCTCGCCGCCCGCCCGCACTGGACCCTCGCCCGGCTGGCGGACCGGCTGGCCGACGAGGAGCGGCGGCTGTCTGAGCTGGTCGCCGGAGACCTGTCCGTACGGGATCGGCTGACCTCCGCGTACGAGGGCCTGGACCCGGTGCTCCGCGACGCCGTGCGCGCCCTCGCCCGGTCCGCGGACCGGGCGTTCACCCCCGCCGGCGCGGCCGCCGTGCTGCACTGCGGCGGACGCCAGGCGGAGGACCTCCTGGAGCGGCTGGTCGACCACCAGCTGCTCGACCCCCCGGCGGAGGCCGGCGAGGAGTACGCGTTGCCGCCCCTCGTACGCCTCCACGCCTGGGAGCAGTGAACGGCGTGAGGGGACGGTCGTCGATGCCCACCGTCCCCGTCCCCTCACGCGTCCCTCACGGCGGTGGAGCGCTCACGCGTCGCGGGTGCGGAGCGTCAGCCAGCCGCCGACCGCAGCCGCGGCCGCCCACACCGCCATGACCAGCACCCCGGTCATGGGGCTGTAGGGCGCGGCGTCGGCGGGGTCGAGCCGCAGCCCGTACTGGCCGGCCCGGTCGGGCAGGTACCAGGCCAGCTCCTTCAGGCCGGGGATCTCGGCCAGTACGGGGGAGACCAGGAACAGCACCGGGATCAGGACGCCCATGGAGAGCATCAGACTGCGCAGCATCGCCGTGAACCCCATGCACATGACCGCGAGCAGCGGGAAGTACAGGGCGCCCACCACGATCGCCCGCACCGTCCCCGCGTCGCCGAACGCCGTGCCGTGCTCGCCGAGCAGACGCTGCGAGAGGAAGAACGTGCACAGCGAGGCGACCACGCCGGCCCCCAGGGCGAGGGTCGCCCCGACGGTCAGCTTGGCCGTGTACATCAGACCGCGCCGGGGCACCGCCGCCAGCGAGACCCGGATCGCGCCGTGCTGGTACTCGTTGCCGACCACCAGAACGGCGAAGGCGATCACGACGACATGGGCGAAGAGGATGCCGTAGTAGCCGAGCTGCACCGGGTCGAAGCCGGGGCCGTCCGCCTCCTCGGGGCCGACCGACCCCGACACGCCGGCGCCGATGCCGACGAGCAGGGCCGCGGCCAGCGGCAGCGACCACAGGACCGGACGCACCGAGCGGATCTTCGTCCACTCCGAGCGGAGCACCGCGTTGACAGACATCGTCAGACCACCTCTCCGAGGGGTCGCCCCCCGTACTCCACCGAATCGGCGGTCATCCTCATGAAAGCCTCTTCCAACGAGTCCTCGACCTGGACCAGTTCCAGGACGGCGGTCCTCTCGTGAGCCGCGATCCGGCCGACGTCGGCGGCCTCCGCCGCGTGCACCTCCAGCGCGCCGCCGTCGCCCGGCACCACCCGCAGCCCCTTGCGCACCAGGGCCTCGCGCAGCCGCTCCGGCTCGTCGGCCCGCACCCGCACCCGGGAGCGGCCGTGCTCCGCGGCGAACTCGGCCATGGACACGTCCGCCAGCAGCCGGCCCCTGCCGATCACGACCAGCCGGTCCGCCAGCAGCGCCGTCTCCGTCATCAGGTGGCTGGAGATCAGCACCGCCCGGCCCCGGGCCGCCAGCCCCTTGAGGAAGTGCCGCAGCCAGCGGATGCCCTCCGGGTCCAGGCCGTTGACCGGCTCGTCGAGGATCAGCACCTCGGGGTCGCCGAGCAGGGCCGCGGCGATGCCCAGGCGCTGACGCATCCCCAGCGAGAACCCGCCGACCCGCCGCCGGGCCGCGGACTCCAGGCCGACCTGCTCCAGCACCTCGTCGACCCGCGCCCGCGGCAGGCGACCGGCGTGGGCGATGCAGAGCAGATGGTCGCGTGCGGTCCGTCCCGGATGCGCCGCGCCGGCGTCCAGCAGCGCGCCGACGTGGCGCAGCGGCTCGACCAGCCGGCCGTACGGCCGCCCCGCGATCAGCACCTCGCCCGCCGTGGGCCGGTCCAGCCCCAGGATCATCCGCAGAGTGGTCGACTTCCCCGCGCCGTTCGGGCCGAGGAAGCCGGTGACCGAACCGGCCCGCACCTGGAAGGTGAGGTCCTTCACCACCGTCCTGTCGCCGTAGGCCTTCGCCAGACCCCGTACTTCCACGGCGGGTGCGTCGCCCGCACCGTGCGCCGTTCCGTTGTCCCTGTTCATGTCCTCAAGCCAATCGTCCGGCGGCCCCGGACGGATCCCCCGGCGGCGGGAGTCACCTCCCCCCGGGGAGGGAGCTGATCCCCATGAGACGTCTGCCGTCGACGCTCCACGACGCCCTGCGCCAGGGCCGTACGTACGCCCGCGGGCTCCATCTGCTGCTCGGCGGGGCCGTGGGACCGGTCTGCGTGCTGGTGTGGCCCGGCATCACCGAAGACCTGGGCCGTACCCTCGCGGCCTGCGCACTCGTGCCGGTGGTCCCCCTGCTGCTGCTCGGCCTGGTGCCGGGGACGCGGCGTGCGGAGGGCATCCAGGCGCGGCTGCTGCTCGTGCCGGACGACGAGAACGACATCGGCAGGGCCCCGGCCCGGAGCCTCTCCGACCGCCGGCGCACCAGCGTCTGGCTGGTGCTGCGCTGCTGGTGGGGACTGCTCGTCGCCACGGTCGTCGCCCAACTGCTGTCCGTCACGGGCACGCTGGCGTCCGCGCCCGCCGTCGAGGGAACCCGGACGATCCTCGGCGTCACCGTCCCCGGCGGCCACCGGCACATCTGGTACCTGGGCCTGGTGCCGCCGCTGCTGCTCGCCGCGTTCGCGCTGGTCGTATGGGCCGGACACGTACAACTCGCCCTCGCGCGCAGGCTGCTGGGCCCCTCGACGGCCGAGCGGCTCGCGGAGGCGGAGCGCCGGGCGGACGAACTGCTGGCCCGCAACCGGCTCGCGGGCGAACTCCACGACTCCATCGGCCACGCCCTCACGGTCACCGTGCTCCAGGCCGGCGCGGCCCGCGAACTCATCGACGCCGACCGGGACTTCGCGATCCGGGCGCTGACCGCCATCGAGGACACCGGCCGCCGCGCCATGGACGACCTGGAGCGCACCCTCGGCTATCTGAAGGAGGACGAGCCGGCCGCCCGCACCGTCCGGCCCACCCTCGCGGACGTCGGGCAGCTCCTGGAGGCAAGCCGCGCGGCGGGCGTCACGGTGCGCTCGCGCACCGCCGCCGAGGTCGACGCCGTGCCGGGCGTGGTCTCCCGCGAGGCGTACCGCATCCTTCAGGAAGCGCTCACCAACGCCATGAAGCACGCGCCCGGTTCACCCGTGGACGTCGACCTGGACGTCACCGGCGAACAGGTCCGGCTCACCGTCGCGAACCGGCTGGTGGAGGAGGCCCCGCGGGCTCCCGGCACCGGCAAGGGGCTGCGCAGTCTGCGGGAGCGCGCCGCGCTGCTGGGCGGCCGGGCCACCGCCGGGGCCGCATCGGGGCGCTGGACCGTCAGCGCCCGTCTCCCCCTACGGTTGGGATCGTGATCATGGACATCTCCGTACTCCTCGTCGACGACGAGGAGCTCGTCCGGGCCGGCATGGCGGCCATCCTCGGCAACGCCCAGGGCATCACCGTGGTCGGCGAGGCCTCCGACGGCTGCGAGGTCGTGCCGCTCGTCCGGAGGCTGCGCCCGGACGTCGTCGTCATGGACGTACGGATGCCCACCGTCGACGGCATCGCCGCGACCCGCGATCTCATGGCCGCCGTCGCCGACCCGCCGAGAGTCCTGGTGATCACCACGTTCGAGCGGGACGACTACGTCTACGAGGCGCTCAGGGAAGGGGCATCGGGGTTCCTGCTCAAGCGGTCCCGGCCCGCCGAGATCGTCCAGGCCGTCCGTACCGTGGCGACCGGGGACTCGGTGCTCTTCCCCGCCGCGATCCGCTCGCTGGTGCAGGGGCGTCAGGCCCGTGAGCCGGGCGACGCGCTGGCCCGCGCCCAGCTCACGGAGCGGGAGGCGGACGTGCTGAGGCTGATGGCGCGGGGGATGTCCAACGCGGAGATCGCCGAGCAGCTTTTCCTGGGGGTGCAGACGGTCAAGACCCATGTCAGCGGCACCCTGGCCAAGCTGGGGGCACGCGACCGGACGCAGGCGGTGGTCCAGGCGTACGAGTCGGGGTTCGTCGGCGCGGGCTGAGAGGGCTCCGGGGCTCCCCTGGGCCGACGGCGTACGTCGGCCGACGAGCGGCGTACGTCAGCCGACGAGGTCCTTCAGGCGGGAGACCACCGTCGCCTCGGACTCGCCCTCCTGCGGCACCGGCACGACCTGGAGATGGGTGACCCCGGCCTCCCGGTAGGCGTCCAGACGATCCCTCACATAGCTCTCCGTGCCGCAGATCGTGGTGGCCTCGAGCAGCGCGGCGGGCACGGCGGCCGCGGCCCCGGCCTTGTCGCCGGCCCGGAACAGCCGCTGGATCGTCTCCGCCTCACGGGCGTAGCCGTACCGGCTGACCAGGTCGTAGTAGTAGTTGTGGCCGGGCGCGCCCATGCCCCCCACGAACAGCGCGAGCTGGCCGCGGGCCAGCTCCCGGGCCCGCTCGGCGTCCGGGCCGATCGCGAGCAGACCGCCCGCCGAGATCTGGAGCGGGCCCAGCTCGGGCGCGCGGGCGGCGGCGCCCTCCTTGAGCGCCGGGCCCCACACCCGGTCGCACCACTCGGGGACGAAGAACAGCGGCAGCCAGCCGTCGGCGGTCTCCGCGACCATCCGGACGTTCTTCGGGCCCAGCGCGGCCACCCACACCGGGACGGACGGGCGGACCGGCGGCGTCAGCAGCCGCATCGGCCTGCCGAGGCCGGTGCCCCGGCCCTCGGGCAGCGGCAGCGTGACCGTGCGCCCCTGGTGGCGCACCGGCTCGTCCCGCCGCCAGAAGGCGCGCATGACCTCGATGGTCTCGCGGGTCCGGGCCACCGGCGCGGCGTACGGCACCCCGTGCAGACCCTCGACGACCTGCGGGCCCGAGGAACCGAGGCCGAGGTGGCAGCGTCCGCCGGACAGGGCGTCGACGCCGGCCGCGGTCATCGCCAGCAGGGCGGGCGTCCGGCTGAACACCGAGAGGATGCCGGAACCGATCTCGATCCGCTCGGTGCGGGCGGCGAGGAAGCCCATGAAACTGGGCGCGTCGTAGCCGTACGCCTCCGGCACCCAGACCAGGTCCAGGCCGGCCCGCTCCAGTTCGGCCACCTGGCCGGCCGCGGCGACGATGTCGGTGTCGTACTTCAGCTGCATGGAGATCTTCATGGCGGGGGCTCCGGGGGGGTGTCGGCGGGTGACGGGACGTCAGGGGCGGGCTTCGGCAGGACGCGTCAGGCGCGCGGTGCGTCGAGGCGGACGAGGGCGCCCTCGGCGATCAGCTCCCGGACCCGGAACTTCTGGATCTTCCCGGAGGCGGTCAGCGGCAGCCCGTCCGCGAGGTACCACCGGGCCGGGATCTTGTGCGGGGACAGCTGCTCGCGGCAGCGGGCGACGCATTCCTCGACGTCCGGGCCCTCCGGGCGATCGGCGGCGGGCAGCAGCACCGCGGCGACGATCTCTCCCCACCGGTCGTCCGGCACCCCCACCACCAGGGCGTCGCGGACGCCCGGCAGCGTGCTGAGGAAGGACTCGACGGGCCCGGGCGCGATGTTCTCGCCGCCCCGGATGATCAGGTCGCTCAGCCGGCCCTCGATCCGGACCGCGCCGGTCGCGTCCATCGAACCGAGGTCCCCGGTGTGCAGCCAGCCGTCCGCGTCCACCTTCCGCGCGGTGGCCTCCGCGTCGCCGTAGTACGCGAGGAGCTGCTGGTAGCCGCGGGCGCAGATCTCGCCGGGGACGCCGAGCGGCTGCACCCGGCCGGTGTCCGGGTCCACGATCTTGCACGTGACGTGCGGCAGCGGCCGGCCCACGGTGCTGGTCTTGTCCTCGGCGGTGTCGTCCGGCCGGGTGAGGGTGACCACGGAGGCCAGCTCGGTCTGCCCGTACAGGTTGAACACCGTGGTCGAGAACAGTTCCTCGGTCTCGGTGATGAGCTGCGGGCGCACCGGCGCCGCGCCGGTGAGGACGGAGGACAGCCGGGCCGCCGCGCCGCCGGCCGAGCGCGCCACGTCGTTCAGGGCGGTCAGCACCGTCGGCACACTGGTGAGCACCGCGCCGGGGGAACGGCGCAGCACCTCGAAGAGGACCTTGGGGTCGAAGCGCTCCAGGAGCGTGAAGACGCCGCCGCTCCACAGCGGCCCCAGGCAGGAGATGACACAGCCTGCGGTGTGGAACATCGGCAGCGGGGAGACCACGGTCGCGCCGTCGTGGACGCCGAGCCCCTCGAAGGTCAGCCGGGCCACGTTGACCACGGACCGGTGCGAGAGCAGCACCGCCTTCGGGTCGCCGGTGGTGCCGGAGGTGAACTGTATCTGCGCCGGGACGGCGGCGATCTCCTCCTGCGAGGGCAGCGGCGCGGTACCCCGCAGCGACTCCCACGCGGCGAGCGGCACGACGTGCCGCAGACCCGGCAGGTCCGGCGTCACCGCCCGCACCGTCCCGGCCATGTCGTACCCCCGGACGGCGTCGGCGTGGATCAGCATCTCGGCCTCGGAGGTGCGCAGGGCGTGGGTCAGCTCGCCTGCCCGCAGCGCCGGGTTGAGCGTCACCAGCGTCACCCCGGCCAGCGCCGCCGCGTACGCGACGATCGGCCACTCCGGGACGTTCGGAGCCCACAGGGCGACCCGCGCCCCGAGTCCGACGCGCTCCCGCAGCCCACCGGCCACGCTCTCGGCCTCGGCGAGCAGTTCGGCGTACGTCCAGTGGCGCGGGGCGCCGCCGTCGTCCGGGACCGACTCCAGGGCCGGGGCGTCCGGCCGGCCCGCGGCGACCTCGCGCAGCAGGGAGCCGACGGTGTGGTCCGAGAGCGGCGCCCCGGTGTCCGCGGGGCGGAGCGATTCGGTGAGGAGGGTCTCGATGTGCGGAACGCCGGCGTGCGGGGCGACGGTGCGCGGGGTGGCCGGTGCGGTGCTGACCTGCATGGTGACTCTCCTCGGCGGTGGGCTGCCGGTCCGTCCGGCGCTGGTCCCATCCCACCGCGCGGGCCCCCGGCGCCGGATCCCCCGGCGGCTGGAAGCGGCTCCCTCCCGGGAGGGAACCGGACGAGGGAGGCAGGAGCCGTGCAGATCCCGTCCAGGGACGGCCGTCCGGCCGCCGGTAGCGTGCGCCCGGCTTGTGCCCGCCCTCGACCGGAGGCCGCGGGAGCGAAAGGAGTCGCAGGTGGAAGTGACGGCGGGCTGGCCGGCCCTGGACGGCATAAGGGTCCTCGATCTCTCGCGGCTGCTGCCCGGCGGATTCGCGACGGTACTGATGGCCGACCTCGGTGCCGACGTGGTCAAGGTGGAGAGCCCGGACGGCGGCGACTACGGCAGGCTGGTCGAGCCGGAGACGTTCGCGGCGCTCAACCGCAACAAGCGCTCCCTCGTCCTGGACCTGCGCGACCCGGCCGGTCGGGACACCCTGCTGCGTCTGGTGGAGCGCAGCGACGCCGTGGTGGAGAGCCACCGGCCCGGCGTGCTCGACGCCATGGGCCTCGGGTACGCGCGGCTGCGCGAGGCCAACCCGCGGGTGGTGCTGTGCTCGATCACCGGATTCGGACAGCACGGCCCGTACGCCTCCCGGCCCGGCCACGACCTCAACTTCCTCGCCCTGTCGGGCTTCTTCGCCGTGCCGCACCGTCCCGGTGAGCGCGTCGACCGGGTGGGCCTGAGGATCGCCGACCTCGCCGGAGCGATGTACGCGGCGCTGTCCACCGCGGTCGCGGTCGCCTCCGCCCGCGCCACCGGCCACGGTCAGCACCTCGACGTGTCGCTGCACGAGGCGGCCGCCGCCTGGGCCGGACCGCTCGCGCTGCCGCTGCGCACGCCGGCCGAACCCGCCGACAGCCCCCTGGTCACCGGCGACAACGACGTGTTCACCGCCGCCGACGGCGGCCGGATCGCGCTCGCGACCTTCGAGGACAAGTTCTGGCTGACCTTCCGTACGGCCTTCGCGAAGGAGTTCCCCGAGCTCGACGACGACGCGTACGACCGCCGCGCGGCGCGCACCCGGGCCCGTGGGCGGGTCCGGGAGCTGCTCACCGGCGTCTTCGCCCGCCGAGACCTGGCCTGGTGGTGCGCCGCGCTCGCCGGACTGGATCTGCCCTGGGCGCCGGTGTACGAGACCGCCGACGCGTTCCTGGCCGACGCGCACGTCGAGGCCCGCGACCTGGTGGGGACCCTGCCGGGGTCGCCCACCGAGGAGCCGCGCCGGCAGATCCGCTTTCCCGTCCTGTTCGGTGCCGGACTCGACTCGCTGCGCGGCGCCGCCCCCGGCCACGGCGAGCACACCGCCGAGATCCTCGCGGAGCTGGATCGATGAGCGGGCGCGGCGCGTTCGCGGAGAGCGCCGAGCACCGGGCACTGCGGGAGGCCGTCGCCGCGTTCGCGCGCGGCCGGGGCGACGCCGGTCGCGACCCGCGCTCCCCGAACGAGCTCTGGGCGGAGGCGGGACGGCTCGGATACCTCGGGGTCAACCTGCCGGAGGAGTACGGCGGCGGGGGCTGCGGCATCACCGAACTCTCGATCGTCATGGAGGAACTCGGCGCAGCCGGCAACCCGTTGCTCATGCTGGTGGTGTCGCCCGCCATCTGCGGCACGGTCATCAGCCGCTTCGGCACCCCGGAACAGAAGCGCCGGCTGCTGCCCGGACTGGCCGACGGATCCTCCCGGATGGCCTTCGGCATCACCGAGCCGGACGCCGGATCCAACTCCCACCGGCTGACCACCTCCGCCCGCCGGGACGGCACGGACTGGCTGCTCACCGGCCGAAAGGTCTTCGTCTCCGGGGTCGACGAGGCCGACGCCACCCTGATCGTGGGCCGGACGGCGGACGCCCGCACCGGCCGCCTCAAGCCCTGCCTCTTCGTCGTCCCGCGCGACACCCCCGGCTTCGCACACCACGAGATTCCCATGGAACTCAGCGCCCCCGAGCGGCAGTTCGAACTCGTCCTGGACGACGTACGGCTGCCCGCGGACGCGCTGGTCGGCGAGGAGGACGCGGGGCTCCAGCAGCTCTTCGCCGGGCTCAACCCCGAACGCGTCATGATCGCCGCGTTCGCCGCCGGACTGGGCCGGTACGCCCTGGACAAAGCCGTGGACTACGCCCGCACCCGGCAGGTGTGGTCGTCCCCGATCGGCGCCCACCAGGCCGTCGCCCACCCGCTCGCCCGGATCCACGTCGAGCTGGAACTCGCCCGGCTGATGACCCGCAAGGCCGCCGAACTCTACGACGCGGGCGACGACATGGCCGCGGGCGAGGCCGCCAACATGGCCAAGTACGCCGCCGCCGAGGCCTGCGCCCACGCCGTCGACCAGGCGATCCACACCCTGGGCGGCAACGGCCTGACGACCGAGTACGGGCTCGCCTCGCTGCTGACGCTCTCCCGGGTGGCGCGGATCGCCCCGGTGAGCCGGGAGATGATCCTCAACTTCGTCTCGCACTACACCCTGGGGCTGCCGAAGTCCTACTGACCTCGTCCCCGCGCACGACCGTGGCCCCGCCGGAAAGGCGGGGCCACGGTCATGAGGAGCCGGACGCGGCGGGTAACCGCGAGCGGCGGGGGGCCGCACGGCGGGGGACGCCGTGCAGCCCCCGGATCAGTGGGCCAGGGAGAGACCGACGCCCTGCTCGACGGCCCGCGCGTACACGGCGGCGGCCAGCGCGATGTCCTGGACGCCCATGCCGAACGGGTTGATCACCACCCGGTCGTCCCCGGCGACCGTCCGCGCGTAGTCGCCGGCGAACAGCTCCGGCAGGGAGGCGTCCACCGACCGGCCGCCCGCCGGGGCGTCGGTCCCCGGGCCGGCGACGCGGCCGGCCCGGGCCAGCCTGCCCAGCAGCCGGTGGTCGTCGTCGACGACCAGGTCCCAGTCGTCGACGAACAGGTGGTCGCAGCCCAGCAGCAGGCTCTCGGCCGCGTCGTCGAGGGACACGTTGACGAAGGTCCCGCCCTTCGGCACCCAGTCCAGCTCCACGTACGGCTCGGTGGTCGTCGTCACCGCGACCGTCACCTGGGCCCGCTCGACCGCGGCGCGGGCGTCCGCGGTCACCGTGACGGCGACCGCCGGGTCCGCCGCGCGCCAGCGGGCGGCCAGTTCCTCGGCCCGGTCCGCGTCCTGGTCGTGCACGAACAGCTCCTCGACGCCGGGGCAGGCGCTCGCCAGCAGCTCCCGGTGGACCTCGGCCTGCCGGCCGCAGCCGAGGAAGGCCACCCGTCGGACGGCGCCCAGGTCGCGTACGGCGCGCAGCGCGGCGACCGAGACGCCGGCCGTGCGCAGGGCGCTGATCCGGCCGCCCTCCATGATGCAGACCGGCCGCGCGGTCTCCGGGTCGTCGAGCACGACCAGCCCGGCGGCGCGCGGCCGGCCGAGGAGCCGGTTGCCAAGCGAGGCGTTGATGATCTTGCAGCCGTAGGCGCCGTCCGCCCAGCCGGGCAGGATGAGGCTGCGCGCCGACGCCCCGGACGGGGTGGTCCAGCGCAGCGCGGCCTCGGGGGTGAGCCCCGCCTCCTTGCGCCGGTAGGCGAGCAGCGTGTCGTGCGCCAGGTCGGCGACGGGCAGCCCGTCGCAGAGCCGGGCCACGTCGGCGCTGTCCAGATAGGTGAGCGTCGTGTCGTCGTGCGGGGTCATCGGTGCGTTCCCTTCCGGGGGTTCGGCAGCTGCCGCGGGTTCGGCGGGGTGGGCGCGGGCGGTTCCTCCGCACGCACCCGGTCCAGCAGGTCCAGGGCCGCCCGGATCTCCCCGGTGCAGCCGGGACCGCCGTCGGCCGGGGCGTCGCGGAGCTGCGGGTACTTCTCCCCGCTGTCCGGGCAGACGCAGGCGATCTCCCGCAGCGACGGATCGAGGAGCGCCCGGGAGACGGCGGCGAGCACCGCGGCCCCGCCGCTGCCGCCGAGCGAGATCCCGGTCCGCCCTGCGACCAGGGCGCAGGCCGCGGCGGCCGCCTGGTCCGTCAGCCGCACCACATGGTCCACGTGGTGCGGCTCGACGAAGCCCGACACCTGTCCGGAGCCGAAGCCCATCAGCTTGAACGGCCGGTCGGCGGGGGTCCCGCCGAGCGCCGAGGACCCCACGGCGTCGACCGCGACGACCCGGGTGTCCGGGGCGTGGTCGCGGAAGAACTGCGCGATCCCCGCCAGGGTGCCCCCGGTCGACACGGCCACGGCGACCGCGTCGAACCGGCCGTCCGGTGCGGCCTTCATCAGTTCCGCGGCGGTCTGCCACTCGTGCACCCCGGGGTTGGCGGGGCTCTCGTACTGGTTGGTCCATACGGCGTCGGTGCCGGCCGCCACGATCGCCCGCACGGCCTGGAGCCGGGCCCCGAGGGTCCGGCCGCCCGGCACCTCGCGCACGGTCACCACGTCGGCGCCGTACTCGCGCATCCGCGCGACGCTGGCGGGCGGTGTGCTCGGCTCGACCACCAGCGTGCAGCGGTAGCCGCGCTGCGCGCAGAGCCCGGCGAGCGCCACGCCCAGGTTGCCGGAGGTCGACTCGACCACCCGCATCCCCGGACGCAGCGCCCCGCTCGACTCCAGGGCGTTCAGCAGGGCCTCCGCCGTACGGGCCTTGATCGAACCGAAGGGGTTCTCGGCCTCCAGCTTCAGCCAGATCCGCACGGACCGGTCGCCGACCGGGACGACGACCGGCCGCAGGGGCGTGTCGCCGATGGTCGCCAAGGGCGCGGCGAGAGCTGTGGTTTCGGTCATGGTGCTCAGTCCTTGAGGCTGTCGACACGGGCCGTCGGCTGCTGCCGCACGGGCTGGGCGGTCCGCTGGGGACCGATGTCGGCGAGGTCGTAACCGTGCGGGTAGCCCGGGTACGTCCGCGCCGTCGGCCGGGTCATCAGCCGCGCCATCAGCCGCGGCGCGACGCGCTCGGCCCCCGCGTGGCCGCGCAGCCCGGCGCGGTGGACGGCCCGCACCCACCGGGGCGGGACGGGCAGGTCGAGGGCGTCCAGGGCGGGCGCGTCCAGCCGGCAGGGCAGCGTGGCCGCGACCAGGTCGCTGACCGGACGCCGGTACCAGGACGCGTACAGGTTCAGGATGTTGGTGCCGACGCGGTGGTTGCTCGCGGCCCGCTGGAAGCGTTCCCGCTCGTACTCGCGGTTGAACTGCTCGAACGAGGCGTAGTCGGTGGGGAGTTCACGGATGTTCATCCGCTCGCCGACACTGGTGAAGAAGTAGAAGGCGGCCAGCCGCTCCGTCTCGGAGGTCCGCCGCCAGGCCCAGCGGTCGATCCAGCGGACCGGCTCGAGGACGAACGTCGACAGGACGTACAGCATGTCCTCGTTGGCGATGTCGAACCTGCGGTGCGCCTGGTTGATCTGCCGGATCGCCTGGCGTCCGCGCGTGGAGTCGTAGCCCCCGCGGACCAGTTCGCCGAGCAGGATCCGGGTGTCGTCGTAGCGTTTCTGCGCGCGCAGGGCGAACTCGCCGCTGCCGTCCAGGACGTCGGAGATGGCGGGCACGCAACAGGTGCGCCAGATCGCCACCTCAAGGCCCCGGCCGTAGTCCCAGGGGAACTCGCGGTCGGAGGATATGCGATGGATCTCCTGGTGGTCCGCCTTCGGGTCGAGGGTCTCCAGATGTCTGAGTGTCGCGTAACGGTCTCGCATGCGTACCCCGTTCACAATGGGTCACAGTGGGGGAAATCGGTCGAGGGTGCGCCTACAGCGGGGTGGACCCCGCGGCGCTGGTGACCTCGGGCCGAGTGGGGTCGAACCGCAGCGTCTCGAAGCGCCACTGGAGCTGGCCGGTGAGCCAGCTCCGCAGCCCCGCGACGTGGCGCTCCAGGCGGTCCGCCGGGACGAGCGCGCGCTGCGCGGGCGTCAGGCGCTCCGCGAAGGAGGAACTGAGCTCGGTGAAACGGTCGAAGCGGCCCTGGACCATCTCCCCGACGGCGTCCGCGGCGGTCTGCAGGTCCGTGCCGTGCGCGTGCCGATGGACCAGGACCAGGTTGTGCGGGTCGCCCAGCAGCGCCTCCTTCTCGCAGCTGAACAGGTCGTTGGTCCACAGGTCCGCGTCGGACAGCGCCGCGTTCATCTCGGCGAACGCGGGCAGCGCGTATATCTCCTCCGGCACCTCGAAGTGCGTGGTGACCTCGATGAGGTCGAGGTACGGCATGAGCGCGCGGCCGCGGTGGGCGATGTACTCGTCCAGGCCGGGGACGCGGCCCGTGAGCCGGTTCTCCGACTCCCACACGCAGGTGTCGAAGAAGGCCCCGATGTGCGCGGCGAGCCGCCGGCGCCAGGTCGGCGAGGTCAGCGGGGCGGTGCGGCGCCACAGGTCCGCGTAGGCGGGGCGGAACACCTGGGTGAGGGAGTGCGCCGCCGGGCCGGGGTCCTCGTCGACGGAGCCGTCCTCGGTGAACCAGCCGAGCACCTCGTCGCAGACCTCGCGCAGGCGCTCCGGCTCGGTGCCGAGGGAGGTCTCGTCGAACTGGTCGTCCAGGACCAGCATGCAGCTGATCCAGTCGGTCACGAGCTGGAGCTCCTCGGCGCCCGAGTGCGGGTACGCCCTGCCCATCAGGGTGCCGAGCAGGGAGCGTTCGTGGTGGCGGCGGGCGGCCTCGTCGGGGGCGAGGCCGAAGCGGGACACGAAGGCCCGGGCTCCGGCCTCCGCCCGGTCGGCGTACGGACTGAGCTCCGGAGGGAACTCCACATGGATGTGCGGCATGCGCAGGGACACGGTGTCACCCGTCGTTTCGAGTCGCGGTGCAGGGATCAGGGGCGCGGGGGGTGTGGGGG
>NZ_LIPQ01000307.1 GCF_001418135.1 Streptomyces aureus
GGGAGCCCCAGCGCGTCGAGGAGGGCGGCGATCCGGTGGGCCTCGCCGCCGGCCCGCCCACCGCCGCCGGCGAGGCCCACCGGATCGCCGCCCTCCTCGACGCGCTGGGGCTCCCCGGCCCCGCCACCGTCGTCGGGCACTCGATCGCCGGGTTCCACGCCGAGGCCTTCGCCCGGCTCCACCCGGACCGGACCACCGCGCTCGTGCTCGTGGACTCCTCGGTGGAGGAGCACCCCCGGGCGAGCAGGTGGTCCTTGGGGGCCGTCGCCCGAGTCCTGGGCGCCGTCCTGTCCGCCGCCGGAGTCCCGGCCGCCCTCGGCCCCGCGGTGCGCCGTGCGGCCGTACGCCACGACCCGGCCCCCGCCGCCCTCGTACACCGCGTCTACCGCACCTCACGCGTCCTGCGCGGCACCCTCTGGGAGAACGCCCACTACGGAGCCGTCGCGGCCGAACTCCTCGCCCTGCGCACCACGCACCCGCTCCCGCCGGGCCTCCCCGTCACCGTCCTCGCCGCCCCCGAGGGCTCGGCCCGCTGGGACCGGCGGCAACGCGCGCTGGCCCGACGGCTCGGGGCCCGCTACGAGGCGGCCGTGCCGTCGGGCCACCTGGTCATGAAGGACCGCCCGGAAGCGGTCGCGACCGTGGTCCTGCGATCCGGTCTGGAAGGCGGGCAGACGCGTCGGGGAGGAGAGTGGACGCGTCAGGAAGGCGCGTAGACGCGTCAGTGAAGGCGAGTCGACGCGTCAGGAAGGCGCGTAGACGCTCTCGCAGAACCCCTTGAGCTGCTCGTCCGACAGATGCTGGGCCAGATCGGCCTCACTGATCATGCCGACGAGCCGCTTCTCCTCGATGACGGGCAGCCGCCGGATCTGGTGGCTCTGCATCTCCTCCAGGACGGCGCCCACGTCCGCGCCCGACTCCACCCAGCGGGGGGTGCCCTTGGACATCTCGCCGCAGGTGATCTTCGAGGGGTCGTGGCCCATGGCCACACAGCCGACCACGATGTCGCGGTCCGTGATGATGCCGCAGAGCCGTTCGTTCTCGTCGGCGACGGGCAGCGCGCCGACGTTCAGGTTGCGCATCAGCTGCGCGGCGCGGTCGAGCGTCTCGTGTGCCGGGATCCACTGGGCCCCGGGGTGCATGATGTCCTTCGCCGTGGTCATGGGGTGGGTACCTTTCGTCGGACGTGGTCACACGTACGTCCCCGAGCCCACTCATTGTCGGCGCACGGCCCGACCGCCGCGACTTGTCGGCGTACGGCGACCGTCGTGACGTGTCGGCGTACGGCCCGACGGCCGGCGCCTGCCTGTGTACGGCTCGGCCCCCGCGACCGCGGCGGGTCACGGGGGCCGTCGGGTCACCGACCCGGGTCGTCAGGCGCCACGCTTCCTGAGCATGTCCGCCATCAGCAGCATCTCGGACTTCTGGGCGTCGACCATGCCCTGCGCGAGACCGCGCTCGATGTCCACCGAGCACTTCTGGACACAGCCCTCGGCCATGTGGACCCCGCCCCTGTGGTGCTCGGTCATGAGCTTCAGGTACAGGACCTCGGCCTCGCGGCCGCTCGCCGCGCGCAACTCGTCCAGCTGGGTGTTGGTCGCCATGCCGGGCATGAGGGCCCCGTCGAGCGGCCCGGTGTCGCCGGAGCCGCCCATGCCCATCCAGGTCATCGGCTCGACGCCGGACTCGATCTTGGGCAGCCCCCACAGGTCGAGCCAGCCGAGCATCATGCCCCGCTGGTTGGCCTGGGTGTTGGCGATGTCGTACGCGAGTCGGCGCACCTCATCGTCCCGGGTGCGGTCCCGGACGATGAACGACATCTCGACGGCCTGCTGGTGGTGGACGGCCATGTCCCGGGCGAAGCCGGCGTCCGCGGAGAGCGAGGACGGCGTACGCGGCGCCTCCTCGCGCTCCGCGGAGGCGACGGTGACGGCGCCCCCGGCGAACAGCAGGGCCAGCGCGACGGCGGTGATCGCCGCCCACTGCGTCCGGTTCGGCCGCCGGGCCGGGGGCGTCAGGACGTCGTCGTCGCCGTCGTCCTCGCCGACCCGGCTCACTGGTCGAGCCCGCCGGTGCAGGCGGCGCCCGGCTCGGGGGTCTGCGGGCCCTGGACGTACTTGGTGAAGAAGGCGTCGATACGGGGGTCGCTCGCGTTGTCCACGGTGACCTGCTTGCCCCAGGCGGACAGCATGATGGCGCCGGCCTGGTCGTCCACGGGGCTCATCAGCGTGTACTTGGTCTTGCCGACCTTGTCCTCCAGCTTCTTCACGTCGTCGGCGGCGGCCTTCTTGTTGTACGTCACCCAGACGGCGCCGTGCTCCAGGGAGTGCACGGCGTTCACCTCGGAGATGGCCTTCTTGTAGACGACGCCGTCGCAGTTCATCCAGACCGGGTGGTGGTCACCGCCGACCGGCGGCTTCATCTCGTACTTCACGGCCGTCTCGACGTGGTTCCGGCCGAGCTTCGTGGCGTCCCAGGACTTCTCGGCGGTGATGGGGGCCTTCGCGGCCGCGTCCTTCTTGTCCTGCTCGTCGGACTTCTTCATCAGCACGAAGGTGCCGAAGCCGACGAGGCCGAGGACGACGACGCCCGAGATGCCGATCGTGATGAGGCGGTTGCGGCGCTCACGGGCCTGCTCGGCGCGGCGCATCTCCTCTATTCGGGCGCGGCGGTCGGCGTTGGCGGAGCTCTTGGCGGCCATGGTGGTGTCGTCCTTCTTCAGGGATGGGGGTGGAGTTCGGGGGTGGACGTAGCGGGGCGGGACGCCCGGCGCCGCTACGTCCGAAGAACTTGAAGGACGTGCAGATCCGGCGCGCGCGGCCGGACGCCGGAACGGCGCGCGGCGCCGTCACCGGACGGCGGCTCGAAGCGCGGGAGCCCGTCGGCCGCGTACAGCGGCGGATCGAGCGGAGGCGCGCTGAGCACCGCGGGGGAGAGCGAGGGGAAGAGGGAGCAGCCGCCGCGGTCGTACGGGCAGATGTACTCGACGACGGTGCCGGTGGCCTCGTGGGCGGGGGCCGTCGTGCCGGTGGCCGCGGGCCCGCTCGCGGCCTTCGGTCCGGTGCCCGCGTGATGGTCCTCGGGACCGGGGCCGGCGCCCAGACAGAAGAAGAGCGCGGCGAGGAGCGTCGCCACGGCACTCACCAGTGCCATGGGACGCGCGTGCTGGGACGGGCGTACGAGCCGTGTGGCTCCCATGGGCGCAGATCGTAGTGGGCGCGGGGGCTCCGTGGGCCGAACGGGGTACCACTCGGTACCGACGGGCGGGCGGCCGAGGGACGAACGGACACCCGGACGCCGCCCTTCCCGCGTTACCTGAGTCACACCCGAGCAGGCACTATGGGTGTGCAACGTGCGCGAAACCATGTGGTGGGATGCTCAGGTGCCCCCCGATGTGCTCTGAGGCGGTGGGAGCAGGCGGCCTGACCAGCGAGGATGGGTGTGGAAATGGACAAGCAGCAGGAATTTGTGCTCCGTACGCTCGAGGAGCGCGACATCCGCTTCGTACGTCTGTGGTTCACCGACGTGCTGGGCTTCCTCAAGTCGGTGGCCGTGGCGCCCGCCGAGCTTGAGCAGGCCTTCGACGAGGGCATCGGATTCGACGGCTCCGCGATCGAGGGCTTCGCCCGCGTATACGAGTCGGACATGATCGCCAAGCCGGATCCGGGGACGTTCCAGATCCTGCCGTGGCGGGCCGAGGCGCCGGGGACGGCGCGGATGTTCTGCGACATCCTGATGCCGGACGGCTCGCCGTCCTTCGCGGACCCCCGGTACGTCCTGAAGCGGGCGCTTGCCAAGACCTCGGACCTGGGCTTCACCTTCTACACCCACCCCGAGATCGAGTTCTTCCTCCTCAAGGACAAGCCGCTCGACGGCACCCGCCCCACCCCGGCGGACAATTCGGGATACTTCGACCACACCCCGCAGAACGTGGGCATGGACTTCCGCCGCCAGGCGATCACGATGCTCGAATCGATGGGCATCTCGGTGGAGTTCAGCCACCACGAGGGAGCCCCGGGCCAGCAGGAGATCGACCTCCGCTACGCGGACGCCCTCTCCACGGCGGACAACATCATGACCTTCCGGCTGGTGATGAAGCAGGTGGCGCTGGAGCAGGGCGTGCAGGCCACCTTCATGCCGAAGCCGTTCTCGGACTACCCGGGCTCGGGCATGCACACCCACCTGTCCCTCTTCGAGGGCGACCGGAACGCCTTCTACGAGTCGGGCGCCGAGTACCAACTGTCCAAGGTCGGCCGCTCGTTCATCGCGGGTCTGCTGAAGCACGCGGGCGAGATCTCCGCCGTGACGAACCAGTGGGTCAACTCGTACAAGCGCATCTGGGGCGGTTCGTCCCGCACGGCGGGATCGGGCGGCGAGGCCCCCTCGTACATCTGCTGGGGCCACAACAACCGCTCGGCCCTGATCCGCGTCCCCATGTACAAGCCGGGCAAGACGGGCTCCTCCCGCGTCGAGGTCCGCTCCATCGACTCGGGCGCGAACCCCTACCTGACGTACGCGGTCCTCCTCGCCGCCGGGCTCAAGGGCATCGAAGAGGGCTACGAACTCCCGGCCGGCGCCGACGACGACGTCTGGGCTCTCTCGGACGCGGAACGCCGGGCGATGGGCATCGAACCGCTCCCGCAGAACCTGGGAGAGGCGATCGCGCTGATGGAGAAGAGCGAACTGGTGGCGGAGACCCTGGGCGAGCACGTCTTCGACTTCTTCCTCCGCAACAAGAAGCAGGAGTGGGAGGAGTACCGGAGCGAGGTCACCGCCTTCGAACTCCGGAAGAACCTGCCGGTCTTGTAGCCGCAGGTCAGGTCCAGTAAAGTCCCGGAGCAGTACTCAGGGCCGACGTTCGCAAACCGTCGGCCCTGAGTCGTCTCACTGGCCCTGGGGCGTCTCTGGGCCGTCCGGCGTCGAAGCGGCGCCCTCGTAGAGCCCATCCACGGCCCGCCGGCCCGCCCGTCGCTGCTCGGCATCAGGTGCGTGCGTGTAGACCCGGAGCGTGAAGCCGGGGTCGCCGTGGCCGAGGTACGTACTGAGCGCCTTGATGTTCTCGCCGGCGTCCAGAAGGACGGACGCGTAGAAGTGCCTCAGCGCGTGCATGCCGGGCTCACGGGCCGCCTGGTGACGCTCGCCCTCCTTGAGCTCCGGAATGACAAGGCTTGGCCATCCATCCTTGGGCTGCTGACCGGCGCGGACATCTCAGGTGCACGCCCCCTCCGAAGCCGTGTGCCCAGTGACGGGTGGCCCCGGACGTCGATCCGGGGCTCCCCGTGTCGACTCGGCGTGACTGCTGGCCGAAGGCTGCTGCTGGCAAGCTGGGGCTTTGTGCCTTGGTGCAGCTACTCGGGGCGCGTCCCGCACGACTGCCCCACGGCCTGTCGCCAGGCGGCGGAGTTCCTCCGGCTTCCGCCCAACTTTTCCGATGGCGACGACCGGGAGACAATGAGCCCCATGGCGGACAGCACACTATGGGTCGCTGCTATAACAGGCGGAACTGCCGTCGTCGCTAGTTGGGTGACTGGAAAGTACACAGCACGTGCAGCTCGCGAGCAAGCACAGCAATCCGCAGCTGCTCATCGCCAAGAGCGACTCAGGGAGATTCAGCGGACTGCGTACCTGAATATGATTCAGCATTTGCAGTCCTTCGCTCCCATGGAGTGGGCAATTTCCGAGACCGTCGAACTGCCGGCGAGCGAGGAGCGAACGAAAGAGCTGAAGAGGCAAACCGTCGCAGCCAACGAGGCGCATTTCGAATTCCTGTCTCTCAAGCGTGTGATCGCGCTGGAAGGTACACCCCGCGTCAAAGAGTGCACTGATGAACTAGATCACCTTTTGCGTGATTACTGTGTGTCTCTAGAGCGAGCTGCTGATGGTGATAAAGACGCGCCGCGCCAATTGAAGTTCATTTACGATAAAGGAGATGAAGCACTGCAACGCTTCATCCTCGAGGCGGGAAGAGCCCTCCACTCCATGTAAGAGTTCGCGCCCTGTCCGGCAGCCTGGCCACCTTCGCCACACGGACAGGTCGCGGACATCACGCCTGCTTGGCGCCTCCTGCCTGCCAGACGATCAAGCGCAAGGACCTGCACGACCGCTACAGCGGTAGCCGCCATGGCGGTGTGAGCAAGTGCGCCAAATCGAACAATGTGCTGCTCTTCAGCGACCCCAAGACCGGTCACCAGCATGGCTAATTCGACAAGTGGGCCGAGGATGGCACGTTCCCTTACACGGGCGATGGGCAGACCGGGCCACAGACCTCGGCAGGTTGGCGATGCGTCCACTCGCGACCACGTGAGTCTCGGGCTTGCCTTGCGGCTCTTTGGGGGGTCGCGCGGCATCGTTCGGTACGTTGGCGAGTTCGCCGTGGACCCTGAGCAGCCGTACTCCTGGGGCGAGGCACCGGAGACGGGCAGCGGCCCGCTAAGGCCTGTCATCCAGTTCCACCTTCATCCGTCGAGCGTCCCATTCGAACTGGAGGTCGCTGGGCCGTCCCCGGTAGCCACGGATACCCAACAACAACCATGTGGGAGACGATCTCAAGTGCTCGTTCCAGCTGTAGCTGAGGTGCCCTCGGCGTCTCGCCGCTTCCTCCGCAACAAGAAGCAGGAGTGGGAGGAGTACCGGAGCGAGGTCACCGCCTTCGAGCTTCGGAAGAACCTGCCGGTGCTGTAAGGGCGGTTAAATCCGTTGCCCGGGGCGGTGCGTCCGTTCAGACTGCCCCGGTGAAGATCGAATCCGTCGCCACCGAGCGGCTCCTGCTCCAACCGATGACCGTTGCCGAGGCCGAGCGGGTCGTCGCCCGGAAGGCCGGGCCCGGGGACCTGTGGGGCGAGGGGTATCCCGGCGACGGGGACGTCCGCTCGGCCGGCGGGTTCCTGCGGGGAGTCGCCGAGCGGGGTGATCCGGGAGTGTTCCGGGTGTACGCGATACGGCTCGCCGAGAGCGGGGTCACCATCGGGGGGATCGGGTTCCACGGGCCGCCCGACGAGATCGGGGTCGTCACCGTGGGATACGGGCTCGTGCCTGCCGCGCGCGGCAACAGGTACGCGACCGAGGCGCTCCGGGCGCTCCTCGAGATCGCCCGGCGGGCCGGTGTCTCCGGCGTGAAGGGCGACGCCGACCTGGACAATCCGGCGTCCCACCGGGTGATGGAGGCCGCCGGGATGCCGTGCGTCGCGGAGGACGAGCAGCTCCGGCACTTCTACCGGGGGTTCTAGGTGTGACGGTCCGTCCGCGCTAGCGTCGGGTTCCATGCCGGAACCCCGTCCCCGCGTCTGGTACGCCGCCTACGGCTCCAACATGCATGCCGAACGCCTCGGTTGCTATCTCGCCGGAGGCCGCCCGGACGGAGGTGAGCGGGAGTTCCCCGGGTGCCGGGACCCACGGAGCCCCGACCGGTCCGTGGCCGTCGAACTGGACGGGCAGGTGTACTTCGCGACCGAGTCGGCCGTGTGGACCGGGGGCCGGGCCTTCTACGACCCGGACGCGGACGGCACCGCGTGGGGCGTCGCGCATCTGCTGACCGCCGGGCAGTTCTCCGACATCGCCGCGCAGGAGATGTACCGGGAGCCCGGCGCCGACCTCGATCTGGCCGAGGCCCTCGCCACCGGCCGCTGCGCACTCGGTCCCGGACGGTACGAGACCCTCGTCTGCCCGGGGCACATCGACGGCATCCCCGTGCTCACCCTCACCGCGCCCTGGCCGATGCCGGCGGCGGACGGGCTCCGCCCGCCCTCCGCGGCCTATCTGCGCCACCTCGCGGCAGGGCTCCACGAGGCCGGGGCGTGGCGGCCCGCCGAGGTGGCCGGCTACCTCGCCTCCCGGCCCGGCGCGGCGGGGCACTGGACCCCGGAGGACGTGGCCGCCTTCAGCGTTCCGAGAGCTCCGACGGTGCCTCCTGGACCATCCAGCCGTTGCCGTCCGGGTCCTCGAAGGTCATGAAGGCGTTCCACGTGCCGCCCTTGCCGACCTCCCAGCCCTTCTCGCCCACGTGCTGGATCTCCGAGACCTCCACCCCGCGCCCGACGAACTCCGCCCGGGCCGCCTCGATGTCCGTCACACAGAACTGGAGGCCCTGGAGGGTGCCCGGGGCCATCTCCTTCGTGCCCGGCATCGGCGGCATCCCGTTCAGCAGCGCGAGCGAACAGCGCGAGCCCGGCGGTGTCAGCTGGACGATGCGGACGCCCGGCGTCGTCTCGTCGTCCAGGTCGACGGCGAAGCCGCACTTCTCGGCGTAGAACTCCTTCGCCCGGTCCATGTCGGTGACGGGGACCGGGACGACTTCCAGTGTCCAGTTCACAGGGGCTCTCCTCAGAAACGCCAGCGGGTCTGTCCGAAGGGGTCGCCCTTGGTGAAGCCGAAGGCCGTGCGAGGCGCGACCGCGAACACCAGGGCCGTACCACCGTCCCCCCGGAACGCCCCGTCGCGCACCTCGAAACGCCAGTCCTCGCCGTACTTCTCCACCCACGCCCCGGCGAGCGCCGCCAGCCGGTCCTCGTCCGTCACCCGCGCCGCCTCGCCCTCGACCACGAGGTCGAAGCCCTCGCCGAGCGCGGGCGTGCCCGTCGTCAGGACCACCGACGTGTTGGCCTCCAGGTTGCGGGCCTTGCGCTCGTCCGGGCCGGTGCAGAAGTGGAGCGCGCCCTCCGACCAGACGGCGATCAGCGGGGTCACGTGCGGGCGGCCGTCGGGGCGAACGGTCGTCAGCCAGAAGACCTCGGCCGCCGCGAGCCGCGCCTCGGCCTCGGACCAGGGGACCGGGCCCGCCCTGTCGTCGCTGTACCGGGGGTCGAGGACCGTCTGCGGGGTCTGCGGGTTCATCGCCGTTCCCTTCGTCGCCTGCTCCGCTGCGTGCGGTGGTGCACAGGTAACGACCGGACCGGCCGGCGGAACTCATCGGCCGGCCACGGTCGGGTCCGCCACCGATCACGGGCGTCGCGGACCACGGCCTGTCTCGGATCACGGCCCGTCGCGGATCACGGCCCGTCGCGGATCGCGGCCGGCCACGGCTCAGGTCCGCCACCACGGCCCGTCGCGGATCACCGTCCGCCACGGATCACCGTCCGCCACGGCTCATTCGGCCGCCGCGACACCCCGCCCGTTCGGCACGCCCGGCCCCGCGGGCGTCCAGTGCAGACGGCCGTCAAGGCCGATCGCCGCCACCCCGTCCGTCCCCGCGTCCGGCGCCCCCGCGAACAGGAACTTCTCCAGCTTCCACGCCGGCCCCGCCGCCCCCGTCCTGCCGCGCGGCGCCGTCGCGAGGAAGCCGGTCCGGGACCGGACCGCGAGGAGCCCGTCGCCGCCGCTCACCGGGCCGAAGCCCGCCACGCCGCCGGGCAGCTCCGTGACCCGGGAGACCGGGCCGACGCCCGAGAAGTCGGCGCTGCGCAGATCGCCGGAGGCCGGCTTGCGGAACCAGAGCCGTACGCCGTCGCCGTTCGGCGCCGGGCTCGCGCTCAGCGCCAGGGTCGTCGGCGGGAGCGCGGTCAGCGCCGGACCCGTGAGCGGCCCGCCGGTCACGTGCTGCGCCCAGAACAGAACGGTCTTCGGGGTGCTCGCGAAGACGTACCCCCGGCCCTTCCCGTCCGTCGCCGCGACCGGGTCGCCGACCACGTCCGCGCCGCCGAGCACCCGCCACGGCCCCCAGCCGCCGTCCGCGCCCTGCTCGCGGGCGGTCAGACGGCGCAGGCTGTCGCGCAGGACCAGGGTCGCGCGGCCGTCCGTGCCCACGGTCACGGCGGGCGCGCTGATGTCCGAGGTGCCGGTCGCGTCGTTCCGCTCGGGGGTACCGAGCGAGCGCCACGGGCCGAAGGCGCCACCGGGCGCCGTCTGCTCGGTGCTCACGACCTCGCGGCGGTATCCGGCCGGGCCGCCCGCGAGGAGCGTCCGGGTGCCGTAGACCGCGATACGGCCGTCGGGCAGCGACACCGACGTGACCCCGGTGTCCATGCCGCCGCCGGGCAGCAGCGTCGGGCCGCTCCACGCGCCGCCGTCGGCCGGCTTCCGCCAGGCCGCGAGCCGTCCGTCGAGGACGGAGAACGCGTGCAGCACGCCGTCCCGGTCCCGCTGCACCCAGGAGGTGGAGGTGCCCCGGGCGTACCGCACGGTCGCGGTCCAGCCGCGTCCGGCGGGCCGCGCGGCCACCTTCAGGTCGCCGCAGCCGGCGGGCGTCCCGCAGTCGTTGACGCCGTCCAGCCAGGCGTAGGTCTTCAGGGTCTTCAGCTTGTCGCCCGCCGTCTCGGGGTCGAGCGTGTGCGGCAGGACGCTGGTGGGATAGCCGAGGTAGTTCTGCACGCCGATGCGCTGATGTCCGGGCAGCTCCGCGTACCGGGCGAGCGCGGCCTGGGCGAACCGCGCCCCGTACAGGTGGTCCTGGTGGTCGCCGATCTTCCCGGTCTTCGGGTCGATGCCGGGGCTCGGGTCCTGCATCCGGACGAAGGTCGGCCGGAACCGGTCGAGCAGCCCGGCGATCGTCGCCACGACCTCGTCCTTCGTGTACCGGAAGTCGGTGGCGACCGGGGTCCCGGAGGAGCGCTGCGACTCCAGCGTGCCGATCAGTCCGTGCCAGAGGCCGTTCAGGCTGTGCGGGCGGTGGAGGTTGGTCGACCCCGCCTCGCGTATCTGCAGCCACACCAGCCTGACCTTCGGGTTGGCGCGCAGGGTGTCCAGTTCGGCCATGCCGCCACCGGCCGTGGGTATCGCCACCCGGTCCCACGGGCTGGTCCGGCTGCCGGTCGCCATCTCGGAGTACGCGGCACGGATGCCGTTCTGCCGTGCCTCGGCGTAGCCGGCCTTGTCCGCCTTGGCCGCGGCGGCGTCGCGCGGGCGGGCGTTGACGCCGTCGGACTCACCGGCCGTCAGATACACCGCGGCCAGCGGGGTGCCGGAGCGGATGGTCTGGGATATGTCCGGGTTCATGAAGAACAGGTCGTCGTCCGGGTGCGCCACGATCTGCATGACCGAGGTGTCCGCCCCGGACGCCGGGGGCCGCGGGGTCCGTCCGGGCGTCCCGGCGTTCGAGGCCGGGTCCTGGGAGTCCGGGCCGGTGGCCATGGGGACCGGCGACGGGGCCGAGGCCCGGGGCGGCGTGGCCGTGGCCGGGGCCGTGGGCGCCTTCCCCTCCGGCGTCGCCGTCTGAGCCGCGGCCGTCTCCGGTGCACCGGTCACCGAGAGGAGTCCGGCGAAGGCGCCGCCCACCAGGGCGGTCGTGACCGCGGTGGAGACGGCCCTGCGGCGGGACATGGAGAGACGGCGGCGGAGGCGTATGGGCATGGTCGGCGGCGCGCTTTCGGCAGGTCGGGCAGGCGGGTCGGTCCCGCGCTGGCGTACGGGGGGGTCGCTTCAGGGGTCGCCTGATCGGGCTCGGGCAGGCGGGGTGGTCCGCGCATGCGGTCGGGCCCGCGTCAGGGTCGCTTCGGCGGGTACGGGCAGGCGGGGGTGGTCCGCCTCCAGCAAGACGGACTTTCAAGGAATACGGTTCATCGACCTCGAAAAGCCATCGATGTGTGGGACATCACGTGTGATCCGCTGCGAACCGAAGGCCTGAAAGCCCCCGTCCCCCGCTCCGGATAGGCTCGATCCGCCCGGGTTCCGACCCGGGGGTGAGCCGCGGCGTCGACCCCGCGGCGGACCTGCTCGGAGGGAGCGGCGGAATGACGGTGCCGGGACGCAGGAGCAGCACGTTCTCACGTCTGCTGCGGCACGGATTCACCGACCCGTCGGGGGCGGAGCGGCTCCTGGACGTGCCCGAGCTGTCCGCGCTGCGCGGCGACTCGGTCCTCCTCGACGCCCTCGGCGCGACCGCCGATCCCGACCTCGCCCTGCGCGGCCTCGTCCGCCTCGTCGAGGCGCAGCCCGAGACCGAGCGGCAGACCCTCACGACCACCCTGCTCGCGGCCAAGCCCTTCCGGGACCGGCTCCTCGGGGTGCTCGGCGCCTCCGAGGCGCTCGCCGACCACCTGGCCCGCCACCCGCGCGACTGGGAGTCCCTCGTCACGTACGAGGCCGCCGACCTGCACCCGGGGGTCGCCGAGTTCGAGCACGGCCTCGCCGAGGCCGTCGACGCGGTCTCGCTGCGGGTCGCCTACCGCCGGTGCCTGCTGGCCATCGCGGCCCGAGACGTGTGCGGCACCATCGACGTCGCCGAGACCGCCGCCGAGCTCGCCGACCTGGCGACGGCGACCCTGCGCGCCGCGCTCGCCATCGCCCGTACCGCCGCGCCCGCCGACGCCGCCATGTGCCGGCTCGCGGTGATCGCGATGGGCAAGTGCGGCGGTCACGAGCTGAACTACGTCTCCGACGTGGACGTGATCTTCGTGGCGGAGCCGGCCGACGGCGCCGACGAGGGCAAGGCCATGCAGGCGGCGACCCGGCTCGCCTCGCACCTGATGCGGATCTGCTCGGAGACCACCGTCGAGGGCACGATCTGGCCGGTCGACGCCAATCTGCGCCCCGAGGGCCGCAACGGCCCCCTCGTCCGTACGCTCTCCTCCCACCTCGCGTACTACCAGCGCTGGGCGAAGACCTGGGAGTTCCAGGCGCTGCTCAAGGCGCGCGCGGTGGCCGGCGACCCGGAGCTCGGCGCCCACTACATCGACGCCGTCTCCCCGCTCGTCTGGCAGGCCGCCGAGCGCGAGAACTTCGTCCCCGACGTGCAGAAGATGCGCCGCCGGGTCGTCGACAACATCCCCGTCGCCCAGATCGACCGCGAGCTCAAGCTCGGCCCCGGCGGCCTCCGCGACGTCGAGTTCGCCGTCCAGCTCCTCCAGCTCGTGCACGGCCGCAGCGACGCCGGCCTGCACAGCGGCACCACCCTCGACGCGCTCGCCGCCCTCGCCGCCGGCGGCTACGTCGGCCGGGCCGACGCCGCCCAGCTCGACGAGGCCTACCGCTTCCTGCGGGCCATGGAGCACCGCATCCAGCTGTACCGGCTGCGCCGCACCCACCTCGTCCCCGAGGACGAGGCCGACCTGCGCCGCCTCGGCCGCTCCCTGGGACTGCGCACCGACCCGGTCGCCGATCTCAACAAGGAGTGGAAGCGGCACGCGGCCGTCGTCCGCCGCCTGCACGAGAAGCTCTTCTACCGGCCGCTGCTCGACGCCGTCGCCCAGCTCGCCCCCGGCGAGATCCGGCTCAGCCCGAAGGCCGCGGGACAGCGGCTCGAAGCGCTGGGTTACGAGGACCCCGCAGCCGCCCTGCGCCATCTGGAGGCCCTCGCCTCGGGGGTCAGCCGCAAGGCCGCGATCCAGCGGACGCTGCTCCCGGTGCTGCTCGGCTGGTTCGCGGACTCGGCCGACCCGGACGCCGGCCTGCTCGGCTTCCGCAAGGTCTCCGACGCCCTCGGCAAGACTCCCTGGTACCTGCGGCTGCTCCGTGACGAGGGCGCCGCCGCAGAGAACCTCGCCCGGGTCCTCTCCGCCGGACGCCTCGCCCCCGACCTGCTGCTGCGCGCTCCCGAGGCGGTCGCGCTGCTCGGCGACCCGGAGGGGCTGAAGCCCCGCGGCCTGGACCACCTGGAGCAGGAGGTCCTGGCGGCGGTGGGCCGCGCGTCCGACGCCGAGCAGGCCGTCGCGGCGGCCCGCGGGGTGCGCCGCAGGGAGCTGTTCCGGACCGCCGCGGCCGACCTCATCGGCTCGTACGGCACCGAGGACAGCCCCCGCGAGCCCGACCCGGGCGCCCTGGTCGACCGGGTGGGGGAGGCGGTCACCGACCTCAACGCGGCGACGATCGCGGGCGCCCTGCGGGCCGCCGTCCGCGCGGAGTGGGGCGACGAACTGCCCACCCGGTTCGCCGTCATCGGCATGGGCCGCTTCGGCGGTCACGAGCTGGGGTACGGCTCCGACGCCGACGTCCTTTTCGTGCACGAGCCGCGCGAGGGCGTCGACGAGCAGGACGCGGCCAGGGCCGCGAGCAAGGTGGTCGCCGAGATGCGACGACTGCTGCAGCTCCCCACCGCGGACCCGCCGTTGCTGATCGACGCGGACCTCAGGCCGGAGGGCAAGAGCGGCCCCCTGGTCCGCACCCTGAAGTCGTACGCGGCCTACTACCACCGCTGGTCCCTCGTCTGGGAGAGCCAGGCGCTGCTGCGCGCCGAACCCATCGCGGGCGATCGCGAGCTGGGGGACCGGTTCATCGAACTCGTCGACCCGCTGCGCTATCCGGCCGAGGGCCTCGGCGAGGACGCCGTCCGCGAGATCCGCCGTCTCAAGGCCCGGATGGAGTCCGAGCGGCTGCCGCGCGGCGCCGACCCGACCCTCCACGCCAAGCTGGGGCGCGGCGGCCTGAGCGACGTCGAGTGGACGGTCCAGCTGCTTCAGATGCGGCACGGCTGGGTGGAACCGGGGCTGCGGACGACCCGTACCCGCGAGGCACTCAGGGCGGCCCACGCGGCCGGCCTCATCCCGACGGAGGAGGCGCAGACCCTGGACGAGGCGTGGGTCCTCGCCACCCGCGTCCGCAACGCGGTGATGCTGGTCCGCGGCCGGCCCGGCGACACCTTCCCCTCGGACCCGCGCGACCTCGCGGCGGTCGGACGGTACCTGGGGTACGAGTCAGGTCATGTCGGCGAGATGGTCGACGACTACCGGCGGATCACCCGCCGGGCCCGCGCCGTCGTCGAGGAGCTGTTCTACGGGGCGTAGGCCCCTGCGCCGCCCGCGCGTACGGGCCGTGCCGGATCCAGCCCGGCCGGCCTCACCCTTCGCGGTGGACCCGGTGGAGGCTCAGGCGGACGAGACGGAGAACGCGCCGATCCGCCTCACCGTCGCCGGCGGCCGGATCACCTGCCGGAGCTGACCGAGCGCTTCGTATCGGCCTTCTCGGCCCCATCGGTTCCGGCGGCCACCTCGGTCGACGAGACGGCGTCGGTCTTCTCGTCCTCGCGGTCCGCCTCCCCCTTCGGAGGCGGGCCGCTCCGCGTCACCGCGCCCGGCACCGGCTCGACCAGCTTGGGCAGGCGGTGCGGGCGGGAGCCGTACCAGAAGTAGGAGACGGCGAAGCCGAAGGCGAGGCAGATCATGCCGCCGACCGCGTCGAGCCAGAAGTGGTTGGCGGTGGCGACGATGACGACGAGGGTCGCCACCGGGTACACCAGGCCCAGGATCTTCGCCCAGGGCGCCTTGGCCAGGAGGAAGATCGTCAGGCCGCACCAGAGCGACCAGCCGATGTGCATCGACGGCATCGCCGCGTACTGGTTCGACACGTGCTTGAGGTTGCCCGAGGCCATCGAGCCCCAGGTGTGGTGGACGAGCACCGTGTCGACGAAGTTCTGGCTGGTCATGAGCCGCGGGGGTGCGAGCGGATACAGGTAGTAACCGACCAGTGCCACACCGGTGGTGGCGAACAGCACCGTTCGGAACGCCCCGTAACGGCCCGGGTGCCATCGGTACAGCCACACGAGCACACCGATGGTCACGACGAAGTGCAGCGTCGCGTAGTAGTAGTTCATCGACACGATCAGCCATGTCACCGAGTTCACGGCGTGGTTCACGGCGTGCTCGAAGGCGAGGCCGAGGGACTGCTCGGTCTCCCAGATCCAGTCGGCGTTTTTGAAGGCCTGGGCCTTCTGCTCCGGCACCGCGTTGCGGATGAGCGAGTACGTCCAGTAGCTCACCGCGATCAGCGCGATCTCGAACCAGATCGTGGGGCGCCGTGGCGCGCGGGCACGGAGGCGCGCGAACCTGCCGTCGGCCACGGTGGGTGACGACGGGGTCGTCCGGTTGTCCAAACTCTTCACGGTCGTTTCACCCATAGGGAGAGAGTCTGCCAGATCCCTTCCCCCCGACCGATCATCCCTCCGACGGGTTCGGGGCGCACCCGGTCCACCTCGGGAACGAGGGCGTACGGAGGATGCCGTAAGGGTCGCGGGCAGGTACAGGGGCAGGTCGGGCAGGGGGCAGGAGGAG
>NZ_LIPQ01000308.1 GCF_001418135.1 Streptomyces aureus
GGTACCGGTACCGGTACCGGTGCCGGAATCGGTCCCGGGAGCGGTGCCGGCACCTGTGACGGAATCGGTCCCGGCTCCGGTCCTGGCCTCGGGGTCGGTGCCGGTGCCGGTGTCGTACGAGAAGCGGCAGCGTGCGTCCGCCGTGACCTCGACGCGGAGCAGCACCCGGTCGCCGGTCAGCGGCCGGGAGCGGGCCGCGTCCCGTTCGCGGTCCGCGTTCGCCGGGGCGAAACGGTGGACGAGCCGGGCCGTGCCGTCCGGCGCCCGCTCCAGACCGATCCACGCGTACGCGTCCCCGAGGACGACGAGCCCCGCGCGGGCCCCGGGCGCCATCGCGTCGAGCCGCAGCCCGACCTCGACGACCAGGGCCCCGGCGGGCAGCCGCTGGGTGAGGACGTGCGGCGCGTTTCGGAGATCGGCCGGCCGGTCCGACCGCACACAGCCGAGCCGCAGCCCGTCGCCCGTGTGCTGACTGGCCCAGCCCTCGCCCGGGTTGGCGGTCCACTGCCACTGCCTGCCGAACCGGCCGCCGGGAAACGTGTCGTCCACGGCCGGCCGCGCGGGCGGCTGCTCCGGCAGGTCCGGCTTGCGATGCACCCGGACCGGGGCTCCCTCGTCGCCGAGCACGGGCCAGCCGTCCGTGTCCCAGCGCATCGGCTGGAGATGGACGAGCCGGCCGTGCGCGCCCGACTGCTGGAAGTGCAGGAACCAGTCCTCGCCCGGCCCGGTGCGGACCCAGCCGCCCTGGTGCGGACCGTTGACGTCGGTGTCGCCCTGAGCGAGGACGATCCGTTCCTCGTACGGGCCGAGGAACGACCGCGACCGGAACGCGCCCTGCCAGCCGGTGGCCACGCCCCCGGCCGGGGCGAAGATCCAGAACCAGCCGTCGTGCCGGTACAGTTTGGGGCCCTCCAGGGTGAACCAGCCGGGGAGCAGGTCGGCGTCCACGAGGACCCGGCCCGCATCGAGGAGCCTCGTCCCGTCCGGGCTCATCCGGTGCCCGGTGAGCCGGTTGTTGAAGCCGGCGCGGGACTTGGCCCAGGCGTGCACGAGATACGCCTCGCCCGACTCCTCGTCCCACAGCGGGCAGGCGTCGATCAGGCCCCGGCCCGCCTTCACCAAATGCGGGGCCGTCCACGGGCCGCGTACGGAAGGCGCGTTGACCTGGTAGATCCCGTGGTCGGGGTCGCCCCAGAAGATCCAGAACCGGCCGTCGTGGTGCCGGAACGAGGGCGCCCAGACCCCGCGGTCGTGCTGGGGCTCGGTGAACGCGGCGGCCGGTTCGAGCCGCTCCAGGGCGTGTCCGACGAGCGTCCAGTTGACCAGGTCCCGGGAGTGCAGGAGTGGCAGCCCGGGGGCGCGGCCGAAGCTGGAGGCCGTCAGGTGGTAGTCCTCGCCGACCCGGACCACGTCGGGGTCGGACCAGTCGGCGGCGAGCACGGGATTGCGGTACGTACCGTCACCCAGGTCCCCCGTCGGAAGGGCGGCACCGGCCCCCGTCACGACGTCACCGCCTTGCGCACCAGTGCCGAGGCCCCGGCCCGGTCGAGGTGCCCGTCGGCGACGACGGTCACCACCCGCCGTACGAAGGTCTCCCCGGCGGCCACCGGAAGCCGCCCGGCGTGGGCGAGCGAGGAACCGACGCCCGGGTACTCGGCCGCCCGGACGAACCACGGGTCCTCACGGGTGCGGGCCGTCGCCCCGGCGAACACCAGGGTCCAGCCCTCGCCCGCGAGCGCCACCCAGTCCGCGCGTGCGCCGTGCACCGCCTCCTCGCCGTCCGCGCCCGAACCGTCGCCCGGCGTCCCGGCACCGAACACCACCGGCGCCGTCGCCTCCTTCGGCGCACGCCAGAAGAAGCCGCCGTACGCGGCGCCCGGCCTGCCGTTCGTCGCGGGGCTGCCGATCGACAGGTCCCGCCCGGACACGTTGGTGAGGGAGAAGGTGAGGTCGAGCGCCCAGGCCGCTTCGGTGAGCTCGGTGGCCGCCACCGTCCGGTGCTCGCGGAGCAGTCGCTCGCCCCCGGCCGTCCAGGTCAGCTCCTCCACGAAGCCGTCCGGGTCGCACAGCTTGAACCCGTCGTGCCGCTGCACACCGTGGTTGTCGAGCTCGACCGAGCCGCGGCCGCGGACGAAGGTGCGGCCGCCCCAGAAGTTGTGGCCGGCGACGTCGGGCACGGCGACGCCCACGCCGAGGTGGTGCGGATGGTCCTCGGGAGCCGTCTCGGTCACCGGCCGGCCGGCCAGGGTCGTGACCGGGTGGAGGTACGGCCGGCCGGTGACCGAGAC
>NZ_LIPQ01000309.1 GCF_001418135.1 Streptomyces aureus
GGCAGTGTGCGCGCGGCCGGCGCTGGCAGGTCTCACTCTTGGCCATCGGCGAAGCCTGACCGTCGGTTAGGTCCCGGGCGTCCCCCGGGCCGCCCCCGGACAGAGTCAGGGATGCAACTGCACTGCAGAGCTGGACACCTCGGAAGCCGGCCGCGCGCAAGCGGACTCTAACCAACAGCACTGACAACGGCTGCCGGACGACCGGGCCCGGTTCGGCCGGGCCGTCTGTGGGCCGTGCGAGGGGGCTCGACGGCGACCGGCAACGACCAACCATGACAGCCCGATCGCAGGTCAGCGGCGCACCGAAGGCAATGCGACACAAGCCACTCTGACGGTTCGTCAGTTCTAGTTATAGTGGGCAATGGGCGAGCACGCTCCGCACCGCCGTGGAGAGATTCCGTACCGCCGTGGAGAGATGAGGGATCCATGCAGGGACCCATGCCCCAGGTGAACGAGCACGGCGGAGGCGTCTGGTCGCTCCGGGTGCCCATCCCCGACAATCCGCTCGGCCACACCCTGGTCCACGTCCTCGACACCGACCGCGGACCGGTCCTCGTCGACACCGGCTGGGACGACCCAGCCTCCTGGACCGAACTCACCGGCGGGCTCGCCGCGTTGGACATCGACGTGTCGGACATCCACGGCGTCGTCATCACCCACCACCACCCCGACCACCACGGCCTCTCCGGCAGGGTCCGCGAGGCGTCAGGGGCCTGGATCGCCATGCATGCCGCCGACACCGACGTCGTACGCCGCACCCGGGCGGCCGAGCCGGGCAGCTGGCTCGACTACCTCGCCCGCAAACTCGCCGCCGTCGGCGCCCCCGAGGACCACCTCGTCCCGCTGCGGGCCGCCCGCGCCTCCGGCCGGATGCGCACCCTGCCCGGTCTGCGCTCCGCCCTCCCCGACCGGGAGATCGTCCCCGGCGAACTCCTCGACCTCGCCGGGCGGCGGCTGCGCGCGATCTGGACCCCCGGCCACACCCCCGGCCACGTCTGCCTCCACCTGGAGGAGGAGCACCCCTCCCGGCTGCCCGGCCACGGCCGGCTCTTCTCGGGCGATCATCTGCTTCCCGGGATCACCCCGCACATCGGGCTGTACGAGGACCCGGACGACTCCCCCACGCTCTCACCTTCCTTCGGGCAGGAGGGACCCTCATCCGGCACCGATCCCCTCGGCGACTACCTCGCCTCCCTCGAACGCGTCGGCCGCCTCGGCGTCGCCGAGGTCCTCCCCGCCCACCAGCACGCCTTCACCGACGCCGCCGGCCGGGTCCGCGAACTCCTCGACCACCACGAGGAACGCCTCACCGGGCTCCTCGGCCTGCTCGCCACCCCGCTCACCCCCTGGCAGCTCGCCGAGCGGATGGAGTGGAACCGCCCCTGGGACCAGATCCCCCACGGCTCCCGCAACATCGCCGTCAGCGAGGCCGAGGCGCATCTGCGCCACCTGGTGAAACTCGGCCGCGCGGAGGCGGTGCAGGGGACGGAGCCCGTGGAGTACGTGGCGGTGTGAGGCGTCGGGCCTGATCGCCGCGGACGACCGCCGTGACCGGGACGACCGGTGAGAGCCCTCCGCCGAGCACGGCACAGCGGCCGCTTCCCGGGCAGCGGGGCCCGCGAAGCCCGCGGCGCGGGCCCGCCCGCCGCACCCGCGAGGCCCGGTGTGAGGCGCCTCGCACCCGCCGGGCCGCGGGCGTACGGGCCGGTAGAGTGGGCGGGTCGTCATCATGCCCGTACGGGGGGAAGCCGGTGGAATTCCGGCACTGACCCGCAACCGTGAGCGGCTCCGCCCAAGGAGTCGTGAGTCGGAATGCCCCGTCCGGGACGTGACCGCCGGCACCGTCGAGGAATACGGAGCCGGAGCCTGGTGCCCCTGAGGCGTGCCGGTGCCCGGCCGCAGGAGAGGGCCCCATGAACACCGTCCGCCGCGGCGCCACCGCGCTCGCAGCCGCCACCGTCCTGCTCGGCACCGGAGCGGCCGGGATGGCGGGAGCGGCCACCACCGCGCCCTCCCCCACGCCCTCCGCCGTCACGATCCCGGACGGTCTGTACGGGAAGAGCGACCCGACGTACGACGGTGTCTGGCGCCAGTCGCTCGCCTTCCTCGCCCAGCGCACCACCGGCTTCCAGCCCTCCGACAAGGCCGTGGACTGGCTGCTCGGCCAGCAGTGCGCCGACGGCTCGTTCAGCTCGTACCGCGCGGACGCCGAGGCGCCCTGCGACGCGAAGACCATGCGGGACACCAACGCCACCGCGATCGCCGTGCAGGGGCTCCGCGCGGTCCGGAAGCAGTCCGCCGCCCCGGAGGCGATCGACAAGGCCGTCAAGGCGGGCTCCGACTGGCTGCGCACCGTGCAGAACAAGGACGGCGGCTGGGGTTACAGCCCCGGCGGCGCCAGTGACGCCAACTCCACCTCGGTGGTCGTCGGCGCGCTCGCCGCGACGGGTCAGCGGCCCGGCCTGTTCACCTCCGCCGAGGGCCGTACGCCCTACGACGCGCTCCTCTCCTTCGCGCTGCCCTGCTCGGACAAGGAGGGCCCGGGGGCCTTCGCCTACCAGCCCGACAAGGCCGGCAAGCTCCTCGCGAACGCCGACGCCACCGCGGCGGCCACCCTCGCGGGCCTCGGCAAGAGCGTCGTCGCCACCAAGGCCTCGCCCGAGCAGCCGCCGGTCTGCAACGACCTGTCGAAGCCGACGGTCGAGCGGGCCGCGCTCAACGGCGCCTCCTACCTGGCGAAGGCCCTCGCGAAGACCGGCCACCTGACCCTGCCGCCGATGCCGGGCGCCACCGACACCACCGAGCAGCCCGACGTCGGCAACACCGCCGACGCCGTCATAGCGCTCGCCGCGTCCGGCGCCTCGAAGGAGGCGAAGCCCGCCGTGGAGTGGCTGGAGAAGAACTCCGCCGCCTGGGCGAAGCAGAGCGGCCCGGCCGCGTACGCGCAGCTGATCCTGGCCGCGCGGGCGACGGAGACGGACCCGCGCGAGTTCGGTACGGCGGACCTGGTGGAGCAGCTCAACGCCACCGGCCCGGCGCCGAAGACGCCGGACACCTCGGCCTCCTCCACCAGCGACGACGAGGGCGGCTTCGACATCTGGTGGATCATCGGCATCGGCATGGTCGTCGGCGTCGGCATCGGCTTCCTCGTGAGCGGCCGCAAGAAGTGAGCTCCGCGAGAGGGAACGGTGCGCGGAGGCGTGGCTCCCGTGCCGCGGGAGCCGCGGCCGGGGCACTCCTGACGCTCACCGCGGTCGTGACCGCGGCGGCCCCGGCGCAGGCGGCCGGTTACCGCTACTGGTCGTTCTGGGAGAGCGACGGCGGGAAGCCCTGGGCGTACGCCACACAGGGTCCGGCGACCGCCCGTCCCGCCGACGGCGACGCGATCGGCTTCCGCTTCGCGGTCAGCAGCGGCACGAACGACACCTCCCGGCCGTCCGTCGCCCCCGACTTCACGGGGATCTGCGCGGGCGTGGAGAAGAAGGACGGCACGAAGCGGGTCGCGGTCGTCGTCGACTTCGGCGGCCCGGCGGACGCGCCGCCCGGCGAGACCGCGCCGCGGAAGCCGGTCGAGTCCGGGTGTGCGCAGGTCCGTGAGGACGCGACGGGCGCGGAGGCGCTCGCCGTGGTGGCGAAGCCGCTGCGGTACGACGGCGCGGCCATGCTGTGCGGTATCGCCGGTTACCCGGCGCGGGGCTGCGGCGAGCCGGTCGCGGAGACCGGTGGGGCCGGGGATGCCGGGAAGACCCCGGCGTCGGCCGCGCCGAGCGCGTCGGCGACCGCAGGCCAGGAGGGCGCGGGCCCGTCCTTCGGCGTGCTCGCCGGCGGGGCGGCCGTGCTGGCTCTGGGCGGGGCGGCGATCTGGAAGGCCCGCCGGCGCGGATGAGCCCGGTACGCACGCAGGTGGACGCGGTAGGCACGCAGGTGGACGTGGTAGGCGCGTGGGGGGACCCCGTACCCACGCAGGTGGACCCCGTGCGCGCATGGGTGGACGTGAGCCCCGTATGAAGGTGAGTGACGTCCTCCGCGCCCCCGAGGCGAGCCGGTCCAACGCCCTGCACGCCGGAGCGTGGTGGGTGTGGGCGCTCGGCCTGGCCGTCGCCGCCTCCCGCACGACGAACCCCCTCCTCCTCGGCCTCCTCGTAGGGGTCGCGGGCTATGTCGTGGCGGCCCGGCGTACGGACGCGCCCTGGGCGCGCTCCTACGGCGCGTTCGTGAAGCTCGGTCTGTTCGTCGTCTTCCTGCGGGTCGTCTTCTCGCTGCTGCTCGGCTCCCCGATCCCGGGGACGCACCCGCTGTTCACGCTGCCGGAGGTGCCGCTGCCCGAGTGGGCGCAGGGGGTACGGATCGGGGGGCGGGTGACGGCCGAGCAGCTGGTGTTCGCGCTGTACGACGGCGCGAAGCTGGCGACCCTGCTGATCTGCGTGGGCGCGGCGAACTCGCTCGCCAACCCGGCGCGGCTGCTCAAGTCGCTGCCGGGCGCGCTGTACGAGGCCGGGGTCGCCGTCGTGGTGGCGATGACCTTCGCGCCGAACATGGTCGCGGACGTGGTGCGGCTGCGTACCGCCCGACGCCTGCGCGGCCGCCCCACGGGCGGGGTGCGGGCGGTGCTCCAGATCGGACTTCCGGTCCTTGAGGGAGCCCTGGAGCGGTCGATCGCGGTCGCGGCGTCGATGGACGCGCGCGGGTACGGCCGGACGGCGCAGGTCCCGGCCTCGGTGCGCCGCACCACGAACGTCCTGACCCTGGGCGGACTGCTCGGGATCTGCGCCGGTTCGTACGGGCTCCTCGCGGCGGAGGGCGCGGGATACGGGCTGCCGCTGCTCGGCGCCGGGCTGCTCGCGGCCATGGCGGGGCTGCGGCTCGGCGGACGCCGGACGGTCCGTACGCGCTACCGGCCGGACCGCTGGGGGGTGCGGGCCTGGCTGGTCGCGGGGTCCGGGGTGGCGGTGGCGGTCCTGATGATCTGGGCGAACACGTACGCGCCGGAGGCGCTGCACCCCGGGGTCGTACCCCTGGAGGCGCCGGAGCTGCCGCTCTGGCCCGCGGTGTCGGTCCTGGTGGGCCTGCTGCCGGCGTTCGTGGCCCCCGTCCCCGCAACAGCTCCCGTTTCGAAGGAGAAGGCGTGATCCGCTTCGAGAACGTCTCGGTGACCTACGAGGAGGATGCCGAGCCGACCCTGCGGGACGTGAACCTGACCGTCCCCGAGGGGGAGCTCGTCCTGCTCGTCGGCCCTTCGGGCGTCGGCAAGTCGACCCTCCTCGGCGCGGTCTCCGGCCTCGTCCCCCACTTCACGGGCGGCACCCTGACCGGCCGGGTCACCGTCGACGGCCGCGACACCCGCACGCATCCGCCGCGCGAGCTGGCGGACCTGGTGGGCACGGTGGGCCAGGACCCGTCCGCGCACTTCGTCACCGACACGGTCGAGGACGAGCTGGCGTACGGCATGGAGTCCCTGGGCCTCGCGCC
Organism: Streptomyces aureus; assembly: GCF_001418135.1. GTDB lineage: Bacteria > Actinomycetota > Actinomycetes > Streptomycetales > Streptomycetaceae > Streptomyces > Streptomyces aureus_A. The sequence goes on from NZ_LIPQ01000309.1 coordinate 5,470, forward strand.
GGGCGTCATGCGGCGCCGGGTCGAGGAGACCCTGGACCTGCTCGGCCTCGCTGAACTCCGCGACCGCCCGATCGCGACGCTCTCCGGAGGCCAGCGCCAGCGGGTCGCGATCGGCTCGGTCCTGACCCCGCACCCGAAGGTCCTGGTCCTGGACGAGCCGACGTCGGCGCTGGACCCGTCGGCGGCGGAGGACGTCCTGGCGGTGCTGCAACGACTGGTGCACGACCTGGGCACCACGGTGCTGCTCGCGGAGCACCGCCTGGAGCGGGTGGTGCAGTACGCGGACCAGGTGCTGATGCTGCCGGACGGCGTGATGGGCGCGCCCGCCGAGATCATGGCGGTGTCACCGGTGCATCCGCCGGTGGTGGGGCTGGGGAGGCTGGCGGGGTGGGATCCGCTGCCGCTGACGGTGCGGGACGCACGACGTCGGGCCGGGGGGCTGAAGGCCCGCCTGGAGGGCCGGGTCCCTGCCGTCCCCGCGGGGCCGGCTTCTCCGGCCCGTCCGGTGTTCGAGGACCGGGATCCGGGGCTGAGCCCCGGTCCCGGGAAGGGGCGGGACGGGGGAAGCGGCCTCTTCAAGCGGCGCCGCACCGAGCCCGCACCCGGCCCCACCCCCCTCGTCCGCGCCGAAGGCCTCGCCGTCCGCCGCGGCCGCGTCGAGGCGCTCCGTCGCATCGACCTCCAGGTCCAGGCGGGCGAGACCCTCGCCCTCATGGGCCGCAACGGCGCAGGCAAGTCCACCCTCCTCTCCACCCTCGTCGGCATGATCGCCCCGACCTCCGGCACCGTCCGCGTCGCGGGCCGGGTCCCGCACACCACCAGCCCCCGCGAGCTGATCCGACAGGTCGGCCTGGTTCCGCAGGAGCCGCGGGACCTGCTGTACGCGGACACCGTCGCCGCCGAGTGCGCGGCGGCCGACGGGGACGCGGGCGCCGCGCCCGGGACCTGCCGGGCGCTGGTGTCCGAGCTGCTGCCGGGCGTCGCGGACGACACCCATCCCCGGGACCTGTCGGAGGGGCAGCGGCTGGCACTCGCGCTCGCCGTCGTCCTGACCGGCCGCCCGCCGCTGCTCCTCCTGGACGAGCCGACCCGCGGCCTGGACTACGCGGCGAAGGCCCGTCTGGTCGCCCGTCTCCGTACCCTCGCCGCCGACGGACACGCGATCGTGCTCGCGACGCACGATGTGGAGCTGGCGGCCGAGCTGGCGCACCGGGTGGTGATCATCGCCGACGGGGAGGTGGTGGCGGACGGGCCGACGGCCGAGGTGGTCGTCTCCTCCCCCGCGTTCTCGCCGCAGGTGGCGAAGATCCTGGCCCCGCAGCCGTGGCTCACGGTCGAGCAGGTGGAGGCGGCGCTGTGAGTACGCACCCGGTCCGCGCGATCCGGCTGGGACCCCGCTCGGTCACCGCCCTGGCGCTCGTCTCCCTCATCGGGCTGTTCGCCTTCTGCTGGCCCCTCTTCGCGGACGCCGGATCCGCCGTGACCTCGCACGCGGGGGACGCGCCGTGGCTGTTCGCGGCGCTGCTGCCGCTCCTCGTCGCGGTGGTCGTGGCGACGATCGCGGACTGCGGGATGGACGCGAAGGCGGTCGCGATGCTGGGCGTGCTGGCCGCCGTGGGCGCGGCCCTGCGGCCGCTGGGCGCGGGGACGGCCGGTCTGGAGCCGATGTTCTTCCTGATGGTGCTGAGCGGCCGGGTCCTCGGGCCGGGCTTCGGTTTCGTCCTCGGCGCGGTGACGATGTTCGCGTCGGCCCTGCTCACGGGCGGGGTGGGGCCCTGGATGCCGTTCCAGATGCTGTCGATGGGCTGGTTCACGATGGGGGCCGGGCTGCTGCCGGGGGCGGTGG
>NZ_LIPQ01000031.1 GCF_001418135.1 Streptomyces aureus
CAGCATGAACTGGCCCTCCGGGCCCTCCTCCTGATGGTCGAGCACGGAGGCCGGGCGGCGGGACCCGGCGGGTGGAGGCAGGACGCCCGCCGCCCGCAGCTCCTCCCGGCCCCCGGATCCGGCCGCATCCGCGGCGAGGGCCGCCCGCTCCGGCTCCCGTGCGCCGAGCAGCGCGAGCACCGTGACCAGGTCGAGCAGCTCCGAGGTCCACTCCTGCGGCCAGGCCGCCGGCCCGATCGCGTCGAGCGACCCGGGCTCCGCCGGGGCGGTCCGGTGCGCGAACCACTGCTCCAGGACCCGCGCCCCGCCGACGCTGAACTCCCAGGCCTCCGCCGGTACGGGCGAGATGCGGCCCTCGTCGAGACAGAGGGCCTCGTCGGCCGCGTCGTACGTCATCACCGCGGGGCGGGGCGGCACCGCCGCCCGCACGTACGGACGGCGCCCGCCCGGCAGCCGCGGCTTCGTCCCGGTCAGCGCACCCCGCGCCTGGACGTCGACGAGGTCCCTGCCGAGCGCCACACCGGCCGCCCAGACCGCCGGGTCCTCGGGGAGCGGCACCCGGCAGCCGGCGGGGGAGGGGCGGGCCGCCGCCACCGTCCACGCGAGCCACTCCAGGGCGTCGACCCCGTGCCCGTACCGCTCGCCGAGAAAACCGAGGAGACCGGGGGCGAGGTTCGGCTCCAGGCCCCCTGGGCGCCGGAACAGCGGACGGATCCGGCCCGGTCGGCCCGCGGGTGAGCGGCCCTCGGGCAGCGCGGCCGTCACCAGGAGCGCGGGGCCGGCCGCACCGGGCACGTGACCCTGCTCGACGGCGAAGAGCTGCGGTTCCCCGGCGACCCGCCACAGCTCCGGGCGTGCGGTGTCGATCAGCCGGTGGTCGGGCAGCAGCAACTGCTCGTCGAACGGCCCGCGCGCGACCCGTACCGGCTCCGGGCACGGTCCGGACTCACGGGCCCAGCGCACGGTCCCGGTCCGCTGGCCCGGCAGCGCGGCGACCGCGCTCGACGGGGTCCGCGCCCTGCTGGGGCGGAACAGGGCCTCGCGCTCGGCCCCTTCGGCGGCCACCAGGCGGTCCCAGCGGGACCGCAGCGTCCGCGCGTCCGGCGCCACGATCCACGAGCGGCCGAAGCGCATCGGCGCGACGGACCACGGCATGAGGTCGTCGAGGAGGGGGAGGTCGGCGCCGGGCGGCGCGTCGGCGAGGGGAGGCAGATCGGCGTTGTTCGCTCCGGGGGCTTCCGTCACGCCCCGCATGCTAACGACCGCCGTCCGTGGGTCTCCACTGTCCGGAGGCCCCTGCGCCCGCTACTGAACTTCGCCGGTGACCGTGAAGTGCTACTGGGCTTCGACCGTGACCGTGAAGGAGAAGCGGTCGCCCCGGTACCGGATGCGCGCCACGTCGACGACCCTTCCCTCCGCGTCGTAGGTCACGCCGGTGTAGTGGAGGATCGGTGACAGGAGCGGCACCTCCAGGAGTGCCGCCGTCTCCGGGTCGGCGAGCCTGGCCTCGACCGTGTCCGTGATGCGGCTGATCCGCACGCCGACGACGTCCCGCAGCACCTTCGTCATCGGCCAGCGCTCCAGATCGGCCGGGTCGATCGCGGCGGCGAGCTCGGGGCGCACCGCGTTCTCCGCCCAGTTGGTCGGCTCGCCGCTCTCCCCGTCGCGGCGCAGCCGCCGGTACGCCATGATCTCCGGCAGGTCGGGGAAGTGTTCGGCGAGCTCACCCGGCACCGCCTCGCTGCCGTGCCCCAGGACCGTCGTCCGCTCGCCCGACTGCTGGGCCACGATCGCGTCGATCGAGCCGAGCAGCCGGCGCGGGGTGGAGCGCCGGGCGCCCGGCTCGATGAAGGTCCCGCGCCGCCGGTGCCGGCTGATCAGGCCCTCCTCCTCCAGTTCCTTGAGGGCCTGGCGCATCGTGAGCACGCTGACGCCGTAGTGCGCCGCGAGCTGCTCCTCGGTGGGGAGCCGGAGCGAGGCGTCGGGCGTGCGGCCCAGTATCGAGGCGCGCAGCGACTGCGAGACCTGATACCAGAGCGGCAGCTTGCGGTTCAGGACCAGCGAGTCGGGTGCGAAGGCGGTCACGGGTTCTCCGTACGAAGGCTACGGGCTTACGGCCGAGACACTACGGCCGGAAGTGGCGCTCAAGACCCTGCCATACGTCGTCGTAGCCCTTCTGCAGGTGGTCGGCGCCCGCGGCCTGCGGGGTCGCGGTCACCGGCCAGCGGGTCTCGAACATGAAGGCAAGCCCGTCGTCGATCTTCTGCGGCTTCAGCTCGGCGGCGCTCGCCCGGTCGAAGGTCTCCCGGTCGGGGCCGTGCGCGGACATCATGTTGTGCAGCGAACCGCCGCCGGGCACGAAGCCCTCCGCCTTCGCGTCGTACGCGCCCTCGATGAGGCCCATGTACTCGCTCATCACGTTGCGGTGGAAGTACGGCGGCCGGAAGGTGTCCTCGCCGACCAGCCAGCGCGGGGCGAAGACGACGAAGTCCACGCTCGCGAGCCCCGGGGTGTCGGAGGGCGAGGTGAGGACCGTGAAGATCGACGGGTCGGGGTGGTCGTACGAGATCGTCCCGATGACATTGAAACGGTGCAGGTCGTAGACGTACGGGGTGTGGTTGCCGTGCCAGGCGACGACATCGAGCGGCGAGTGGCCGTACGTCGCCGACCAGAGGTTGCCGCAGTACTTGTTGACCACCTCGACCGGACCCTCGACGTCCTCGTAGGCGGCGACCGGGGCCCGGAAGTCACGCGCGTTGGCGAGACCGTTGGCGCCGATCGGTCCGAGGTCGGGGAGCTGGAACGGAGCCCCGTAGTTCTCGCAGACGTAGCCCCGGGCGGTCTCCTCCAGGAGGTCCACGCGGAAGCGGACCCCGCGCGGGATCAGCGCCATCTCACCGGGGTGGACGGCGAGCAGGCCCAGCTCGGTGCGGAGGAGGAGGTCGCCGCGCTCCGGGACGATCAGCAGCTCGCCGTCCGCGTTGCCGAACACCCGCTCCATGGAGGCGTTCGTGTGGTAGAGGTGCACGGCCATGCCGGCCCGCTGGGTCGCGTCGCCGTTGCCGCCGAGGGTCCACAGACCGGCCAGCCAGTCGGTGCCGGGGGCCGGGTCGGGCAGCGGGTTCCAGCGCAGCCGGTTGGGGTCGGGCACGGTCTCGTGGAAGGGCGCGGACCGGACGTCGCCGTTGTCGGTCCGGGTGAACGGCGGGTGCGCCGCGGAGGGGCGGATCCGGTAGAGCCAGGAGCGGCGGTTGTGCGCCCGCGGCTCGGTGAACGCACTGCCGCTGAGCTGCTCGGCGTAGAGACCGAGGGGTGCCCGCTGCGGTGAGTTGCGGCCGTGCGGCAGCGCGCCGGGGATCGCCTCCGAGCTGTGCTCGTTGCCGAAACCGGTGCTGTAGCCGAGCGCCTCGGCCGTCTTCCTGGCCTGCTCGCGCTTCTCGGCCTGCTCCGTGGTCATCGCCCGCTCCTGTCCTGAGCCCACAAGGGAAGCCCACAAGGGAATCCTATGCATGACCGTAGGATTCCGCGCGGCTCACGTCAACGGGGCGCCGAAAGGCGATGGCCGAATCGGGATGCCGGTCTCCGCGGGTGAGCTGCCGGGAAACCGGGTGCTGCGCGAGGGGTCAAAAAAGATGAACAATCCTCTACTCTCACGCGCATGTCCTGGACCCGAAGGTTCGTCCTCGCGCTCTCGGTCGTGCTCGCGGCCCTCGCCGCGGCCCTGCTCACCGCCCCCGGGGCCCAGGCCCACGAGGAGCGGCCCGTCACCTTCCCCGACGGCTCCGGCACCGTGCCGAAGCTCCGCACCGGAGAACCCGACCTCCTCGTCTGCAAGACCGACCGGACCGCCTTCGAAAGCCGGATCTCCGGCTTCCCGGCCCCCCTCAAGGCCCGCAACCGCACCCTCTACGAGCGCTGCGCCCGCGACGGCCACCGCCACCTCCAGCAGGCCGTCGACGCCGTCGACCGGCCCGGCATGACCATCGCTATCCTCCCCGGCCTGTACGAGGAGGAGCCCTCACTGCCCCCGCCCACCGGAGCCTGCGCCACGCTCGACGCGCCCAAGTCCTCGCTCGGCTACCAGATCCTCAGCTACGAACAGCAGCGGCGGTGCCCGCACAACCAGAACCTCGTCGCCATCCTCGGCAAGAAGAACCTCCAGATCGAGGGCACCGGAGCCTCCCGTCTCGACGTCGTCATCGACGCCAAGTACCAGAAGCTCAACGCACTGCGGGCCGACGGCAGCGACGGCGTCTACTTCCGCAACTTCACCGCCCAGCGCACCACGTTCAACTCGCTGTACGTGCTCGCCGCCGACGGCTTCGTCATCGACGACGTCCTCACCCGCTGGAACGACGAGTACGGCTTCCTCACCTTCGCCTCCGACCACGGCCTCTACAAGAACTGCGAGTCCTACGGCAACGGCGACTCAGGCATCTACCCCGGCTCGGCCTCCGACATCAACGACGGCCGCGGCTACGACGTCCCCCGCTACTCCATCGAGATCACCGGCTGCCGCAGCCACCACAACATGGTCGGCTACTCCGGCACCGCCGGAGACTCCGTCTGGGTCCACGACAACGAGTTCGACCACAACATGGGCGGCGCCTCCATGGACTCCGCCTTCCCCGGCCACCCCGGACTGCCGCAGAACCACGCCCGCTTCGAACGCAACCTGATCCACGACAACAACCAGAACTACTACCCCTACGTCGCCGACGGCACCTGCGCCAGACCGCCCGTCGAGCGCGGCTACGAACAGGGCGTCGTCTGCCCCCAGATCTCCATGCCCCCCGGCACCGGCATCATCACCGCCGGCGGCAACTGGAACCTCTACGAGAACAACTGGGTCTACGGCCACCAGCGCGCCGCCTTCTACCTCAACGCCGTCCCCGCCTTCATCCGCGGCGAGTCCGCCTGGGGCAAGCAGACCGACACGTCCCATCACAACCGCTACGCCGGCAACCACCTCGGGGTCGACAAGTCCGGCGCCGCCCGCCCCAACCGCACCGACGTCTGGTGGGACGGCCAGGGCAGCGGCAACTGCTGGCAGTCCGACACCGGCGCCGCGAGCCCCGGCGTCCTGCCCGGCTGCGGGGCGCGCCGCGGCGACGTCTCCGGCGACACCGACCGGATCGTCGGCGAACCCGTCAAACTCGCCCAACTCCTCGTCTGCGCCGACTACAACGTCCAGGCGCGCCGCCTCCCGGCAGGCTGCGACTGGTACGGCGCCCGCGGCCTCCAGCGCGTCGAGACCCAACTCGCCCTCGGCAGCTCCCTCGTCCTGGCCCTGGCCGGCTTCGCCCTCTGGTGGCGCCGCCTGCGCGGCAACCGCCTCGCGCTCGCCGCCACCCTCCTCGGCCTGGCGGGCCTCGCCCTCGACGTCGCCGGCTCGACGCTCGCCCTCACCCCGACGGTCGTCCCCGCCCTCGCACTGCTCCTCACCGGCGTCTGGTGGACCCTCCTCGGCCTCGCCCTGCGCCCCACCCGCCCCGTCCTCGCCTGGACCACCGTGGTCCTCGGCGCCCTCACCCTCCTCGACGCCTTCGACAAGGCGATCCTGATGGTCCCCGGCATCCCCCTGAGCCCCGCCTGGCTCCGCCTGCTGCTGGGCGTGATCTGGGTGCTGTGGGCGGTCGTGGCCGCGGGAGCCCGCGGCCACGACCGCCCAC
>NZ_LIPQ01000310.1 GCF_001418135.1 Streptomyces aureus
CCACGACCTCTTCGTCCCGAACGAAGCGCGCTGCCAAGCTGCGCTACACCCCGATGTCGCTGCTCTGTTGTTCACGTCGCGGCGACATCGATTACTTTAGCCCACGCGCGCGCTGAGGCGAAATCCGGTTTCCGGGCGGTCGCGGCGCAGGTCGGATGCGGTCCGGACCGACGATCGCGAGGCCGGCCCGTGGAAGCCCGCCGCGTACGGCCTGCGGGTGGTGGGGAGCACGGCGGACGCCCGGACGGCGGACGCGCGGTTCGGCGTGAACATGCCCCCACCGGAGAGGTCAGGCGCGGGCCGTCAGCGTGAGGAGAGTGACCTCGGGCGGGCAGGCGAAGCGGACCGGGGTGAAGCGGCTGGTGCCGCAGCCCGCCGAGACGTGGAGGTAGGCCGTACGGTCGCCGACCGTGTGGGTGGAGAGGCCCTTCACCCGGTCGGTGTCCAGGTCGCAGTTGGTGACGAGCGCCCCGTAGAAGGGGATGCACAGCTGACCGCCGTGGGTGTGCCCGGCGAGGAGCAGCTCGTACCCGTCGTCCGTGAAGGCGTCGAGCGCGCGCAGGTACGGGGCGTGCACCACGCCCACCGAGAAGTCGGCCGACCCGTCGGGGCCGCCGGCCACCCGCTCGTACCGGTCGCGCTTGATGTGCGGGTCGTCGAGGCCGGTGAACGCGAGGTCCGCCTGCGGGAGCTTGAGCCGGCCGCGGGTGTTGGTGAGGTCCACCCAGCCCGCCGCGTCGAAGCCGTCCTTGATGTCCTCCCACGGGTTGTGGACGGCGCCGACGACGGGCTTGTTGCCGTTGAGGCCGTGCCGGCCCTGGGCCCTCTCGAGGAGGTAGCGGGCGGGGTTGCGGAGCCGGGGCCCGTAGTAGTCGTTGGAGCCGAAGACGTACACGCCCGGGAACTCCATCAGCGGGCCCAGCGCGTCGAGGACCTCTGGTACCGCCTCCGGGTCGGAGAGGTTGTCGCCGGTGTTGACGACGAAGTCCGGGCGGAGCCCGGCGAGGGACTGGAGCCAGGCGCGCTTCTTGCGCTGGCCGCTCACCATGTGGATGTCGGAGACCTGGAGGACCCGCAGATCGGCCATGCCGGGCGGGAGCACCGGAACCGTCACTCGGCGGAGCCGGAACGAGCGGGCCTCGAAGCCCGCCGCGTAGACGATTCCCGCGGCTGCCGTCGCCGTGAGGCCTGCAGTGATCTTCAGGGGGATGCCGTACCGTGCGCGCATCCCCCCATCGTCGCAGACCCTCCGGGCGTAAATGCGCGGGCGGGTGGGGCGGCACACCTGCCACACTTGACCCCATGACCACGCTGAAGGCGAAGCTCCAGGCCGACCTCAACGCCGCGATCCGGGAGCGCGACGAACTGCGCTCCTCGACCCTGCGGCTGACCATCACCGCGATCACCAAGGAGGAGGTCGCGGGCAAGACCAAGCGCGAACTCTCCGACGACGAGGTGCAGAAGGTGATCGCCAAGGAGGCGAAGAAGCGCCGCGAGGCCGCCGAAGCCTTCGCCCAGGGCGGTCGCCTGGAGTCGGCCGAGCGGGAGAAGGCGGAGGGGATCCTCCTCGACGCGTACCTGCCGAAGCAGCTCAGCGACGAGGAGCTCGACGGGATCGTCGCGGCGGCCGTCGCGGAGGCCAGGGCGGCGGGCGCCGAGGGCCCGCGCGCCATGGGCGCCGTCATGAAGATCGTGAACCCGAAGGTGGCCGGCCAGGCCGACGGCGGCCGTGTCGCCGCCTCCGTGAAGAAGCTCCTCGCGGGCTGACCGGCGGGCCGGCCGCGGGCCGACCGCGGAGCCGCGGAAGGCGGTACGAGGAAGGGCGCCCCACCGAGGTGGGGCGCCCTTCCTGTTGCCTGCGTGACGTCAGCGTCGGCGCCCGCGTGGCGTCAGCGGTTTCCGCGGCCGCCGTTGCCGTTTCCGCCGCCGATGAGGTCCGGCGGGATCGTGATGGGCGGGAACGTGTTGGTCGGGGGCTTGGTGTCGCCCGGCTTGCCGTCGCCCGGCTTACGGGGCTTGTTCGGGCCCTCGTCGCCCTTCGCCGGGTCCTTGGGCTTCTCGGCCCGCGGTACGGAGATGGGGGCGAAGCCCGGAGTCTCGGAGGCGTTCAGGGCCCCGGTCATCGCGATCTTCCAGATGGGGCCGGGGAGGCAGCCACCACAGACCTTGTCGTAGTACTCGCCGCCGATGGTGATGCGGTACATCGACTGCTTCTCGCCGACGTCGTCACCGACCCAGACGGCGGTGGAGAGGTTCGGGGTGTAGCCGACGAACCAGGCGTCCTTGCGGTCGTTGGTCGTACCGGTCTTGCCCGCGTTGTCGCGGTCGCTGAGGCCGGCCTTGGTACCCGTGCCGTCCTCGACGACGCCCTTCAGCATCTGGTTGATGGTGTCGGCGGTGCGCTCGCTCATCGCGCGGGTGCACTTGGTGTCCGGCACGTTGAGCTTGTCGCCGTTGGCGGTCTTGACGGACTCGAGGATGATCGGGGTGCAGTGGATACCGCGGTTGGCGAAGGTCGCGTAGACCACCGCCATGTCGAGCGGGGTGCTCTCCAGGCTGCCGAGGGTCGCCGAGGGGCTCTGCTTGATGGGCTTGCCCAGCTCGCGCTCGTAGCCGACCTTCTTCGCCATCGTCAGCGTCTCGCACAGACCGGCCATCTGCTCCAGCTTGGCGAAGTACGTGTTGATGGACTTGCCGAGCGCGCTGGTCATGTCGTACATGCCCTTCTCCGACTCGACCTCGTTGTTCACCTCCCAGTTCGCGTACCCCGCCGGCTTGCCGTCGCACCGGGTGAAGTCGCTCTCCGGGAGGTTGATCTGCGCCGGAGTGTCGAAGCTCTGCGCCGGGCTCAGACCCTTCTCCAGCGCGGCCGCGGCCGTGATCGGCTTGAAGGTCGAGCCGACCTGGAAGCCGTACGTCGTGCCGCCCATCTTGCTGCCGACGGCGAGGTTCAGCGTGGTCTGGTGCTGCTTCTGGTCCAGGCCGTACGGGCGGGACTGGCTCATCGAGAGGATCTTGCCGGTGCCGGGCTGGACCTGCACCACCGAGGCGGCGACCCCGTCGTCCTTGTTGATCTTCGCGACGGCGGCCTCGTTGGCGGCGGCCTGGGCGCGCGGGTCGAGCGTGGTCTTGACGGTGAGACCGCCCAGGTTCCACAGCTTCTGGCGCTCCTCGGCCGTCTTGCCGAAGACCGGGTCGCTGAGGATCGTCTTGCGGACGTAGTCGCAGAAGAAGCCGGCGCCGTCGACGGCGGTGATGCAGCCGTTCTTCGGGGTCTTGACCTTCAGCTTGAGCGGAGCGGCCTTCGCCTTGTCCGCCTCGGCCTGGCTGATGTCCTTCACGTCGGCCATCCGCTGGAGGACCACGTTGCGGCGCTTGGTGGCTTCCTGGATGTCGTTGATCGGGTCGTAGCGGCTGGGCGACTGGACGAGACCGGCCATCATCGCCGCCTCGCCGAGGCTCAGGTCGGCGGCGCGCTTGGAGAAGTAGCGCTGGGAGGCGGCCTCGATGCCGTACGCCTGCTGCCCGAAGAACGTGATGTTGAGGTAGTTCTCCAGGATCTTCTTCTTGCCCAGCTCCTCCTCGACCTGGATCGCGTACTTCAGCTCGCGGACCTTGCGGCCGATGGTCTGCTGGGTGGCCTGCGCGACCTTCTCGGGGTCGTCACCGGCCTCCTCGACGAAGACGTTCTTCACGTACTGCTGGGTGAGGGTGGACGCGCCCTGCGCGACCCCGCCCGACTGCGCGTTGCGGTTGATCGCGCGCAGCACACCCTTGAGGTCGATCGCCCCGTGTTCGTAGAAGCGGCCGTCCTCGATCGCGACGATCGCCTTCTGCATGTACGGGGAGATCTTGTCGAGCGGGACGACCGTGCGGTCCCGCGAGTAGACCGTGGCGATCAGGCCGCCCTCGGAGTCGAGGATCCTGGTGCGCTGACTCAGCGGTGGGGTCTTCAGGTTGGAGGGGATCTCGTCGAATCCCTCGACCGTGCCCTTCGCGGCCAGGCCCAGTGCGCCGGCCGCGGGCAGGGCGATGCCCGCCAGCACGGCTCCCGCGAGCACACTGACACCGAGGAACTTGGCGGCCTGCTGGGTCCCGGTCAGACCACCGCCGGAGCGCTTCTTTGCCATGGGGGGCAGCCTAATCCGTAGTGATGTGCGAACCGCAGGAGCGGGGGCTTCTCGGAGCGTTCGAGTACCAGACCGTGACATCCGGCGGCAGCCGCGCCGTCCGGATGCCGGCGTTGGTGGAGGCCGAGTGCCGCCGACTCGTCCCCTGAAACTGACGGCAGGCACACGTCGGACGCCTACGTTCTCATTCGCCGGACACACGTATATGCCTTGGCCTAAGCTGCTCCCAACTGTCACAGCAGTGTGGTCTGGCATCAAGACCCGGGTGTGACTTCGGCATGAATTCCCGTGACCCCGAAACACGGGGACCTCGTGTCCGATTCCGGCTCATGCGTCACACGGTGCCCGAAGTGGCACCGTCAGAGAAGGGCGTATCCAGGCGATATGTCCGCTATCACACGCATGTCCTTCGATCACTCCCCTGGGTGATCTGACGCGCACGCATAGTCCGTTCGGGCCATCCAAGATTGGGCCCGAAGGGGGTGTTGCGCTGTGCCCACCTTCCGTAACGTCCCAACTGGCAGCGGTGAATATGCCGCTGCCGCCGTGGGGGAGCCTCGATTCGGGAGAGGACGGCGCCGGTATGGGCTGGGTAGCTGACTGGAGTGCGCAGGCGGCCTGCCGCACTACCGATCCGGATGAACTTTTCGTACAGGGAGCGGCACAGAACAGGGCAAAGGCGGTGTGCACCGGATGCCCGGTGCGGACCGAGTGCCTCGCCGACGCCCTCGACAACCGCGTGGAGTTCGGCGTGTGGGGCGGCATGACGGAGCGCGAGCGCCGCGCCCTGCTGCGCCGCAGGCCGACCGTCACCTCGTGGCGCCGGCTCCTCGAGACCGCGCGCACGGAGTACGAGCGGGGAGCGGGCCTGCTGCCCGTGGCGATCGAGGACGACGCGACGTACGAGGCGTACGCCGCGGTCGGCTAGGCCCCGGTGGGCCGGGCCCCGACGGGTCGGACCTCAAGGGCCCGGGCGTCGACAGGGGTCCGTACGACGAGGGTTACCGCCCGGCCGTGAGCCGGTCGCCGATGGCCCGCAGCCCGGCGAGGTCGTGCACATCGCCGGGCAGGGCCGCCACTTCGGTCACCGCCACCTCGGGGTGAAGCGCGGTGAAGCGGTCACGCGTGCGCTGCTCACGCGCGAGCACCCGCATGCGCTCGGCATGCAGGCGCAGAAGTCCCGCGGTGAGATGTCGTACGTCTGAGTCGTCTCCGTGCACTGCTTGCTCTGCGTCGTCTACAGCTGAATCCTGTGCCGGGTCGGCTGTGGGGGCAGCCTGGGGTACGGGAGGTACGGCGGTGGCGGCGGTGGCGAGGTCTGACAGCTCGGGCTCGGTGGCCGGGGAGCCACTCCGGTCAGTCTTCCCGGCCCCCTGATCCACAATGCGCCCCTCGTCAAGATTTTCCGCCGCGGCCCGCGCCCGCTCGGCCGAAAGCCGGGCGGCGGCGCTGCCGTGCACGCGGTTGAGGACGAGACCCGCCAGCGGCATCTCCTCGGCGTCCAGCCGCTCCACGAAGTACGCGGCCTCCCGCAGCGCGTCCCGCTCCGGCGTGGCCACCACGAGGAAGGCCGTGCCAGGGGCCTGGAGCAGCTTGTACGTGGCGTCGGCGCGGGTCCGGAAACCTCCGAACATCGTGTCCATCGCCGCGACGAACGTCTGCACGTCCTTGAGGAACTGACCCCCCAGCAGCTTGCCGAGGGTCCCCGTCATCATCGACATGCCGACGTTCAGGAACTTCATCCCGGCCCGGCCGCCCACCTTCGCCGGCGCCATGAGCAGCTTGATGAACTTCCCGTCGAGGAACGACCCGAGCCGCTTCGGCGCGTCCAGGAAGTCCAGCGCCGAGCGGGACGGCGGGGTGTCCACGACGATCAGGTCCCACTCGTCGCGCGCCCTGAGCTGGCCCAGCTTCTCCATCGCCATGTACTCCTGCGTGCCGGCGAACCCGGCCGAAAGAGACTGGTAGAAGGGGTTCTCCAGGATCGCCCGCGCCCGGTCGGGCTCCGCGTGCGCCTCGACGATCTCGTCGAAGGTCCGCTTCATGTCCAGCATCATCGCGTGCAGTTCGCCGCCGTCGGAGCCCTTGATGCCGTCGACCTTGCGCGGGGTGTTGTCGAGGGAGTCGATGCCCATCGACTGGGCGAGGCGGCGGGCCGGGTCGATGGTGAGGACGACGACCCGGCGGCCGCGTTCCGCCGCCCGCACGCCGAGCGCCGCCGCCGTCGTCGTCTTGCCGACCCCGCCCGCGCCGCAGCAGACGATGATGCGGGTGCCGAGGTCGTCGATCAGCGGGTCGAGCTCCAGGACGGGAACGGCGTCGAGCCCGTGCGTCTCGGGGGACTTCTCCGTCACGCGCCCACCCCTTGCTTCCGCAGTTCCTTCGCAAGCCGGTAGAGACCCGCGATGTCCGCCCCGTCCCCCAGGAACGGGAGCTCGTACGACGGCACGCCGATGGCGTCCAGGACAGCGCGCTGCGCCCGCTCCAGCTCCACCCGCCGGGCGTGCTCGGACGCCTGGTCGAGGAGCGGCTCGACGAGCGTCGTACCGCCCGCGACGCCCACGGAGGCCAGCGTTCTGGCGATCGCGTCCCGGTGGTCGCCGGAGGCGGCCCGTACCGCCGCCTCGTCGAGGACGTGCGGCCGGACCATGTTCACCACGACCCGCCCCACCGGCAGTTCGGCCGCGCGGAGCTCCGCGACGCCGTCCGCGGTCTCCTGGACCGGCATCTCCTCCAGGAGGGTCACCAGGTGCACGGCCGTCTCGGGGGACTTGAGGACCCGCATGACGGCCTGCGCCTGGTTGTGTATCGGGCCGATCCGCGCCAGGCCGGCCACCTCGTCGTTGACGTTGAGGAAGCGGGTGATGCGGCCGGTGGGCGGCGCGTCCATGACCACGTGGTCGTAGGTGTGGCCGCCGTGCTTCTCGCGCCGCCGGACCGCTTCGCACGCCTTGCCGGTCAGCAGGACGTCCCGTACGCCCGGCGCTATCGTCGTCGCGAAGTCGATCGCGCCGAGCTTCTTCAGGGCCCGCCCCGCGGTGCCCAGTTTGTAGAACATCTGGAGGTAGTCGAGGAGCGCGCGCTCGGCGTCGATCGCCAGCGCGTACACCTCCCCGCCGCCCGGGGCGACGGCGATCTTGCGTTCCTCGTACGGAAGGGCCTCCGTCTCGAAGAGCTGTGCGATGCCCTGTCTGCCTTCGACCTCGACGAGAAGGGTGCGCTTGCCCTCCGTCGCGAGGGCGAGCGCGAGGGCGGCGGCGACCGTCGTCTTACCGGTACCGCCCTTGCCGCTGACGACCTGGAGCCTGCTCACGCTGTCGAGCCTAACCACTGGCGGCCGCGCCCAATCAGGAGGCCGCCCCTGAGAAGCCCCCCGGGGGCCGGTTCAGGGCCGCCTCGGAGAGCCGCCCCGCGTCAGCGGATACAGTCGGGCCCATGACCAAGTGGGAGTACGTCACGGTGCCGCTTCTGGTGCACGCGACCAAGCAGATTCTGGACACCTGGGGCGAGGACGGCTGGGAGCTCGTCCAGGTCGTGCCCGGGCCGAACAACCCCGAGCAGCTCGTGGCCTACCTGAAGCGGGCCAAGTCGTGAGCGGGGCCGTCGAGGCGAAGCTCGCCGAACTCGGCCTGACCCTGCCCGCCGTGGTGCCGCCGCTGGCCGCCTACCAGCCGGCCGTGCAGTCGGGCGTCTACGTCTACACCTCGGGCCAGCTCCCGATGGTGGGCGGCGAACTCCAGCTGACCGGCAAGGTCGGCGCCGAGGTCACCGCCGAGGAGGCCAAGAAGCTCGCCGCCACCTGCGCGCTGAACGCCCTCGCGGCCGTGAAGTCGGTCGCCGGTGACCTCGACCGGATCAAGCGGGTCGTGAAGGTCGTCGGCTTCGTCGCCTCCGCCTCCGACTTCACCGGGCAGCCGGGCGTCATCAACGGCGCCAGCGAGCTGCTGGGCGCGGTCCTCGGCGACAAGGGCGTGCACGCGCGCAGCGCCGTCGGCGTGGCCGTGCTGCCGCTCGACGCCCCGGTCGAGGTCGAGGTCCAGGTCGAGCTCGTCGAGGCCTGACCCTCCGCCGTACGACCTTCCGTACGCGACACGGAGCCGGTTCTCCCGCGCGGGCCCGCAAGGGTCCACCCGGCGAGAACCGGCTCTCGTGCATTCAAGTGCTTGCGCATAGCATCCGGCCATGTCGAATGGTCAGTGGTACCCGCCCGAGTGGCCCGACCGCATCCGCGCCCTCGCCGCCGGTGAGCTCACCCCGGTGGCGCCGCGGCGCGCCGCCACCGTCCTGCTGCTGCGGGACGGGGCCGCCGGTCCCGACGTCCACATGCTGCGCCGCCGCGCCTCGATGGCCTTCGCGGGCGGCGCGTACGCCTACCCCGGCGGCGGGGTCGACCCGCGCGACGAACACCCGGTGCGCTGGGCGGGGCCCTCCCTGGAGACCTGGGCGGCCCGGCTCGGCCTCGACGACCCCGCGCAGGCCCAGGCCGTGGTCTGCGCCGCCGTGCGCGAGACGTACGAGGAGGCGGGCGTCCTGCTCGCCGGGGAGACCGAGGACACGGTCGTCGGCGACACGACCGGCGCGGACTGGGAGCGGGACCGCGAGGCGCTCGTCGCCCGGGAGCTCTCCTTCGCCGACTTCCTGGACCGGCGCGGGCTCGTCGTCCGCTCCGACCTGCTCGGCGCGTGGGCCCGCTGGATCACGCCGGAGTTCGAGCGGCGCCGGTACGACACCTGGTTCTTCGTGGCCGCCCTGCCGGCCGGGCAGCGCACCCGCAACGCCTCCACGGAGGCCGACCGGACCGTCTGGATCCGCCCGGCGGAGGCCGCGGCCGGCTACGACCGGGGCGAGCTGACGATGATGCCGCCGACGATCTCGACCCTGCGCACCCTGGAGCCGTACGGCACGGCCGCCGAGGCCCTCGCGGGGGCGCGGGAGCAGGACATGACCCCCGTGCTCGCCCAGGCGCGTCTGGACGGCGACGAGCTGGTCCTGAGCTGGCCGGGCCACGAGGAGTTCACCAAGATCATCCCGAGGGGAGGTGCCCGATGAGCGACGCCGCCGCCCTGCCCGGCCAGCCGCGCGGCCTCGTGGTCTCCGGGCCCGCGACCGACCGCGCCGTGAACGTCCTCGCGCCGAACCCGTCCGCGATGACCCTCGACGGCACCAACACCTGGCTGCTCTCCGAGCCCGGCTCCGACCTCGCCGTCGTCGTCGACCCGGGGCCGCTCGACGAGAGTCATCTGCGCCATGTGATCGACACCGCCGAGAAGCTCGGCAAGCGGGTCGCGCTCACGCTGCTGACCCATGGCCACCCGGACCACGCCGAGGGCGCCGGGCTCTTCGCCGAGCTGACCGGGACGCCCGTACGGGCCCTCGACCCGGCGCTGCGGCTCGGCGACGAGGGGCTCGGCGCGGGGGACGTGGTGGCCGTCGGCGGTCTGGAGCTGCGGGTCGTCCCGACGCCCGGCCACACCTCCGACTCGCTCTCCTTCCACCTGCCGGCCGACCGGGCCGTCCTGACGGGCGACACCATCCTGGGGCGCGGCACGACGATGGTGGCCCATCCGGACGGTCGCCTCGGCGACTACCTGGACTCGCTGCGGCGGCTGCGCTCGCTCACCGTCGACGACGGCGTGCACACGGTCCTGCCGGGGCACGGACCGGTCCTGGAGGACGCCCAGGGGGCCGTGGAGTTCTATCTGGCGCACCGGGCGAGCCGACTGGCCCAGGTGGAGACGGCGGTCGAGAGCGGCCACCGGACGGCCGCGGAGGTCGTCGCCCATGTGTACGCGGACGTGGACCGCTCGCTGTGGCCTGCGGCCGAGCTGTCCGTACGGGCGCAGCTGGAGTACCTGAGGGACCGCGGTCTGGTCTGAGCGTCGGGGCGGAGTTCTCCCGATCCGGAACCGAGCGGGCCCCCGGCGCGTCGGTCGTCTTGACCTGTGCTTTACGCTCCGCTTACTTCTGGTCGTAGCTTTCGGGGGGAACGCCCGTGTTCGTCATCGCCATCCTGCTGGTCATAGCCGCAGTGGTGCTCTTTTTCGTCGGCCGAGCCAACGACTCCAAGGGGCTGAAGTTCGGCGCCCTCGGCGCGGTCCTGGCCGGCGTGTTCTCGCTCATCGTGAGCATGACGTACGTGATCAGCGCGTACGAGGTCGGTGTGCCGGTCGCCTTCGGCAAGGTCGGCTCGCCCATGACCTCCGGCATGCACGTGAAGTCGCCCTTCACCGACGTCACCACCTTCTCGACCCGCCCGGTCGACCTCAACCTCTCCGACAAGGACGTGGTCGAGGTCCGTTCCTCGCAGGGCGGTGTCATGTACGTCGAGGTGACCGTGAAGTGGGCCGTCGTCCCGACCAAGGCCGTGGAGCTCTACAAGCTCGCGGGCAGCGAGGACTCCATCCAGCAGCGCCTCGTCTACCCGGACAGCCGGGAGATCGTCCGTAACGTCTTCGCCCGCTACACCAGCGAGCAGGGCTACGCGTCCGACCGCGAGAAGATCAACGCCGAGATCGGCACCCTGATCAAGGAGCGCCTGGTTCCGCGCGGCATCGACGTGACCACGGTCAACCTGCGCAACGTGAAGCCCTCGGACGCCCTCCAGGGCCAGATCGACCGCAAGATCCAGCAGCAGCAGGCCACCGAGCGCGCCACCGAGGCCGCCCGTACGGCCAAGGCCGAGGCCGACCGGCGCCGGATCGAGGCGGAGGGCATCGCCCGCGCCAACAAGATCCTCAACGACTCGCTGACCGACCGTGTCCTGATGAACCAGTGCATCGACGCGTTCAAGGACGCCGCGGCGAAGAACCCGATCTACACCGTGCCCTGCGCGAACGGCTCCTCGGCGCCGGTGATCGTCGACGGCTCGAAGCGCTGACGGCGAGCCCGTGGGCGTACGCGAAAGGGCCGCCCCNNGGGGCGGCCCTTTCGCGTACGAGGACGCTTACCGCGAGCGCTTCGCGAGGCGCTCCACGTCCAGCAGGATCACGGCGCGGGCCTCCAGGCGCAGCCAGCCGCGCTGGGCGAAGTCGGCGAGCGCCTTGTTGACCGTCTCGCGGGAGGCGCCGACCAGCTGGGCCAGCTCCTCCTGGGTGAGGTCGTGGACGACGTGGATGCCCTCCTCCGACTGCACACCGAAGCGGCGCGACAGGTCGAGGAGCGCGCGGGCGACCCGGCCCGGCACGTCGGAGAAGACCAGGTCGGACATCTGGTCGTTGGTCTTGCGCAGTCGGCGGGCGACGGCGCGCAGCAGCGCGGTGGCCACCTCGGGGCGGGCGTTCAGCCAGGGCTGGAGGTCGCCGTGGCCCAGGCCGAGCAGCTTGACCTCGGTCAGCGCGGTCGCGGTGGCGGTGCGCGGGCCCGGGTCGAAGAGCGACAGCTCACCGATCAGCTCGCCGGGGCCGAGGACGGCCAGCATGTTCTCCCGGCCGTCGGGGGAGGTGCGGTGCAGCTTCACCTTGCCCTCGGTGACCACGTACAGGCGGTCGCCGGGGTCGCCCTCGTGGAAGAGCGCGTCGCCACGGGCGAGCGTCGCCTCACTCATCGAGGCGCGCAGCTCGGCAGCCTGCTCGTCATCGAGCGCCGCGAAGAGCGGGGCGCGCCGCAGAACGTCGTCCACGAGTTCTCTCCATACTGTCGACCTGCTCAGGGACCTGCGTCCCATGATGCCGGACGTACAAAACCGTGCGATCAATCACAACAAGTTTGACGTACCGAGTCGCTCGTCCGTACGTCAGGGGCCCGATTGGGCGCTGATCGGCCACGCCCGGGGCGGATGTCGGTGGTGGCCCCTAGGCTGGCCGGGTGTCCAACTCGCCGGTGAGAGCGCAGGCCAAGGGGGCTGAAAGAGTGTCGGCCGAAGGTAATTCCGCCGTGGGCGAACACGGCGTGTCGAAACGGGCGAAAGCCGCAAATCGGAAGCCCGTGAAGCCCGAGAAGCCCGCCGAGCCCGCGAAACCCGTGAACTCCCCCAGGGCGGCCAAGGCGGCCAAGCCCGCCAAGCCCGCGAAGGCCGCCGAGTCCGCGAAGCCCGCGAAGCCCGCGAAGGCCGCCGAGTCCGCGAAGCCCGCGAAGCCCGCGAAGGCCGCCGAGTCCGCGAAGCCCGCCAAGCCCGAGTCGCGGCTCGCGATGGTCCGCCGGGCCCGCAGGATCAACCGCGAACTCGCCGAGGTCTTCCCGTACGCCCATCCGGAGCTCGACTTCCGCAACCCCTTCGAGCTGCTCGTCGCCACGGTCCTCTCGGCCCAGACCACCGACCTGCGGGTCAACCAGACCACCCCGGCCCTCTTCGCGAAGTACCCCACGCCCGAGGACCTCGCCGCCGCCGTGCCCGAGGAGGTCGAGGAGCTCATCCG
This sequence comes from Streptomyces aureus, assembly GCF_001418135.1. Taxonomy (GTDB): domain Bacteria; phylum Actinomycetota; class Actinomycetes; order Streptomycetales; family Streptomycetaceae; genus Streptomyces; species Streptomyces aureus_A. Next base: position 12,485 of record NZ_LIPQ01000310.1, read on the forward strand.
CCCCACCGGCTTCTTCCGCGCCAAGACCAAGTCGATCATGGGCCTCGCCGCCGCCCTCCGGGACGACTTCGGCGGCGAGGTCCCCGGCCGCCTCGAAGACCTCGTCAAGCTCCCCGGCGTCGGCCGCAAGACCGCCTTCGTCGTCCTGGGCAACGCCTTCGGGGTCCCCGGCATCACCGTCGACACCCACTTCATGCGGCTCGTCCGGCGCTGGCGGTGGACCGAGTCCGACGACCCGGTGAAGATCGAGGCCGAGGTCGCCACGATCTTCCCGAAGAGCGAGTGGACGATGCTCTCGCACCGGGTGATCTTCCACGGCCGCCGCATCTGCCACGCCCGCAAGCCGGCCTGCGGCGCCTGCCCGATCACCCACCTCTGCCCGTCGTACGGGGAGGGCGAGACCGACCCCGAGAAGGCGAGGAAGCTGCTCAAGTACGAGATGGGCGGCTTCCCCGGCCAGCGGCTCGACCCGCCGCCCGGCTACCCGGGCCGCCCGGCGCCCCCACTGGGCGCGAGCGACGACTGAGACCGTTCCCCGGTCCACCCGCAAGAGCTCCAGAGGGAACGAACCCGTACATCGATCGCGTTGTGAAACTCGGGGGTGCCTATGACGCGCACTGACGAAGAGATCCACGGGCCCGGCACCGGCGGGCTGCTCAGCAGGGACGGGCTGCCCGACTGGCTCGGGCCCGTCGACCGGGCCGCCCGCAACGTCGAGCCCGAGCAGCTGAGCCGCTTCCTGCCGCCCGCGAGCGGCGCCGGGCGGCAGTCCGCCGTCCTCGTCCTCTTCGGCGAGGGCGACCGCGGCCCCGAGCTGCTGCTCATGGAGCGGGCCGGCAGCCTCCGCTCGCACGCCGGACAGCCCTCCTTCCCCGGCGGCGCCCTCGACCCCGCGGACGGCGACCCCGCGGACGGCGGACTGCTCCGCGCCGCCCTGCGCGAGGCCCAGGAGGAGACCGGGCTCGACCCGGCCGGCGTCCAGCTCTTCGCCGTCCTTCCCCAGCTCTACATCCCGGTCAGCGGCTTCGTCGTCACCCCGGTCCTCGGCTGGTGGCGCGCCCCCAGCCCCGTCGGCGTCGTCGACCCCGGCGAGACCGCGCGGGTCTTCACCGTGCCCGTGGCAGATCTCACGGATCCGGCGAACCGCGCGACCGCGGTCCATCCGAGCGGCCACCAGGGCCCCGCGTTCCTGGTCGCGTCCGCTCTGGTCTGGGGTTTTACAGCCGGAGTGATCGACAGACTGCTGCATTTCTCCGGCTGGGAGCGCCCCTGGGACCGGTCCAAGCAGGTCCCGCTCGACTGGCGCTCATGACAGGCTGAACCCCGGCGGACTGGCTGATCCCCGGCGACCGGAAACGAATCTGCGAGGCAATTGACGGTGAACGTGCTGGACATCTTGTTGCTGCTCGCCGCCGTCTGGTTCGCGATCATCGGCTACCGCCAGGGCTTCGTGGTCGGCATCCTGTCGGTGATCGGCTTCCTCGGCGGCGGCCTCGTCGCCGTACTGCTGCTGCCGATCCTCTGGGACCAGCTCACCGACAACAGCGAGGTCTCGACCACGGCGACGGTCGTCTTCGTGATGGTGGTCATCGTCTGCGCCTCCGTCGGCCAGGCGTTCACCACCCACCTGGGCAACAAACTGCGCCGCCACATCACCTGGTCGCCCGCTCGCGCCCTCGACGCCACCGGCGGCGCCCTGGTCAACGTCGTCGCGATGCTGCTCGTGGCCTGGCTGATCGGCTCGGGCCTCGCCCGTACCACCATGCCCACCCTGGGCAAGGAGGTACGGAACTCCAAGGTCCTGCTCGGCGTCGAGCAGGTGATGCCCGATCAGGCGTCCCGCTGGTTCGACGACTTCAGCTCCACCCTGGCCCGCAGCGGCTTCCCGCCGGTCTTCAGCCCCTTCGCCAACGAGCCGATCACCCCGGTCATGCCTCCCGACCCGGAGCTCGCCCGGAGCCCGGTCGCGGCCCGCGCCCAGCGCTCCATCGTGAAGGTCGTCGGCACCGCGCAGAGCTGCGGCAAGGTCCTCGAAGGCACCGGGTTCGTCTTCGCCGACCGCCGCATCATGACCAACGCCCACGTCGTCGGCGGCGTCGACGAGCCGACCGTCCAGATAGGCGGCGAGGGCAGGCTCTACGACGCCAAGGTCGTCCTCTACGACTGGCAGCGCGACATCGCCGTCCTGGACGTGCCGGACCTCAAGGCCACGCCGCTGACCTTCACCGACGAGGACGCCCGCAGCGGCGACAGCGCGATCGTCGCCGGATTCCCGGAGAACGGCTCGTACGACGTGCGCTCGGCACGCGTGCGTGGCCGAATCAACGCGGACGGACCCGACATCTACCGCCGGGGCGAGGTGCGCAGGGACGTGTACTCGCTGTACACGACGGTCCGCCAGGGCAACTCCGGCGGCCCGCTGCTCACCGTCGACGGCGAGGTGTCCGGCGTGATCTTCGCCCGCTCCCTCGACGACGCGAACACCGGCTACGCCCTGACCGTCGACGAGATCCGCGAGGACATCGAGCTCGGCAGGACGGCGAACCAGCAGGTCGACACCCAGGCCTGCGCGCTGTAGGCCGCTGCGACCCCCGGGGCCGGGCCCCTGGCCCCTCCGTGGCCACGGGCGCCCGGGCCTCTGCGGCCAGGGCGCCCGCGGCGCTGTCAGGGGTGTCGTGCTGTCAGGGTGTCGTTACGGGGTGTCGCGGGGATGCCTGAGCCGGGCCGAGACCCAGCGGGCCCGGCGTTGGAGGATGCGTGAGATCCCCACCCCCTGTGCGGCGTGCGCTCCGCCCGGGTCCGGAGGTCCTGCTCCCTCGCGGGAGCCCTGCCCTGCGGCCGAGCGGCGGTTGCGTGCTGTCGTGTCACCGTAGTCGTGCGTCCAGCCCATACCTCGACGTCTGCCCGTGCCCCAAGGTCGGTAACCGCCCGCGGGCCCGCCAATTGGAGTATGCGCGAGGCACATGGCCGTTCGAAGGAAGTCTGTACGCACCGGAGCGGCCAGAGGGACCGTCAGCGGTCGGCCGGGACCCCGTCAGCGGTCGGCCGGGACCCCGTCAGCGGTCCGGCTCGGGGTCCTTCAGCCAGTTGACGAGCTCCGTCGAGAAGGCCACCGGATCCTCCTCGTGCGGGAAGTGACCGAGCCCGTCGAAGAGCCGCCAGCGGTACGGCGCCTCCACGTACTCGCCCGACCCCGCGGCGCTGCGGGTGCGCATCACCGGGTCCAGGGAGCCGTGCAGATGCAGCGTCGGCACCCGCACCGGCCGCTTCATGCGCCGGTTGAACTGGATGCCGTCCGGGCGGGCCAGGGACCGCACCATCCAGCGGTACGGCTCGATCGAGCAGTGCGCCGTCGACGGGACCAGCATCGCCCGCCGGTACACCTCGATCGCCCGCTCCTCGGAGGCGCGGACGGGCTGCGGCCCCGACCAGTCCCGGATCAGCTCGCCCACCAGCGCCGCGTCGTCCGCGACGAGCTGACGCTCCGGCAGCCACGGCCGCTGGAAGCCCCAGATGTGCGAACCGGCCCGCGACTGGGCGAAGTCGGAGAGCATCGCCGAACGCCAGCGGCGCGGGTGCGGCATCGACGAGACCGCGAGCCGGCGCACCAGCTTGGGCCGCATGACGGCAGCCGTCCAGGCGAGGTAGCCACCCAGGTCGTGCCCGACGAGCGCCGCGTCCGGCTCGCCCAGCGAGCGGATCACACCGGTGACGTCGAGGGCCAGGTTGGCGGGGTCGTAACCCCGGGGGGTGCGGTCGCTGCCGCCGACCCCGCGCAGGTCCATCGCGACGGCCCGGAACCCGGCCTCGGCGAGGAGCGGCAGCTGATGGCGCCAGGTCCACCAGAACTGCGGGAAGCCGTGCAGGAGCAGCACCAGCGGGCCGTCGCCCATCTCGGCGATGTGGAAGCGGGCGCCGTTGGCGGCCACGTCGCGATGGGTCCACGGTCCGTCGAGCCGGACGGGCCCGCCGTTGCTGCTCTCGGGGAGGGTCATACGGACGAGCGTGCCACAGTGGGGGCCTTGTCCAGCGCCTTGTCCAGTGCCTTGTCCAGCTCCTTGGAGTGCTCCGGACGCGGGTGCGGCTTGACGGTGGAGATCACCGCGGCCGTCTGCTTGGCCGAGGCGATGGACTTCTCCGGCGGCTTGACCTTCTTGAACTTGGCGTACGCGATCACGCCGAGCAGCACCGCGAGCAGCACGTTCGCCGCGAAGGACAGCAGGAAGCACCAGACGAGGTTCCAGCCCCCGTTGCCGTTGTGCCCGCCGGTCCAGGTGTTGATGGCGTACGCGAGCGCGAAGCTCAGCATCGGCAGCGAGAACAGCAGTACGACCGCGGCGGTGATGCCGGCCGCGCTCCCGATCACACCGCGCTTGACGTCCTGCCTGATCTCGGCCTTCGCCAGGGCGAGCTCGTCGTGCACCAGTGCGGACATCTCGGCGGTCGCCGAGGCGACCAGCTGGCCGAGGCTGCGCTCGGTTCCGTCGTACGGGTCGCTCATCGCTGCTCCCTCTTCTCTTCTGCGGTCCGAGTTCTCTTCTACGCGGTCCGACTCAGATCATGCCGGACGGTCGGCCCCGTCGCGCGGTGCCCCCGCCAGTTGGGCGCGCTCTCGGTGTTCCGCGGCCTTCTTCTCGTAGATCTCGGCCATCCGCAGGTGGTACGCCGGGTTGTCCTGCTCGTAGATGTCGGGGATGCCGTCCTCGTCGTCGTCGCGCTCCTCGTCGGAGACCAGGGCCTGGTACCTGCGGACCCGCAGCTTCAGCAGGACGGAGGCGAGGACGGCCGCGAGGAGCGAGCCGATGAGGACCGCGGCCTTCACCTCCTCGGTGAGGGCCTCGTCCCCGGCGAAGGCGAGCTCGCCGATGAGCAGCGACACGGTGAAGCCGATTCCGGCGAGAGTGGCGACGGCGAAGACGTCCGGCCAGGTCAGGTCGGGGTTGAGCTCCGCACGGGTGAAGCGGGCGGCCAGCCAGGTGCCGCCGAAGATGCCGACCGCCTTGCCGACGAGGAGACCGAGGACGACGCCGAGGGTGACGGGCTGGGTGAAGACGTCGTGGATCGCGCCGCCGGAGATGCTCACGCCGGCCGAGAAGAGGGCGAACAGGGGCACGGCGAGGCCGGCCGAGAGCGGGCGTACGAGGTGCTCGATGTGCTCGCCGGGGGAGTGCTTCTCGCCCTCCCGGGTGGTGCAGCGGAGCATCAGGCCCATGGCGACACCGGCGATGGTGGCGTGGACGCCGCTGTTGTACATCAGGCCCCAGATGACCAGGGCCAGCGGGACGTACACGTACCAGCCGCGGACCTCCTTGCGGAGCAGCAGCCAGAAGAGGAGCAGTCCGGCGAAGGCGCCGCCGAGCGCGGCGAAGTTCAGGTCGCTGGTGAAGAAGACCGCGATGATCAGGATCGCGAAGAGGTCGTCGACGACGGCGAGGGTGAGCAGGAAGGCGCGCAGCGCGGAGGGCAGCGAGGTGCCGATCACGGCGAGGACGGCGAGCGCGAACGCGATGTCGGTGGCGGTGGGGACGGCCCAGCCGTCCATCGAGCCGTTGCCGAGGGTGTTGACCAGGGCGTAGACGAGGGCGGGCGCGGCCATGCCGCAGATCGCGGCGATGACGGGGAGCGCGGCGGCCTTGGGGTTGCGCAGTTCGCCCGCGACGAGTTCGCGCTTGAGCTCGATGCCGGCGACGAAGAAGAAGATCGCGAGGAGCCCGTCGGCCGCCCAGTGCTGGATCGACAGGTCGAGGCCGAGGGCGGCGGGGCCCATGTGGAAGTCGCTGACGGACTCGTAGCTGCCGCTCAGCGTGTTGGCCCAGATGAGGGCGACGACGGCGGCGACGAGGAGCAGGACACCACCGACGGTCTCGGTGCGCAGGGCGTCGGTGAGGTACCGGCGCTCGGGCAGGGGGAGACGGCCGAGGAACTTGCGGTCGGTGGGGGCGGGCGCGGCCACGTGGGGAAAACCTCCGGTCGGGTGGGCAGGACTGAGCACATGCCGACCAGACTTCCCGGCGCACCTAGGTCTTCTTGTCGCGTCGTTGACGCGATCGTTACTGTACCTAACGAGCGTGGGGTGGGTCCGGCGAGATTCACTTTAGGGATATTTGCGGCTTTCGTCCCTTCGGGGAGGGGCAAGCGAGACGCCCGCCCCCACTGGCACGGGGCGGGCGTCTCGCGTCGTACGGCGGAGTGCTTCGTCCGTACGGCCGGGCTCAGTCCTCGCTGGAGGCGGACGGCAGCTGGGTCTGGATGAGCGACATGACCGAGGAGTCGGTCAGCGTCGTGACGTCGCCCAGCTCGCGGTTCTCCGCCACGTCACGCAGCAGACGCCGCATGATCTTGCCCGAGCGGGTCTTCGGCAGCTCGGCCACCGGGAGGACGCGCTTCGGCTTGGCGATCGGGCCGAGGGTCGCGCCGACGTGGTTGCGGAGCTCGGCGACCAGGTTCTCGTCCTCGCTGGCCGTACCGCGCAGGATGACGAAGGCGACGATCGCCTGACCGGTGGTCTCGTCGGCGGCGCCGACGACGGCCGCCTCGGCGACGGCCGGGTGCGAGACGAGGGCCGACTCGACCTCGGTGGTCGAGATGTTGTGACCGGAGACGAGCATGACGTCGTCGACCCGGCCGAGCAGCCAGATGTCGCCGTCCTCGTCCTTCTTCGCCCCGTCACCGGCGAAGTACTTGCCTTCGAAGCGGGACCAGTACGTGTCGATGTAGCGCTGGTCGTCGCCCCAGATGGTGCGGAGCATCGACGGCCACGGCTCGGTGAGGACCAGGTAGCCGCCGCCGCCGTTCGGCACCTCGTTGGCCTCGTCGTCGACGACGGTCGCGGCGATGCCCGGCAGCGGGCGCTGCGCGGAGCCCGGCTTGGTCTCGGTGACGCCCGGCAGCGGCGAGATCATCATCGCGCCGGTCTCGGTCTGCCACCAGGTGTCCACGATCGGGGTGCTGCCGGCGCCGATGTGCTCGCGGTACCAGACCCAGGCCTCGGGGTTGATCGGCTCGCCGACCGAGCCCAGCACGCGGAGGCTGGAGAGGTCGAACTTGGCGGGGATGTCGTCGCCCCACTTCATGAACGTGCGGATCGCGGTCGGCGCCGTGTAGAGGATGGTGACGCCGTACTTCTGCACGATCTCCCAGAACCGCCCCTGGTGCGGGGTGTCCGGGGTTCCCTCGTACATGACCTGCGTCGCGCCGTTGGCCAGCGGGCCGTAGACGATGTACGAGTGCCCGGTGACCCAGCCGATGTCGGCGGTGCACCAGTAGACGTCGGTCTCCGGCTTGAGGTCGAAGACGGCGTGGTGCGTGTACGCGGCCTGGGTGAGGTAGCCGCCGGAGGTGTGCAGGATGCCCTTCGGCTTCCCCGTGGTGCCCGAGGTGTAGAGGATGAAGAGCGGGTGCTCCGCCTCGAAGGCCTCCGGGGTGTGCTCGGCGGACTGGCGGGCGACGACGTCGTCCCACCACACGTCGCGGCCCTCGGTGAACGCGGTCTCCTGGCCCGTACGGCGGACCACGAGGACGTGCTCGACCTGCGGGCACTTGGCGACGGCCTCGTCGATGGCCGGCTTGAGGGCGCTCGGCTTGCCGCGGCGGTAGCCGCCGTCGGCGGTGACGACCAGCTTGGCGTCGGCGTCCTGGATGCGCGAGGCCACGGCGTCGGCCGAGAAGCCGCCGAAGACCACCGAGTGGGCGGCGCCGACGCGGGCGCAGGCCAGCATCGTGATGGCCGCCTCGGGGATCATCGGCAGGTAGACGGCGACGCGGTCGCCCTTGCGGACGCCCAGCTCGGTCAGGGCGTTGGCCGCCCTGGAGACCTCGTCCTTGAGCTCGGCGTAGGTGATCGAGCGGCTGTCGCCCGGCTCGCCCTCGAAGTGGATCGCGACCCGGTCGCCGTGGCCGGCCTCGACGTGCCGGTCGACGCAGTTGTACGCGACGTTCAGCTCGCCGTCCGCGAACCACTTGGCGAACGGCGGGTTCGACCAGTCGAGGGTCTCGGTCGGCTCGGTGGCCCAGGTCAGGCGCTTGGCCTGCTCGGCCCAGAAGCCCAGCCTGTCCGCCTTGGCCTGCTCGTACGCCTCCGCCGTCACGTTGGCGTGCGCGGCCAGCTCGGCGGGCGGCGAAAATCGACGCTCTTCCCGAAGCAGATTGGCCAGGCTTTCGTTGCTCACGACATCTCCCTTTCCCAGGGCGTCCTCTGTGCGTATGTGTCCCGCGTCATAGCTCATCAGTCGGAGGCCCGGGTGACAAGAGCATCCAGGAAATTGGTTTAGACCTGTGAGCGTCGTGGTGTGCGGGGGCCCCTTCTCCCGAGCGGTGGGAGAAGGGGCCACACAGTCTCACGGACCGGGGGAGCGGAAGGTTCAGGACGCGCTGCCCCGTCCGTGTTCAGGGGGCATTCGCCTGCCCCTGATCAGGACGCGCTGTCCTGTCCTCGATCAGGACGCCCCGGCCCTTCCGGCGATCAGGACGTTCTGGCCCGGCCCTGATCAGGACGCCCTTGCCGCTTCCAGGGGCTCCGTCGGCATGACCTGGGTGAAGACGTCGTCGTACGAGTGCACCTCGTCCGTCCCGGAGAGGAGGTACGCCTGCGCCTCGCCCACATGGAAGTACACGCCGTGCAGCGAGAGCGTGCCCTCGGCGAGCCGCCGCGCCACCGACTCGTACGCCCGCAGGTGCTCCAGCTGCTGGACCACGTTGGTCAGACAGAGCTGCTCGACCGCGTCCGCCGGTAGCCGCCCGGAGATCCGGGCCCAGGCGTGTCTCCGGCTCGCCATCCGCTCCAGGCTGGGTCGGCCGTGGCGCAGCCAGCGGCGGAGCGGGGTCGGCGGGTCGTCCGGGCCGGCGTTGAGCAGGGCCTGCATCGCGCCGCAGCCGGAGTGGCCGCAGACGGTGATCGACTCGACCCGCAGCACCTCCACCGCGTATTCGATCGCCGCCGCCACCGAGTCGTCGCCGCTCTCCTCGCCGGGCAGGGGGACGAGGTTCCCGACGTTCCGCACGGTGAACAGGTCGCCGGGGCCGCTCGACGTGATCATGCTGGTGACGAGACGGGAGTCGGCGCAGGTCAGGAAGAGCTGCGAGGGGGTCTGGCCCTCCCGGGCGAGCCGCGCGAGCTCGTCCCGGACCAGCGGGGCCGTGTTCCGCTGGAACTTGCCGATGCCGCTGGCCAGCTTCAGACCCGTCGTGCGAGGGGTCTGCACGGCCTCGTCGGGCCGCTCGTCCGGCTGCTCGCCGCACTGGTGGTTGTGCCACGGGGTCCAGGGTCGGCAGCAGGTGTGCGCGGCGGCGACCGAGGGGGTGGGCTCGGCGATCCTCGCACCGGAGGGGCCGGTCGTCTCGACCGTCCCGCCGTGGGCGACGTGCCCCGCGGTCCAGTCGCTGAGCGTCTCGTAGGCCGCGTGGTCCATGAAGGAGCCGTCGAGCTCGACCACCACGTCGGAACCGTGCGGCAGTTGGTGGAGGGCGCGGCTGAGCCGGGGCACCGCGAGGAAGGTCAGCTGGCCCCGGACGTGCAGCAGCTGGCGCCCGTCCCGCTCCTCGCGGGTGATCCGGGTCCGGGCGAGCCGGTGCAGGGCGACCGCGATCGCCACGACGATGCCGAGCGCGACGCCCTCCAGGATGCCGATGAGGACGACGCCGGACAGCGTCACCGCGTAGACGACGACCTCGCGGTGCCGGGTGACGGTACGGATGTGGGTGATGCTGACCATCTGGATGCCGACCACCATGACCAGGGCGGCGAGCGCGGGCAGCGGGATCAGGTCGAGCACGGGCACGAGCAGCAGGGCCGCGAGCACGATCCACAGGCCGTGCAGCATCGTGGAGGTGCGGCTCACCGCGCCCGCCGAGACGTTGGCGACGCTGCGGACCGCGACGCCGGCGACCGGCAGGCCGCCGAGCGCCCCGGAGACCACGTTGGCCGCGCCCTGACCGGCGAGCTCGCGGTCGAGGGCGGAGCGCGGGACGCCCCGGCCGCCGTCCGGACGGGCGGCGACCAGCTTGTCGACCGCGACGGCGGACAGCAGCGACTGCACGCTGGTGACCAGGGTGATCGTCAGTACCCCGGCCGCGATGCCGAGCACCGGGCCTTCGGGCAGACCGGGCAGGGCGTGGCTGCTCCAGGAGGGCAGGTCGACGCGCGGGACGGCGAGCCCGGCGACCGCCGCGACCGCCGTCGCGCCGGTCACCGCGACGAGCGCGGCCGGGACCTTGCGTACGAGCTGCCCGGCCCGGCCGGGCAGCCGGGGCCAGCACAGCAGCACGGCCACGGTGAGGGCGCTGATGCCGAGAGCCGCCGGGTGGATGTGCGCCAACTGGGCCGGCAGGCCGAGGACGTTGTCGACGGCGGAGCTCTGTGGCGTACTGCCGAGCACGATGTGGAGCTGGGCGAGGGCGATGGTGACGCCGATGCCGGCGAGCATGCCGTGCACGATCGCGGGCGAGACGGCGAGTGCCGAGCGGGCCACCCGGAGGGCGGAGAGCCCGAGTTGGGTGAGCCCGGCGAGCACGGTGATGGCGCAGGTGGTGCGCCAGCCGTACAGCTGGATGAGCTCGGCGGTCACCACGGTGAGGCCGGCGGCGGGGCCGCTCACCTGGAGCGGGGAGCCGCCGAAGCGGCCGGCCACCAGACCGCCGACGGCGGCGGCGACCAGGCCGGCCTGGAGCGGGGCTCCGGTGGCGAGCGCGATGCCGAGCGAGAGCGGCAGCGCGATCAGGAAGACGGCGACGGACGCCGACAGATCGGCTCCGTCGATACGGAAGCGGCGCTGCGGCTTCGGCGGGCTGTGGGGCCGCTGGACGCGGGGCCTGTTGGTCGTGCGGGCAGGGGTGATGAGGGTCATTCCCGTCTCCTCCGGGGCGGCGCGGTCGCGGTTCGTGGGGACGAACGTGGGGGCTCGCGGCCGTGGGTCACGGCGTGCAGCGGCGGGATGCATGGCGGCGGCAAGGCGGGATTCCCGCCGGGGCGAGGATCAACGCTCGGTAAATGGATCGTAATAGAGAGTAAAGTCTCCGGCATTATTTTCGGGGCAAACAGGGCAATGATTCACCGGTTCCGGTGAAGGGTGAACGGTTTTCCGCTTGTCGTTTCATCGCTCCGGCGGTCGCGGTGCGACGTTGACGCCGCTCGTACGGAACCGAGGAGAGGTGCGCGGATGACAGCCGCCGGGAGAAGGACCACTGCCCAGAGGAAGGCGCTCGCCGCCGGTGCCCTCGCCGTCGCCCTGATCGGCGGCCTCGCCGGCTGCTCGGGCTCCGACGGCACCGTCACGAAGAGCGCGCCGGGCGGTGCGGGCGCCAAGGAGGCGCCGGCCGCCGCCCCGCCGAACGCGGTCCGTCTGATCGGCGACGGCTCCACCGCCTACACCGGCGCCCAGCCCCGCCAGCCCGTCTGGCAGCGCCTCAAGCCGGGCGAGACCCCGCCGCAGTTCGTCGTCTTCTCGTGGGACGGCGCCGGCGAGGACAGCCAGAAGCTCTTCTCCCACTTCCGCAAGGTCGGCAAGAAGTACGACGCCACCATGACGTACTTCCTCAGTGGCGTGTACCTGCTGCCCGAGGAGAAGCGGGAGCTCTACGACCCGCCGCAGCACAGCGCCGGCCGCTCCGACATCGGCTTCAACGACACCGAGGGCATCCGCGCCACCGTCCGCGAACTGCGCGGCGCGTGGCAGGAGGGCAACGAGATCGGCACCCACTTCAACGGGCACTTCTGCGGGGCCGAGGGCGGCGTCGGCACCTGGTCCGTCGAGGAGTGGAAGAGCGAGATCAGGCAGGCCAAGTCCTTCGTCAAGAACTGGAAGACCAACTCGGGCCTGCGGGCCGAGCAGCCGCTGCCCTTCGACTACGACAAGGAGCTCGTCGGCGCCCGCACCCCCTGCCTCGAAGGCCGGACGAACTTCGTCCAGGCGGCGGCGCAGCTGGGCTTCCGCTACGACACGAGCGGTGTCAACGACCAGATCTGGCCCAAGAAGGACCTGGGCCTGTGGGACCTGTCGCTCCAGCTCGTGCCGATGCCCGGCCGCGCCTTCCAGACGCTGTCCATGGACTACAACTTCCTCGTCAACCAGTCGCCGGGCACCACCCAGGGCGACCCGTCCCGCCGCGAGTACTGGGGCGACCAGATGCGGGACGGCCTGGTGCAGGCCTTCGAGCGCTCCTACCGGGGCAACCGCGCGCCGCTCATCATCGGCAACCACTTCGAGTCCTGGAACGGTGGCGTGTACATGCGGGCCATCGAGGAGACCATCGCCACGGTCTGCGTCCAGAAGGACGTGAAGTGCGTGTCCTTCCGGCAGCTCGCCGACTGGCTCGACGCCCAGGACCCCGACGTCATCGCCAAGATGCGCACCCTGAAGGTCGGCGAGGCCCCGCCGGCCGGCTGGAAGGCCTTCCTCGCCCCCCAGCCGGCGGCGCCCCCGGCCGCCCCGGCGGCCGACGCCCAGGCCCCGGCGGCCGGGCGCCCCGACGACGGGCGTCAAGCAGGCTGAACGGCGCCGAGTCTCTCGGCCGGTGCGGTCGGCCGAGCTGGGCGGTCATCGGTTCGCCGGGTACGAAGTCGGGATCGACCTGGGCGGCCAGGTCGGCCCCGGGCCCCTCTTCCTGCTCCCCTCGCGCCGCTCGGCGCCCGGGGCGCCTTGCGGGCTTCGTGGCGCTGCGCCGGACTCCGTCCGCCGTCGGCCGCGGGTGCGGTCAGCCGAGCTGGGCGGTCATCGGTTCGCCGAGTACGAAGTCGGGATCGACCTGGGCGGCCAGGTCGGCCCCGGTTTTGGCGTTGCCCCAGCTCTCCGCGTTGCGCAGGTGGAAATGGACCATCTGGCGCGTGTAGCGGTCCCAGTCGCGGTCGGCGTACGAGTCGTCCGCCGCGTCCTGGAGGGCCTGGAGCGACATGCGGTTCTCCGCCTCCAGGAGCTCGAAGCGGGGCGGGCGGCCCTTCTCCATCGCGCGGACCCAGTCCGAGTGGCCCACCGTCACGAGCAGGTCGTCGCCGACCTCCGCGCGCAGGAAGTCCAGGTCGTCCTGGCCCTGCACCTTGTTGCCGACGACCTTCAGCGCGACCCCGAAGTCCCGCGCGTACTCCTTGTACTGGCGGTAGACAGAGACGCCCTTGCGGGTCGGCTCGGCCACCAGGAACGTCATGTCGAAGCGGGTGAAGAGGCCGGAGGCGAAGGAGTCCGAGCCGGCGGTCATGTCGACGACCACGTACTCGTCGGCGCCGTCGACCAGGTGGTTCAGGCAGAGCTCCACCGCCCCGACCTTCGAGTGATAGCAGGACACCCCGAGGTCCGACTCCGTGAAGGGGCCGGTCGCCATCAGACGGATCTCGCCGTCGTCGAGCGGCACCGTCCGTGCGCAGGCCTCGTAGACCGGGTTCTCCTCGCGGACCCGAAGCAGCCGTGAACCCTCCCCGGGCGGCGTCGTCTTGATCATCGTGTCGGCGGAGACGATCCGCGGGTTGCTGCCCCGCAGGTACTCCTTGATCAGCGGCAGATGCGCGCCCATCGCGGGCATCGCGGCGGCGTCCGCGTCGGGCAGGCCGAGCGCGGCGCCCAGGTGCTGGTTGATGTCGGCGTCGACGGCTACGACCGGGGCTTCGTTGGCGGCGAGGTGGCGGATGAAGAGCGAGGACAGCGTGGTCTTGCCGCTGCCGCCCTTCCCCACGAAAGCGATCTTCATGTTCACCTAGGGTAGTGGTATGAACGCGCCGCGTGGTCGGGATGCGTGAAGAAGACCACTCCATCGTGGGGCGGGCCGCCGGGGCGCGTAGCCTCCCTACCTATGAGTACGCACGCCTCTGACCCCTTGGCCGCCCTCGGCTCCCTGCCGGGCGTCGCCGACGCGGTGGACTCCGTACGCAAGGCCGTCGACCGGGTCTACGGCCACCGTGTGATGCGCCGCCGCAGCAACGAGATCTCCTCCGAGGCGGCCCTGCGCGGGGCCCGCGGATCGGCCGCCCTGTCCGGCGCCGACTGGGCCCTGGAAGAGGTCCGCCGCCGCACCGACTTCGGCTCCGACGGCGAGGCCCGGACGGTCGGTGCCGCGCTGCGGCTCGGCGCCGAGGCCGGGCAGCTGCTCTCCATCTGGCGCCAGTCGCCGCTCCGGGTCCTCGCCCGGCTCCACCTGGTCGCCGCGGGCGACCCGGGCGCATCGGTGGGCCGGCCCCGGCTGGACGGTGAGACGGTCGACGAACCGCTGGTCACGGCCCCGCTGCCGACACCCGCCGAGGTCGGCGGACGGCTCGACGGCCTGGCGGAGCTGATCGTCGCGGGCGGCGAGGCCCCCGCGCTCGTGACGGCCGCGGTGGTCCACGGCGAGCTGCTCGCGCTGCGGCCCTTCACTTCGTACAACGGTCTGGTCGCACGGGCCGCCGAGCGGATCGCGCTGGTAGGCAGCGGTCTCGACCCCAAGGCCATCTGCCCGGCGGAGGTCGGTCACGCGGAGCAGGGACGGGCCGCGTACCTGGCCGCGTTCGAGGGTTATCTGTCGGGGACCCCGGAGGGCGTGGGCGGCTGGATCGCGCACTGCGGGCGCTCGGTCGAACTCGGTGTCCGCGAGTCGACGGCCGTGTGCGAGGCCCTCCAGCGAGGCGCGGCCTGAATCCCACGCCCGCGGCGAGGGTCCGTGATGCCGGGCTCGGACGGACGGCGGCGCCGGTGCGGATCGCGGTCCTGAGACAAAGATTCCGGGCCCCTCGCGGGGCCCGGAACGGGTTGCGGCGGCACCAGTTCTGGTACCGCCGCTGGCACGTCTACCCAGTTACCATGCGTCCTCGAATATGTGCCCATCAGGCCGGGAACTTTGCCCGTGGCCTGGTGCGGCTGGCCCGTAATCGACGGGTCGACGTCGCGTGGGTGCTCGGTTTCTGTGCTAGGTCCGTGGGGCCTTCATGCTCAACAGGTGATCCTCTCGGATGTCCTCGGTCTCGCGGGCCTGATTCCTTTCTACTCCTGTCGGGGTAGAAGCGAAAGTGCTGGCTCCACTTCTCTGCTCATTGCTCAAATTCGGGCAAAGTCATCCGCGAGCCGATGAACGACCGCGGCCTGCCGACGCCGGGCGGCGTACCAGACGAGTCCGGCCCCCACGGCCGCCGCCCCCACCGCTGCCGCGGCGACGAGCGTGGGACGGGGCGGCATACGGAATTCGGGCAGCCGCTGCTTGAGCCGCACCGGCTTCTCGAAGGCGAGAACCGGCCATTCCCGCGCCACGGCCTCACGGCGCAGCGTCCGGTCCGGATTGACCACGAAGGGGTGGCCGACGGCCTCCAGCATGGGGATGTCGGTCGCCGAGTCGCTGTACGCGTAGCAGCGCGAGAGGTCGTAGCCCTCGGACTTCGCGAGGTCCCGGACGGCCTCGGCCTTCGTCGGCCCGTAGGCGTAGTACTCCACCTCACCGGTGAAGCAGCCGTCCTCGCCGACCACCATCCGGGTGGCGACGACCCGGTCGGCGCCGAGCATCTCGCCGATCGGCTCGACGACCTCGGCGCCGGAGGTCGAGACGATCACGACGTCGCGGCCGGCGGCGTGGTGCTCCTCGATGAGGGAGGCGGCCTCGTCGTAGATGATCGGGTCGATCAGGTCGTGAAGGGTCTCGGCGACGAGCTCCTTCACCTGGGCCACGTTCCAGCCTTTGCAGAGCGCGGAAAGATATTCACGCATCCGCTCCATCTGGTCGTGATCGGCCCCACCTGCCAGGAAGACGAACTGGATGTAGGCCGTCCGCAGGGCGGCGCGGCGGCTGATCAGTCCGCCCCGGTAGAAGGACTTGCTGAAGGTCAGCGTCGAGGACTTCGCAATGACCGTCTTGTCCAGGTCAAAGAAGGCGGCTGTGCGCGGCAAGGAGTGGTTTTCCACAAGCCTGAGCATAGGTGCCCGCCATTCGGCGTACGCTCGGGCGCGTGGGTTTGCCTGAGAAGGCTCTCGGGTACACCATGGAAGTCACGGATCGTTCGCGACCGTGCTAATCCGGTCCGGCTCCTCCCCCCCCGAGTCGGCCGGAGAGACGACCCCCGCTCTCCCCCC
>NZ_LIPQ01000311.1 GCF_001418135.1 Streptomyces aureus
GAGCAGGGGTACGACACGGCGGGGCGGCCCGCCCCGAAGAGGGTCGGGCCGCCCGTGGCGCGCGGACGTATCCGTGTGCCGTGGGTACGGGAAGGGGGAGCCGGACCGGATCAGAGCCGGTCGAGGACCTTCTTCAGGGCGGCGACCTCGTCGGACTGGGTCCGTACGACGTCGTCGGCGAGCGCCTTGGCGGTGGGGTTCTCGCCGTTCTTCCGCTCGTCCTCGGCCATGGCGACGGCGCCGTTGTGGTGGGCGATCATCAGCTCGGCGAACTTGCGGTCGAAGGCCTTGCCCTTGACCGCGGCGAGGTCCTTCATGTCCTGGTCGGACATCATCCCGGCCATGCCGTGGCCGCCCCCGCCGCCGTGACCGGCGGACTCGGGCCTGCCCCAGCCCTTGAGCCAGGCCTTCATCTTCTGGATCTCGGGGTCCTGGGCCTGCTCGATCGCGGTGACCAGCTTCTTGACCTCGGGGTCCTCGGCCCGGCCCTCGGCGAGCTCCGCCATGTCCAGGGCCTGCTCGTGGTGGGGGATCATCATCTGCGCGAACATGACGTCCGCGTCGTTGAAGGCGCCCGGTGCGGCGGTCGCGCCGGAGGATCCGGAAGCGGGGGCGGACGGGGCGGCGGAGGCGGAGCCGGACGCGGAGGAAGACGCGGAGCTGGACGCCGTGGCGGACGTACCGCCGTGGTCCATCCCGCTCGTGCCGTCGTCCGCGCCGCAGGCGGTGAGCAGCAGCCCGGTCGCGGTGGCGGCGCCGACGAGGGCGAACTTCCGGGCGGTGCGATGGGTGAAGGAACGCATGGGTGATACCTCGTGTGCTGGTCGTACAGACGGAGGTGGGCAGGCCGAAGACGTTCACGGGCAGCGCGAGGCGCCCGCGGCGGCGGTACGGCCTAGATCCGCAGGACGGACAGCTGGGCGAGGTCGGGAGGTCGGGGCGGGGGCGCGTGCGGCCCTGGCGCGGGCGTCAGCCGCGCGAGCAGCAGGGCGAGCCAGTCGGGGCGGCGGCCGAGCGCGGCCCTGACGAGTGCCGCGACCAGCCAGCCGGCGAGGACGGCCACGCACAGGGTGGTCATGTCCGTCCCCGAACCGGGCCCGTGCCCCGTGTCGGCGTCGGAGCCCTCGTCACCATGGGCGGCGACGGAGTGGTGGGCGGACGCCGAGCCGGTCTCCGTACCGCCGGACCCCTCGGGGTGGCCGACGGCGTGCATCAGGAACACCCCGAGCGCGAGCACGACGACGAGCAGAAGGTGCGCCAGGGCACCTTCCGCTCGTCTGCGGCGTTCCGCTCGGTGTGTACGCACGGTCAGGACCTCCTGGCCGCCGAATATACCGGACGGGGGTATCAGGGGGCGCGTCAGGCCGGCGGTGTCTCGCCCGCCATCGCGGCGGCCATCCGCAGGTGCGGCGCGGCCTCGTCCGTACGCCCCAGGCGCTCCAGGGTGCGGCCGAGCATCAGCCGGGCGTAGTGCTCGACGGGGTCGCGCTCCAGGATCGCCCGCAGTTCGGTCTCGGCCCGGGAGAGCTGGGCGGAGTGGTAGTAGGCCCGGGCGAGGAGGAGCCGCTGGGCCGTCTGCTCCGGGTGCTCCGCGACCAGCCCGGTGAGGATGCGGACGGCTGTTCCGTACTCCTTCGCGTCGAAGAAGAGCCGGGCCCGGTCCCAGCGCTCGCCGGCCGTTCCGAACTCGTAGTACGTGTCGCTCACTTGCTCGCCCTTTCCCGAGGCCCGGATCTGCCACCCTGTGGGGTGGTCGACCACGTCAACACACCGAGATGGTTGAACATTCCACAATGGTTTGCCGTCTCCGGACAGGAACAGGTTGAGCATGAGCAATCTTGATCGTCAGGCCGCGCTGACCGTGTGCGGCGGCCGCGGATTCGTCGTCGCCGAGCCGGTACGGGAACTCCTCAGCCCCCGCCACGTCCAGCTCGGTGAGTCGACCGAGGTCCGCCGACTGCTCCCGAACCTGGGCCGGCGGATGGTCGGGGCCTGGGCGTTCGTCGACCACTACGGCCCCGACGACATCGCCGACGAACCGGGCATGCAGGTCCCGCCGCACCCGCACATGGGACTCCAGACGGTCAGCTGGCTCCACGAGGGCGAGGTCCTGCACCGGGACTCCACCGGCAGCCTCCAGGCCATCCTGCCGCGCGAGCTCGGCCTGATGACGTCGGGCCGGGCGATCTCCCACTCGGAGGAGAGCCCACGGCCGCACGCCCGCTTCCTCCACGGCGCGCAGCTCTGGGTGGCCCTCCCCGATGCCCACCGCCATGTGGAACCGCACTTCCAGCACCACGCCGACCTGCCCCGGGTCACGAGCCCGGGCCTGACGGCCACGGTGATCCTCGGCGAGCTCGACGGCGCCGTCTCGCCCGGCACGACGTACAGCCCGATCGTCGGCGCCGACCTCGCGCTCACCTCCGGCACGGAGACCCGCCTCCCCCTGGACCCCGACTTCGAGTACGCGGTCCTCGCCATGTCCGGCGAGGTCCACGTCGACGGCGTCCCGGTCCTGCCCGGCTCCATGCTCTACCTCGGCTGCGGCCGCACCGGGCTTCCTCTCCGCGCGGCCTCCGACGCCGGTCTGATGCTCCTCGGCGGCGAACCGTTCGAGGAGGAGATCGTCATGTGGTGGAACTTCGTGGGGCGCACGGACGACGAGATCCGCGAGGCGAGGGACGACTGGATGACGTCCGACCGGTTCGGCGAGGTGAAGGGCTACGACGGCGACCGGCTGGACGCGCCGGAGGTCCCGGCGGCCCACCTGAAGGCGCGAGGTCGAGTGCGCTGACCTGGGAATTTCCCTGTCGAGCCGATGGAGCATCGAAGATTTTCGGTCCCCTCTTGCAGCTGTCGCCGCGACTGGGGGAGGGGTCCTGTCGCATCTCTCCCGCAGTCGTGCAGTCGGCGGGTGTGTTTCCAGAGTGTGCTTGTGTGGGAGCAGGTCCGATCAGCTGCATGCTGACTTTTTGCTGACTTTCCTGACAGGGCGTCAGGAGTCTGTCGGTGCGGTGCTGGCGTGGTGGCGGCCCGGTCGCGGCGCCGTGGTCTGCGCCGCTCACCAGCTCCGTCACGGAACCGCTGGGAACGGTGGCCGGCGCGTGAGGACACCCCCCAGGCTGATCGTCCCTGTGGGGTGGGTGCGCTGTCGGCCGCACCAAAGGGCTGTCCCGTAAAGGATCTTCGTGTCACGTCGGGCGTGCAGGGCCGCGGTGTGCCCCTCTCCTTCATCCGGCAAGGGCGAGGTTGCCGGCGGTGGTCTTGGCGTCGTGTTCCTCCCGCGTCTTGCAGTCGGGTGCGGTTCTCGGGCGGCAGTCGGCCGACCGCTGCGGCGTGCCAGGAGTGGGCGTCGACCTGGAAACCCTGAACGGCGGGGCGAGTCGACGCGGCGCCAAGTCGGTGTGCCAGGAGGTGGGGCGGCTCGGCCCTCCAGTGGCAGGCTCCAGGGCCGGCCCCGGCGGGCCGCGTCCGTACTTTCGTGCCGCAGCGCGATCACTGGCTTCCCGAACTGCCGACGACTCGGTCTGACGCACGGGGGAATCCAGGACGGCTCCGACGGCGTGATCACGTAGACCGTGCCGGTGATCACCGCTTCGGCCCGGCGTGCCCGCCGGCAAGCCCTCGCGGGGCTCACCCGAGGCGATGGCTGGGGGCGAAATCCGGCGCCAGTGGGGAGGAGGGGCGAGTTTCCGGGCGGCGTGGCCGGCGCTGCTTGGCGATGTGTGTCGCATCGACACCTCGGCCCGATCCGCAGCTGAGCTTGCGCACGCATCGCGCCGACCAGCCTCGGATGTGCGTGGTGCGTGCTGCTGGCCGACGATGAGTGAGCTGGACGAAGGCGCTAAACTCAAACTCGATTCGGGTTTCCTATTTCCATCACTCGTTCTCCCGTCCCACGCGGGGAACGGGAGACGAGGGGCATCGTGGCGAAGAACGCGTCCACCGACGGCTTGACCTACTCGGCGTTCACCGGGTGGACTGATCGGCCCACCGATCTCGCGCCGGCGCTGAAAGGTGAGGTCCGGTGCGATGTCGCTGTCGTCGGCGGTGGTCTCGTCGGGATGGCGGCGGCGCTCCGGCTGGCGGAGCGCGGCGTCGATGTGGCTCTGCTCGAAGGCGGGTACTGCGGCTGGGGTGCGAGTTCACGCAACGCGGGCTATTTGTCGAACGCCCTGGCCGGGGACCCGCAGCTCTTGCGCCTGCTGTACCGGCGCCGGCTCCGCGACCTCGTGCGGTATGGCGGGAACGCGGCGGAGTTCACCGAGGGCCTGATCGGGCGCCTCGCCATCGACTGCGAGTACGACCCCACGGGTAACGTCATCGCCGCTGTCTCCACCGGACAGTTCCGGCGTTTGAGGAAGAACATGGGGATCCTCCGTGACGCGGGGGCGGACGTGGAATTCGTCGACGGCCGTGACTTCGGCCTGCCGGGAACTTTCCTGGGCGGCATCTTCGAGCGGGGTGGTGGCCTGCTGAACCCCGGGAAGCTCGCCCTCGGGCTGCGGGCCGTACTGCTGGCGTCGAGTGCGAAGGTGTTCGAGCGGACGGCCGTGGAGGCCGTCGAGCCGGACGGCGCGGGCGTCGTGCTCAGCGTGCCCGGTGGGCGCGTCCGCGCCGAGAGGGTCGTGCTCGCGACCAACGCCCACTCCCGCGACCTCGAGATCGCCCCGAGCGGTATCACGCCCGTCTGGACCAGCTTGGTGGAGACGGAGCCGGTCGATCCCGACCGTCTGGCGGCGATCGGCTGGACAAGCCGTACCGGCATCATCACCCCGCACACGATTCTCGAGAACTACCGGCGCACCGCTCGCGGCACGATCATGTTCGGTACCCGTCGGCTCCAGGCGGCGCCGTCGGCGCTGGGTGCCCACGAGCCGGATCGCGCGGTGGTGGCGGACCTGGTCCAAGGCTTCCACGAGCGGTTCCCGTCGCTCGGATATGTCGCGCCCCAGCGGGCGTGGGGCGGGTGGGTGGCGATGACGTCCTTCCTCCCGGTGGCCGGAGAGGCCGCGAAGAACGTCTTCTACGCCGTCAGCTGCAATGGTCACGGGCTGTCCCAGTCGCCCTATATCGGCACGCTGCTGGCCGACCGGCTCGCCGGTGACGAGATCCACGACGACCTGCGTGCGATCTGGCGGCCGCGGCCGCCCTACATGCCCTCATTCGCTCTCGGCGCGACGGCGCTGAAGGCCGGGTGGGTGCTCGACCGCATTTCGGACCGTCTGAGCCGGCGGCCCTGAGGAGCCAGGCCCAGGCGCAATAAAGGAGCTAACCGTCACCTCCGGCGCATCTCTCCGGACGTGACATCAAGGCCGCCGTCGACAGGCCTGTGCTGTCGCGTGCGGAGCGGGTCGCGCCTTCTTTCCGAGTGCGCCGGCGACCCCGCCGAGGAGGACGTCCCCGGCCTGGTCCTCATCCCCGCTGCCGTGCGACGCCTGGACCCCCGCGGTCATCGACAGCGGCGGCATCGTCACCGGCAGCGGCCTCGCCGTCGTCCTCGCGCTCGGCGCCTGTGCGGTCACCATGGGCACCTGCTTCGTCGCCAGCGCCGAGGCGCCGGTGCACCAGAACGTCAAGGGCCAGACCGTGGTGGACCGTTGGGCGCTGGGCCGCTCCCACCCGGCCAGCTCCGCCGTGCCGCCGTTCCACGGCGAGTGCATCGCCACCATCGAGAACGCCTGGCCGGGCGAGGGGTCGGCCCGTCACGCCGGCGCGCGCCTCGGTTTCCGTGCGGCGGGAGGGCACGACCATGCCTTTCGGGTGGTGCCCACCACCGCCGGGGCGTCCGGCAGCACTCCGAGGGCCCGCGTGCTCGGTGCGAGAGCCGGGTGCGGCGGCGGTGGCGAGCCGGCGGAGGCGAAGTCGCCGACGTGCGGGTCTCGTGCGCTCCCCACCGCAGCTGCTATAAACTCGAAGTCGATTCGAAATCAAATAGTCCGTTCGTCAGGACCGGACTGAAGCCGCGAGGTCTCGCGCCGTGCGCGTCGAGACCAGCCGGAAGCTTGTTGCGCACGACGAAGAGAGGAACAGGGATGACGAACGCGGAGCCCGAGTCGGACGCGGTCAACGCCGTGCCCCCCGTGCGCGAGGAGACCTGCGACGTCGTGGTCGTCGGGGCGGGAATGGCGGGCCTGATGGCTGCCACGACGCTTGCCCAGGAGACCGATGTCATCGTGCTGGAGGCGGCCGATCGCGCGGGCGGACGTGTCGAGACGGTTCGGAAGGGCGACTACTGGATCAACCTCGGTACGCAGTTCACCGAGGGGACCGGGCCGTTGATCGACGCTCTCCACCGCCACGGCATCGAGATGGGGTCGTTGGCAGGCAAGGGCGTGGCACTGGCCCTCAACGGCCGGTTGGTCGACACGGCCGATCTCTTCGCGCTCATGTTCCGCACGCGCATGCGCCTCGTGGACCAGGTCGGCATGGCTGTGGTCGGTGCCCGCATCCTTGCCGCGGTGCCGTTCCTCGCCTCGGCCAGCGGCCTGGCGAAGCGGGTGCGGGCCGGGCTCGACCGACGTCTCGCCTCCGACCTCCTGCGCGGTGTCCGCTCCGGACTGGCCCGGGACATGGTCCGGTCGTGGTCGGGCCAGTGGATGGGCTGCGAGCCCGGCGAAACGGCCGCGACCCAGCTGGTGACGTCCGTGGGAATCGCCATGACGGATCCGGCGAAGGTACCGAACTTCGCGCTGCCGGTCGGGGGGAACCAGACGCTGACCGACGTTCTCGCCGCCGATCTCGGCGAACGTCTCCGTCTCCGGGCAGCCGTCAGGTCGGTGAGGCCGAAGGGGGACGGGGTCGTCGTGGAGTACGTCGCAGCGGGCCACGAGGTACGGGTGCGCGCGAAGCGGGCCGTCGTCGCGGTGCCCAGCGACATCGCGATGCGGATCCTTCCGGCGCTTCCGCAGACGTACCGCAACGCGTTCCAGGACATCCGCTACGGCCGGTACGTGATCGTCGGCTTCTTCACCGAGGAGAAGGGGCCTCAGCCCTGGGACGAGCTCCTGGCCGTCTCCACGCCGCAGCTCTCGTTCCAGGCGGTGTTCAACCACGCCGCCGCCACCCGCAGGGGAGGCGAGCGGAAGCCCGGCGGCGCGCTGGCGTGTTTCGCCGGCGGGGCAATGGCCGACGAGCTCTTCGAGCTCTCCGATGAAGCGATCGTCACCCGGTTCGCCGCGGACCTCATCTCGCTCTACCCCCAGCTCGAAGGGAAGCTCGACGAGGGGGCCGTGCGGCGGCACCGCCGTGTGGTGCCCTTCTGGGCGCCCGGAAGGCGTGCGTCGCTGCCCGTGCTGAGGAACCCCCTCGGGCCGATCCACCTGGCCGGCGACTACCAGCTCGACATGCCCTCGCTCGCCGACGCGGCGAGCTCGGGCGAGAACGCGGGCAAGGCAGTGCTCGCGAGCATGGGGCGGTGACCTCGGCGGTGGCGATGAACGGGGGCCCGGCGTTGTCCGTGCCGAACGACGCCATGTCCGACGGCGTCGTACAACACACGATGCTGTTCGACCGGGCCCCTGGGGAGTCACCGGTGATCCTCTTCGTCACCCGTCCGAGGCGGTGACGCACGTGGCCGCCGTCCTCGCCCTGTTGTCCCTGCTCTTCGTGTGGTCGCTGGTGTCGAGCCGCATGTCCCGCTGGAGCGTCACCGCGCCGATCGCGTTCGCCGTGGCGGGCGCGGCGCTGGCGGGAGGCGACCGGCCCGTGCTCGGCTTCGACCTCGACGCCCACACCTTCCAGAGGTGTGTCGAGGTCGTTCTGGCCGTCATGCTGTTCACGGACGCCACCGAGGCCCGGGGATACGAACGGCTGGGCCGGTCGGTGGGGGAGGGGCGCCTGCTGGGCCTGGCGCTGCCTGCCTCGGTTCTGCTCGGCACCCTCGTCGGGGTCGCGCTCTTTCCCGGCACGAGCTGGTGGTTGTCGGCGGTGGCCGCCCTCGTCGTGATGCCCGCGGACCTCGCCCCCGTACTGAACCTGCTGCGTGACGAACGCGTGCCCCTGAGGGTGCGGGCCGCCCTGAACGTCGAGGGCGGTTTCAACGACGGCCTGGTCTCGCCGTTCTTCGTGTTCTGCGTGGCCAACCTCATTTCGACGGACGGGGACACGTTCACCGACCTGTTGCTGAACGCCGCCCGGGGCGCGGCGTACGCGGTGCTCGTCGGTGCGGTCCTAGGCTTGCTGGCGTCATGGCTGGTGCGCAGGTCCCGGGAAGCCGGCTGGACGGGGCCCACCGGCCTGCGCATGGCCGGCCTCGCTCTCCCCTTCCTCGCTTATACGGCCTCGTCGGAGGTCGGGGGCAACGGCTTCGTCGCGGCGTTCGTGACGGGCCTGTGCTACGCCCGCACCGCGCGTCCGGCGGGGGACGACCACCTCCGGCTCGTCCACGACGTCAGCCACCTGATGGCGCTGGCGGTGTGGTTCACCTTCGGGGTGCTGATCACGGACGAGTTCGCGGGCGGCGTCAGCCTCGCGGTCGTGGTCTACGCGGTGTTCGCCCTCACCGTCGCCCGCTTCGTTCCGGTGGTCACCGCGCTCACCGGCAGCGGGTTCAGCGGGGCCGAACGCGCCGCCGTCGGCTGGCTGGGCTCGCGCGGCGTCACCTCCATCGTCTTCGCCGTCCTCGCGTACACGCAGCTGCCCGACGAGGAAGCGGCGTTCGTGGCCAGGACGGCCTGCGCGACCGTCCTGCTGAGCGTCGTCGCGCACGGTGTCACCGCGGAGCCGATCGCCCGCTGGTTCGCCCGCCGCGCCCCGCGGGAAGAGGTCGGGAAAGGAGGCTTGCCGCCGGCGACGACCGTGCGTGACACCGTGTGATGCGGACCGCTACGTGGCGCGGAACCGCCCCGCCTCGACCTCGACGATCATTCCTCTGTCCACCAGCCGACTCAGGTGCCGTGCCGCGATCCGCCGCTCCACCGGCCGCACGTGGGGGCCTTCGACGTGCGGCCGGTAGACCAGCCGGCGCTCGGCGATCTCTTCGACGGTCCGCGGTTCGTCGAGGTACGTCAGAAGGGTCGCGTCCCGCCGCTCCACCACGCCGACGAAGGCGTCGAGCCGTCGGCCGAACTCCTCGGCACCCTCGATCACGCCCTTCTGGTGGGCCGTCCCGTACCAGCGGGCCCCGATCTCCCGGCATCGGCGCAGGGACGCCTCGAAATCCGTCAGGCTGCTGCCGACGTCTCCGTAGAACGGGCCGAACGAGGTCAGGTCGATGTCCGCCACGTACAGGAATCCGTCCGGCTCGATCAGGAAACCGCAATGACCGGCGGTGTGGCCCGGAAGGTGCACGACCGTCACGGTGCGCCCCCCGAGGTCGAACACGGCTCCGTCGGTGAACCCCGTCGCGTCGGGGCGGTCACGCACGTGGAACCGGTCGCGCAGCATCGCCTCCGCCTGCTCCGTGGCGTCCGGCGGGAGGCCGTAGCCGGCGGCCATGACCGCACGGGACCGCACGGCGGCGAGATCGTCCTCGTGGGCGTGGACGGGCGCGCCGTACCGTCCGAGACCCGCGACGTGGTCCTCGTGTGCGTGGCTCACGAGCACGAGGTCTGCGGGAGGCGCCGACTCGACGAGCGACAGCGACGGGTCGATGATCAGTGTCTCGGCGGTGCCGCGCACGAGGACGGAGTTGGCGTGCGGGTAGGCGCCTCGCTCGGCGCCGACCAGTACGGTGACTCCGCCGTATTCCGCTTCCGTGTATCCCGTCGTGTGCACGGTCGGCACTCCTTCATCCGCGAGTGGCGTGGTGGTCGGATCGCGTGGCGGCCGTCGCGGCCCTGCGTGGGGTCGTTCGCGCGGGTGATCCACAAGCCCACGACGCGAGGGTAACGGTCCACCGATTCGGCCGACACCCCACGGCGACGGCCGCGGCACACCGTCGACGGAGCGCCATGATGTCGTAGCGTCGGGCCTCGAACGGGTCGGTAGCCGCTGCTTCCTGAGGAGTTCTCCGTGCCGCAGTCACGTTCCCAGGGCCGCCGTCGGAACCAGTGGCTCTCCGAGCGTCGCCGGTCGGCGGTGAGCTTCATCATCGCTGTGTGCACGGCGGTGCTTCTCCTCGGCCTCGACCGCAGCTGGGCGGAGATCTCGGTGGCGGACGTGTGCGTGCTGATGCTGCTCGCCCATCTCTTTCCCTATCTCCTGATCACGACGATCGCCTTCTCGACCGCCTCTCCCGATCGTGTGCGCGACTGGGCGGACCGGGAGACACGGGGCACGACCCTCCAGCGGTACGTGTACGGAACGGCGCCAGGGCCAGGGGTCTCCATCTTCATCGCGGCCGCCGCGCTCGTGGTGGCGGTGGTGTGGCGCCCCGGCCACATCGGCTCAGCGTTCGAGCCGGTCGCCCGGGCGGCGGTGGCACTCACCCTGGTCGCCGTCGCCTGGGTCTGCGTGGCCGTGTCCTTCGCCGTCGCCTTCCAGGCCGACAACCTCGTGGAGGGCGAACGGGCACTGGACGTGCCTGGCGAGGAGGCCCCGATCTGGAGCGATTACCTCTATTTCGCCTTTTCGGTCATGACGACGTTCGGCACGACCGATGTCACCGTGGTGTCCCGGGAGATGCGCCGTACGGTGACGGTCAACGCCTGCATCGCCTTCGTCTTCAACACCGTCACGGTGGCCAGCCTCGTCTCCGCCCTGGACAGCCTGTGACGAAGCCACCATGGAACTGGGCGTCCCCTCAGATCCGCTCCCACCATCCCAGCGTCAGAACGATGCCCTTCTTGACCGCGCACCCGAGCGTATGACCCCTGAGGGAGAACACGAACGAGGAGAGCACCGCCGATGACGCGGTCGCCATCACGAGGGCGATGCCGATGTCCCACGACATGAAGAAGCCGAGGAGAAGGGTGGGTACGAGCATGATCAGGCATCCGACGGCCGTCTCACGGAGGACTCGGCTCCAGCTCGCCTTCTGCCACGTCCGCGCCCTGCCGGAGTACCCCTCAAGGGGAACGTGACGAGTGGAGCCGCAGACATCGGTGTTCATTTCGGTGTGCTCCCGAGAGGTGTGAGGGGTCGGGGCGGCTATTCCTGGGCCTGCGCGCCCAGGTGGCCCACCAGGGTGACGAACAGGTAGGTGCCGACGACGTAGAAGAACACCCGTAGACCGATGCCCTTCGCTTTCCATCTCTCGTTCGTCCGGTCCGCGTCGTGGTCCTCGTCGCGCACAGCAGTTCCCCTCTCAGGGTGTGGTGGTCGGAAGCGGTGAACCCGTTCCCCGCTACTGCTGCCGGCCGACGGCGGAGTCGCCCCCGGCGACCTGTGCCAGGGCGTAGAAGCTCGACCCGCCCAGCCCCGCGGCCTCGGCCGTCTTGAGATTGCGTACGGCGGCCTCCAGCACGTTCGCGGCGAAGCCGGCGCCCCTCATGCCGTCGAGGCACGTCTCGCCTCCGTGGGTGAACACCGACAACGTGGCCTGGTCCGTCGTGAAATCACCGCTGCCGATGGCCGCCACTGCCTCCTTGGCCCCGTCCTTCAGCGCCGCGAGGACCTTGTCCGTGGCCTCGTCGAGGACGTCGCCCGAAACCCCCTGGCTGTGGGCGTACGCCGCGGCGTCGATGTAGGCGGCCAGCGCGGCGACGTACACCCCGCCGACGATCGTGAGGTCGACCGCGCTCGCGGCCTGCGCCTGTTCGGAGACGAACCGCGTCGCCTGACCGAGGGCGGCGATCAGCTCCTCGTGCCGCGCCCAGGCTTCGGGGCTTCCCGAGAAGAGGACGTAGCCTCGCTCGGTGCCGATGTCCTGGGGGAAGCAGAGGATCGCGGCGTCCAGGTAGGGGACGCCCTTCCGGGCAGCCCACGCGGCGGCGTGCTCCGCCTCCGCCGTCGAGCTCGTCCCCGTATTGAGGAGCGTCTTGCCGTTCCAGTCGCCGACGCACTCCAGGCTTCGGAGCACGGCTTCGTAGGACGGGGCGCAGGTCAGGACAAGGGGGGCGGACGCGACCGCCGTTTCGAGGTCCGCCTCGGCCTTGATCCCCGGCAGCTCGGTCGCCAGCACCCGAGCCCGTGCCGTGTCCGGGTCGTATGCCGTGACCCTCCAGCCGGAACGCGCCAGGGCACGGGCGATCGACGCCCCCATGAGCCCGTTGCCGATCACCGCGACGTCGCGCTCGGTGTATGTGGCCATGCCAGTTCCTCTCGTCGTGGGGTTTTCGGCGCCAGGGATGAACTCTAAAGTCAAACTCGATTCGAGTTTAAGTTTTGGTGATGCGCGTAGTCAATCCGGGTTGTGGTGATCGGCGTCGGTTACGGCAGGGCCTGCCACCTCGCTTCACCCGGGGGAAGCCGATGTGTGGCTGATACGATCTCGAATTGTGTTCGAGAAGAAGTCCGCATCCCCGGCGTCGGCCCGTCCGGCCGTGCAGCGCCGTGGCATGGAGCGGAGACGCGCCATCCTGGACGCCGCCGAGGCCCTGCTCCGGGAGCAGGGCTACGAGGCGGCCACCCTGAAGGCCGTCGGTGAGCGGGCGGGCATCCCGGTCGCCTCGATGTACCACTACTTCCCCGACCGGCACCAGGTCGACGCCGAGCTCCTGCGCCGGCACCTGCGGGTGATCGAGGAGCTCGTCACCGCCGCGTTGGAAGGCTCCTCGCTGTCCACGCTGCGGGAGGCCGCGGACGCCGTCATCGACCCCCTGCGCGACTACTTCCGCGAGCATCCGAGCTGCGTCGAGCTGTGGTTCTCGGGCCGCAGCGAGGCGCTCGCCGTCCTGGTCCGGGAATTCGACGCCGCTCAGGCGGACCGGTTCTGGCGCCTTCTCGTCGAGCGCGGTCTGGTATCCGCCGACACCCCCCGGCTCGCGCTGCAGCTCGCCTTCGAGGTGGGCAACCGCCTCTTCGACGTCGCGTTCCGGCAGTCACCGGCCGGCGACGACGCCACGATCGACGAAGCGCGCCGCATGGTGATCGCGTACCTCAAGACGTACGCGGCCTGACCTGACCTGGCCTTCCCACGGCCACGCGGGCGGGGAGGTCAGGTCGCCGGGAGAGTGAGGAGACCGTCCGCGGGCAGGGCCTGTTCCGCCCAGATCACCTTTCCCTCGCGGTGGTGGCGGGTGCCCCAGCGTTCGGAGAGCTGGGCGACGAGGAGCAGTCCGCGGCCGCCCTCGTCGTAGGTGCGGGCGCGGCGCAGGTGCGGAGCGGTGCTGTTGGCGTCGGATACCTCGCAGGTCAGCGTGGACTGACGGATCATCCGCAGCCGGATCGGACTCCGGCCGTAGCGGATCGCGTTCGTCACCAGCTCGCTGACGATGAGTTCGGTGGTGAAGGAAAGCCCGTCGAGGCCCCAGGCGGTCAGCGTTTCGGAGGCGAAGCGGCGTGCCCCGGCGACGGCCGCCGGGTCGGAGGGAACGTCGAGGGTGGCCACGTGACCGGGATCGAGCGACAGGGTGCGGGCCACGAGGAGGGCGATGTCGTCGACGGCCCGCTCCGGCACCAGCGCGGCGATCAGACGGTCGCAGACCTCGTCCGGGGACGCGGACCCCTGGGCCAGGCCGTCGCGCAGCAGCTCGCGAGCGGTGTCGACGTCCCGTGCCCGGCTCTGGACGAGACCGTCCGTGAACAGGGCAAGCAGGCTCCCCTCGGCCAGTTCGAACTGCACGGTCTCGAAGGGGAGTCCGCCCAGGCCCAGCGGCGGGCCGATCGGCATCTCCGGGAACTCGACCGACCGGGAGCCCGGCGCGTCGCCCGCTCCGTCCGGGGGAGTGGCCACGGCGGGCAGGACGTGTCCGGCGCTGGCCAGCGAGCACACGCGGGAGACCGGGTCGTATACCGCGTACAGGCAGGTGGCGCTGGTCTCGCCCGCTTCCTCCCCCTCCTCGTGCTGGAGCCGGATGACCACGTCGTCCAGGTGGGTGAGCAGCTCGTCGGGCATGAGGTCGATGTCCGCGAAGGCGCGCACGGCCATCCTGAGGCGGCCCATGGTGGCGGCGGCACGCAGTCCGCGTCCGACGACGTCACCCACGACGAGGGCCACGCGGGCTCCGGACAGCGGGATCACGTCGTACCAGTCGCCCCCCACGCCTGCGCGGGAGCCACTGGGCAGGTAGCGGGAGGCCGTGACGACGGCGGACTGCTCCACGGCGTGCCGCGGCAGCAGGCTGCGCTGGAGGGCGAGCGCGGTGGAACGCTCGTGGGTGTACCGGCGGGCGTTGTCGATGGACACCGCCGCTCTGGCGGCGATCTCCTGGGCGAGGAGGAGATCGTCGTCGTCGAAGGGCGCGCCGCTCCCCGTACGGAGGAACTGGACGAGGCCCAGCGTCTCCCCGCGGGCCACCAGGGGGAGGAGGAGGGCTGAGTGGAACCCGTCACCACCTGCGAGGCCTCCGCTCGCTCCGCCACGGCGCAGAACGGGCGTGCCGGTCGCCAGCGCGCGGGCCGGCTCCGAATCGGCGGGGTAGCTGTGTGTCCGTCCGATCCGTACGGGAAGCTCCTTGGCGTCGCCGCCCGGTACGGATCGCCGGGCGACGCGACGGAGCGACGGCGGGGTCGACGGCGGCGAGACGTCCTCGTCGTCGAGGACGGAGGAGACGAGGTCGACGGCGACGAGGTCGGCGAAGCCGTCGGCGCCGACGTCCGCAAGCTCCTGCGCGGTGCGGTCGATGTCCAGTGTGGTCCCGATCCGGCGACCGGCCTCATTGGCCAGCAGGAGCCGCCGTTGCAGTCGGCGGTCGCGTTCCTCCTGGTAGGCCGCGACCACGTGTGCGGAACTGCGGTCCACGTACCCGAAACCCGCCGCCATCAGGCGCAGTGCCGCGGCGTTGACCAGCTCGGGATCGTCGGTGAGCGTGAGGACCTCGGTCTGGACCAGCTGGAGCAGGGCGACGTGTCCGAGCCGGTAGCCGCGCAGGAGCGTGCTGATCGGGACCCCGCTCCGGGCGAGCCTGCGGGCGAGCTCCAGGGACTGCGGCGGCGGCGCGGCCTCCGCGGCGTCGGCGCCGTGTTCCAGCAGGTCCAGGAACGCGACGACGTGCCCGGCCGTCTCCTCGGCCACGAGATCCGCGACCTCGTCGTACCCCCAGGGTTCAGACAGCTCGCCGCGGGTGTACCGCAGCAGGGTCTCGACCGATTCCTCCGTCCGCGGCCTGAGCTGCTGGGCCAGACGGTGGAGGAGGGTGTCGACATCGGTCCTCATAAGGGCATTGTCCGGAAGCGGAAGGACCTGTGCCACCGGGTGAGCGGGGAGCGGGGCGTCGGAGACGACGGACGGTTCGCGGTCACCCATGCCTCAGCTCGGAGCGGCGCCGCGCCGGGCGTTCCGTCGGCTCCCGTTGATCAGGTCGTTGAAGCGGTCGACCGTCCAGATGGTCCGCAGTCCCACGGCGCCCATCATCAGCGGGCGGGGGAAGTCGGGCTTCTTCGCCCAGAGCGTCTTCAGGTCCTCGTGCTGCCGGCCGTCCACGATCAGGTCCGCGATGAGGGAGCCGACGTAGGGGGCCTGGGCGAGGCCGTGGCCGTTGCAGGCGACCGAGTAGTAGACGCCGTCGCGGGTCGTGCCGGCGACCGGGAGCCAGGACGGGGTGATCGCGATCCATCCGCCCCAGGCCCGGGCGGCCGCGACGTCGGCGAGTGCGGGGAAGCGCCTTTCGAAGGCGCGCGCGAGTTCGGCGACGACGGCCTCGTCCGGCTTCCTCGGAGGGAGGGGACAGGTCCTGCCCCGCTGGAGCCGGCGGACCCCGAACACGATGGTGTCGCGCGAGGTCAGCCGGTAGTTCTCCATGATGTTGTGCTGGGTCACCACACCCGACCGGCTGGTCCATCCCAGTGCGGCCAGGCGGTCGGGGTCGATCGGCTCGGTCTCCACCTCGCTGACCCAGATCGGCACGGAGAGCCGCTTCGGGGTGATGGCCAGGTCGCCGCCGAAGGCGTTCGTCGCGAGCACGGCCCGCCGCGCTCGCACCTCGCCCCCAGGCGTGTTGATCACCACGTGATCGCCGGTCGGACGGACCTCGGAGACCCGCGTCCGCTCGAAGACCCGGGCGCCGGACGCGAGGACGGCACGGCGGATGCCGAGGCTGAACTTGCCCGGATTCATCATTCCGCCGACGGACTCGCGCATGCCGCCGAGGAATCCGCGCGGGATGCCGAGCTCTGCGCTCGTACCGAGCTCGACGTCCGCGCCGGCCTTGCGCAGGAGCTTCGTCACGCGGCGCACGCGGCCCATCTGTCCACGGGACACGGCGGCGCAGACGTTGCCCGTGGCCTCGTAGTCGCAGTCGATGGCCAGCCGCTCGATCAGCCGCTCCAGGAAGTGAGCGGAGTTCTCCGCGAACCGGACGATGCCGGGAAACGTCTTGCGGTGGAGCATGCTCAGGAGCTGGATGTCGCCCCCCGGGGCGCCCGCCACCTGCCCGGCGTTGCGCGAGGCGGAGCCGTGCCCGCAGAACTCGGCCTCCAGCAGCACCACGTCCCGGCCGCGTTCGGCCAGTCGCAGGGCGGTCGACATGCCCGCCAGGCCGCCGCCGATGACCGCGACCTCGCAGGTGACGTCGTCGGCCAGGGCGGGCCGGACGCCGCCAGGAGGGTCGATCCACCCGGTGAAGGTGGTGTATTCGACGTGGTCCGTCTTCATCTCGCTGCTCCTCCTGGGCGGTGACGGTTACGACGGCGGCTGAGGGGTGGGACCGCCTCGGGTGGTCCGGGGTTCGTGGGAGCTTCAGACGAGCCGGCGCTTGAGGATCTTGCCGGTGGAGGTCATCGGCAGGCTCGACACGAGTTCGACGACGCGGGGGTACTTGTAGGAGGCCATCTGCTCCCTGCTCCAGGCGACGAGCTCGTCGGCGGTGACGACAGCGTCCTTCGCCGGGATCACGAAAGCCTTGATCTCTTCGCCGTGGCTGTCGTGCGGGACACCGACCACCGCCGCCAGACTCACCGCGGGATGGGTGAGCAGCACCTCCTCGATCTCGCGGGGGTAGACGTTGTAACCCCCGCGGATGATGAGGTCCTTCGCGCGGTCGACGATGGAGTAGAAGCCGTCCTCGTCGCGCCGCGCGAGGTCTCCGGTGCGGAACCAGCCGTCGCGGATCACCTCGGCCGTCTCCTCCGGGCGGTTGTAGTAGCCCTTCATGACGTTGTGACCTCTGATCGCGATCTCGCCGACCTCCCCGGCCCGGGTGACCTCCGTCCAGTCCGGCCGGATCAGCTTCAGCTCCACGCCCCAGATCGGGACGCCGATCGAGCCCGGCCGGGGTGCGAGCCGGGGATCGCTGAACGTGGCCACGGGCGACGTCTCGGACAGCCCGTACCCTTCGAGCACGGTGATGCCGAGGCGCTGCTCGACCTGGTTGAGGATCTCGACCGGCAGGGCCGCGCCGCCGGAGATCCCGATCCGCAGGTTCCCGGCGATGCGGTGGACGTCGATGTCCTCGGTGAGGGCGTCGAGCAGCCCCCACCACATGGTCGGAACACCCGCGAAGAACGTGATGGTCTCGCGGCTCATCAGCTCGACCACCTCACGCGCGGCGAAGCGCGGCACGAGGTACAAGGTCGCGGCGACCGAGAACCCGGCGTGCATCTGCACCGTCGCGCCGAAGGTGTGGAAGAGGGGGAGGCACACCACGTGGCTGTCGGTGGCGGGCTCGTTGCGGAACAGCCGGTTGTCGGCCAGCACGTTCATCATGATGTTCGCGTGGGAGAGTTCGGCTCCCTTGGGCCGCCCCGTCGTCCCC
The DNA here is from genome assembly GCF_001418135.1 of Streptomyces aureus. Lineage (GTDB taxonomy): Bacteria > Actinomycetota > Actinomycetes > Streptomycetales > Streptomycetaceae > Streptomyces > Streptomyces aureus_A. Next base: position 17,676 of record NZ_LIPQ01000311.1, read on the forward strand.
GAGGTGTACAGGATCACCGCGGTGTCGTTCGGCTCGGTGACCACCGGAGCGAACGCGGTGCTCATGCCGGCGAGAGCCCGGCCGAGCGTCTCGGCGCCGGCGATCGGGCAGGGAGCCTCCGGGTCGGCGGTGATGACGAAGAAGTGCTCGACCGTTCCGGCCTCCTGGTATCCGGCATGGCCCTCCGCGGCCATGGCCAGCTCAGGGGCCCCCTCGAAGCAGAAGTACGCCGAGACGTCCGCGTCGGCCAGGTGGTAGGCGATCTCGCGGCCCTTGAGCAGGACGTTGAGCGGTACCACGACCGCCCCCGCCTTGAGCACGCCGTAGTAGACGATGGGGAAGGCGGGGAGGTTGGGGCAGCTGAGGGCGACCTTGTCGCCGGGCCGGATGCCCCGGGACACCAGCAGGTTGGCGACCTGGTTCGCCGCCTCGTCCACCTGTCGGTACGACAGCCGGTGCGGGCCGAGCACGAGCGCGTCCCGGTCCGGGAACGTGCGGGCGGAGTCTTCGAGGAGGATCGAGAGGTTGAGCATGAGGGTTCTCCAGCGGCTCTGGGTGTGCGTCGGGTGATCTCGACGGCTGGGTCCGGAGACGTCAGCCTTCAGCCGCTGCGTCCTTCACCCGTGTTCGGTCCATGGCAGCGGCTCGTTTCACGGGCGTTTCACAGCGGAAGGTCCGGTGCGTCCACACCGACGACCCGGTCTCCGCAGAACACACGCACCGACTCGGCCGGGCCGTGACCGCCGATGCCGGACGGCCCCCAGAAGCTCTGCGCGGAATCGTCGCCGAGATCGGCGATCTTCGCGCCGTTGATCCGCACCTCGCCGGCCAGGACCCGCGAGCCGACGTCGATGGCGCGTTCGGTGTCGCCGCCGAAGACGTAGGCGTCGAGTCCCGAGGGGTGGGCGTTCGCGACGCGCAGCGCCTCCTCGTCGGAGTCGACGGCGTGCACGGAGACGAGGGGGCCGAACAACTCCGCGGTGGCCTTCGCCGGGTCGGCCCCGGCGGCGACGGCCGGTGAGAGGAAGAAGCCGTCGAGCTCGGGCAGCCGGGCCGGCTGGTGGACGGTGGCCCCCAGGGCACGCAGTCCCTCGATCCGGCTCTGCAGGGTCGCGAAGTGCGGCGCGTTCGAGATCGGGCCGAGCTCGGCGCCCTCGTCGAGCGAATGACCGACCACGACCTTGGAGATGCGCTCGGCCAGCGCTTCGACCAGCGGCCCCACCAGGCGCCTGGGCGCGAGGACCTTGCCCGGTCCCTCGCACCACTGGCCGTTCAGCTTGGTCATGCCCTCGAAGATCCCGTCGGCGGCGACCTCGACGTCGGCGTCGTCGAGGACGAGCACGGGGTTGTTGCCGCCGAGCTCCAGCTGGAGGACCTTGAAGTCCTCCGCACCGGCCCGGGCGATCGCGCGACCGGCCGCCGGACCCCCGGTGAACGACACGACCTTGACGCGCGGGTCACCGGTCAGCGCGGCGCCCACCTCGCCGCGGCCGTGCACGAGCTGCAGGGCACCGGCGGGCAGCCCGGCCTCGACGAAGCACTCGACGACGATCTGCGCGCTGCCCGGAGCGTGCTCCGACGGCTTGAGGATCACCGGGCAGCCGGCCGCGACGGCGCTGACGACCTTCGCCGCCGGGATGAAGCTCGGTCCGTTCCACGGCGTGAGGATCGCGGCCGGTCCCCACGGAACCTTGTACAGGCGGACGTCACGGCCACCCGCCGCCAGGGCCCTCACCCGGGGAATGCTCCGCAGATCAGCCGCCGTCGCCCGGATCCTCGCGGGCAGGAACGCCGCCACCTTCCGGGTGACGCCGATCGGCACGCCGCTGGTCAGGGAGTCGGTGCGCGCGATGTCCTCGACTCGGGCCTCGACGAGCGCGGCCACGCGTTCGAGGGTGTCCGCGCGCTCCTGGCGGGCCTCGTCGTCCCAGCGGCCGACGCTGTACACCCGCTCGGCGTGCTTCAGAGCCCGTTCGATGTCGCCGGGTCCCGTCGTGACCGTGCGGTGCACCGGTTCCCGGGTGTTCGGGTCGACGTTCCACTCGCCCGGGACCGTCTCGCAGTCGCTCCAGGCGTCCGCGATGTAGTTCACCGGCTGGGGGATCGTCGTCTCGCCACTCGTCATGTGATTCACCTCTGCATCCGTGGTCGGTCAGGCCTGGAGGTCGAGGACGATCCGCGTCACGTCACCGCTCCGCATCGCCTTGAAGCCCTCGTTGATCTCGCCGAACGGGATCACCTGCGTGACCATCTCGTCGAGCAGCAGCCGCCCCTGCTGGTACAGGCGCGCGAGCTGGGTGATGTCCTGGCGCACCTGACCCGAGCCCATGTACGAGCCGATGAGGCGCTTCTCGCCGAAGAAGAAGTCCGACGCGGGCAGCGTGAGTTCGGTGCCCTCCGGGGCGATGCCCACCAGGCACGCGGTGCCGGTCGGCCGCAGCACCGCGAGTGCCGTGGCCGCGGTGCGCGCCGAGCCGACGGCCTCGAAGGAGTAGTCGACACCGTCGCCCAGCAGGCTCCGCACCTCGGCGGCAACATCCTGGACGCCGCCGTTGACGACATGGGTCGCCCCATAGCCGCGCGCGGCCTCCAGTCGTGCCTCGTCCAGGTCGATCGCGACGACCGCCGATGCCCCCGACAGCCTGGCTCCCTGGATGACGGCCGACCCGACACCACCGCAGCCGATCACCGCGACCGTGCTTCCCGGACGCACCCGGGCACCGCGGAAGACGGCGCCGACGCCGGTGATGACACAGCACGCCAGGAGGCACCCGACGTGAAGCGGCACGGCCTCGTCCAGCCGCACCAGCGCGTTCTCCCGCATGAGCGTGTGGCGCGAGAAGGCGCCGACGTCGCCGAGCCGCTCGACCGGTCCGCCGTCCGTCAGCCGGAACGCGGGGCGCGGGCGACGCCGGACCTCCGCCACACGCTGACACTGGGTCGACCGGCCGGCCTCGCAGTTGGCGCACAGGCCGCACGACGGCGTCAACGCCCCGACCACGCGGTCGCCGACGCGCAGTGCGGTCACGGCCGAGCCGATCGCCTCCACCACCCCCGCCACCTCGTGCCCCACCACCACGGGCAGGCCGGTCGGCACCGTGCCGGTCATGTAGTGCAGGTCGCTGTGGCACAGGCCCACATGCGTGACCGCGACGCGCACCTCGTCGGGCTCGGGGTCGTCCACCTGGATCGTGGTCAGCTCAAGCGGTTCGTTCACCGCAGTGAGTACCGCGGCCTCTGTCTCGATCACGTCGTCTCCTCTGTCGTTCTTCAGGGAAGGGCCGTTCCGGCCCCTGTGGCGCAGCTATTCCCGAGCGTCCTTGGCGGTCCAGAAGCCCTCGATGCCGGCGCTGAACACCCCGCTCTCCCAGGTCTTCCGGGCGGCGTCGTCCTCCCGGGCGAAGGCCTGCTCGATCTCGTCGAGCCGCGGCCGCAGGAGCGCGAGGTGGAGCGCCGTCGTGTTGTTCTCCGGTGTCCACTCGACGACCAGGTCGACGGCGCGGTCGAGCAGTTCGTCGGGCGCGACGATCTCGTCCAGGAGGCCGATCCGCAGGGCCTCCTCGGCTCCGATCCGCGGCGAGCCGAGGACCGTGCGCATCGCGTGGTTCCGGACGATCCGGGGCAGCAGCAGGCTCGACGCGTTCGAGATCGTGATGCCGCGGCCGTTCTCCGGCTGGTAGTACTCCGTCGCCGGAGTTCCGATCCGGGAGTCGCAGCAGAGGGTGATCTCCGAGGCGCCGCCCACCGCCAGGCCGTTCACCGCCGCGATGACGGGTACCCGCGTCTGGACGATGGCCCGGGTGATGTCGTGGAAGCTCTCGAAGGCCGTACGGAGCTCCGCGTACGAGGTGGGCACGGACCGGAGGTCCTCGCCCGCGGAGAAGGCCCGGCCCTCGCCGGTCAGGACGACCCCGCGCACGTTCTCGCCGGTGCCCGCTTCCCGGACTGCGCTCGCCAGCCGCAGCCGCGTGGCGACGTCCAGGGCGTTCAGCTTCTCCGGACGGCGCAGGGTCAGGACCGCCACGCCTCGGACGACGTCGATGCCGAGGGAGTCCGTGGGCGCGGCGGGCCCGCCGCCGGTCCCGCGCCGGCCGCCCAGGTCGAAGGTGATGCCGGGCTCCGCCGCGGCGCGGGCCTTGAGCGCTGGTTTGGACACGCGCTCGGAGGGCGTCCGCGGGAAGCCGGTGACGAACTCGACGTAGCGCGGGACCTTGAAGCGGGCGAGCTGCCGGCCCGCCCGGTCGACGATCCGCGCGGCGGTCGTACGGTCCGCCGCCACCCCGGCGGACAACTGGACGAATGCCTTGACTTCTTCCCCGAAGATCTCGTCGGGTTCGGCGACGACGGCGGCGGCCGTGACCTCCCCGTCACGTTCGAGGGCGGCCTCGACCTCGGCGCACGCGATGTTCTCGCCGCCCCGGCGCACCATGTCCTTGATCCGGCCGACCAGCCGGATGCCGCCGTCCGGCCGGCGGACGACGACGTCGCCGGTGTGCAGCCAGCCGTCCCGCAGCACCCTGGCGGTGTCCTCCGGCCGGTTCCAGTAGCCGCGCATCATCGGCTTACCCGAGACGATCAGCTCTCCGGGCTCGCCGTCGGGGAGATCGCCCCCCTGCGGATCGACCACACGGACCCGCTTCGTCGGCACCGGAATCCCGAGGTTCCCGCTCCCGACGCAGCTCGTGTCCCCGACGGGACCGAACAGGTCGACGCCGGACTCGGTCATGCCGTAGATCTCCCGCCAGGGCGCGCCCCAGCGTTCCTCCAGCTGGGCGTGGATCCCGGTCGGGATGCCCGAACAGAGCACCAGACGCAGCTGGTTGTCCAGGTCGTCGGGGCCCGGCGGTTGCTTGAAGAGCAGCGTCGGCATGGATCCGAGGACGTAGAAGAACGTCGCTCGATGGCGGCGGACATCGGCGAAGAAGCCCGACGCGGAGAAGCGCGGCAGGACGACCAGCGGGGCCCCGACCGTCAAGGCGAGCGCGGTGTTCCACTGCGGATCCATGTAGGAGAACGGCTGGGCGGTGAGCAGGACATCGTCAGGCCCGAGGCCGGTCCCCGCCGCGCAGGTCCAGCCCAGCCGCACCCAGTAGTCGTGGGTGAGCATGCACGCCTTGGGGAAACCGGTGGTGCCGGACGTGTACTGCAGGTTCGCCAGGGTCTCGGCGGTGGGGCGCAGCGCCGGAGCGGTCGCCGGGAAGGCCGCGGACCCGTCGTCGGCGACGTCGACGACGCGGAGGTCCGTCAAGTCGGCCTCGACGTCGACGACCTCCTTCACGAGGCCCACCCGCTCGTGGTCGGTGAACACGACCCGGGCTCCCGAGTCCCGCAGGAGAAAGGTGAGATCCGCCCGCTTGTACGAGGAGTTGACCGGTACCGCCACAGCACCGGCCTTCAGTGCGGAGAGCCACACGACCGGCCACTGCACGACGTTCGGGAGCATGATCGCGACACGATCACCCGGCTGGACGCCGTCGACCTCGATCAGCCGATGCGCCAGCCTGGAGGTCCAGGCGTCGATCTCCGCGAAGGTCCACGACGCGTCTTCGAAACGGAGGAACTCACGGTCAGGTGATCGCCGCGTCCGCTCCGCCAGCAATTCGGTCAGCGTCGCGGTGGGCGGGGCCTCTCCCATCCGCTCGGGCCTGACGGCCGGCTGAGGACGGCGAGAAGTCACGTCTTCCTCCCGCTGAGGTGTTTCTTTCACGACCACGGCTGCTTTCTCTGCATGGGACGTCGTCCGTCGTTTCGCCGCCTTGAACGCGGATGGTCAGGCGTCGGCTCGGCTCGGCTCGCGCAGGTCCGGTTCGGCACCGACCGACTCGTTGTGGCGGTGCAGGGCGCGGTAGGCGAAGTAGTACGTGAACATCTGGAAGCCCCAGGTGCTCAGCGCGCCGATGTAGAAGAGGGTGTGCGCCTCGTCGTCGCCCGGAATGTGGACGAAGTCGTACGTCCACGCGATGACGCAGCCGGCGGCGGTCGCCAGCCCCGCGCCGACGGCCCACCCCTTCGCGCCGATCGCCCAGAGGCGCTTCGAGAAATAGATCAGGAACAGGGTGGTCAGGACGTTGACGGCGATCAGGAAGATCGCGACCCCCGTACCGAGCCGCTCGCCGAAGAGCAGCAGAGCGAGGCCGACCGCGGTGGCGAACGCGAACACCCCGACGTCCGTCCCCACGGACGGCTTGTACCGGTGCGTCACGCGCATCAGGCCCAGGACGAGAATCAGCGTGATGCCGACCGACCGTGAGAACTGATCGAAGAAGAAGGCCAGGGTGTACATCGGGCTTTCCTCGGTGGCCCCCACGGCCGCGTAGACGAAGAAGTTCGACCCGGAGGTGGCGACGATGATCCATTCGAGGCCGAGAAGATAGTTCCCGTAGTTCCGGATGAACTTCCACCCGAAGGTGAATCCGACGGCGATCATCCAGACGTCGGCGAGCAGGAAAAGCAGTTCTCTGAGTGCCATTTTCCTCGGTTCCTTGAGGTCTCTTCGGTATCCGGATCTCCGCCGAAGGCTGCGAGTCGGGGTGTCGCCCCACGGGGCCCGAGCCGGGCGATTCGAACGAGTCAGAACGCAGCGAGCGGTCCGCCGCCGCTCGCCGGGCGCAGATGGCTGCCGGCGAGCCCTCGTCGTGTGGGCTGATGGCCACACGGGGTCTTCGCGAGGGGTGGGAGCCATGCTTCTTCATTGCGGTCGTACGATCAAGTCATATGACCAACTATTTTGCGGAGGGGTCGGCACGCGGGTCGATATGGACTTACCGCCTGGTAACCTGGACGCTGACTTGATCAATCGTCCAACTTCACCAGGGGGTAGATGTGGCACGCGTACCAGCGGCCGAGCGGCGGGATGAGCTGGTGAACGCCGCCATCCGGGTGATCGCGAGCCGCGGCGTCGACGGTGCCACGACCCGCCGGATCGCCGAACAGGCGAACGCTCCGCTTGCGACCCTTCACTACTGCTTCCAGACCAAGGAGCTGCTGTTCACGGCCGTCTTCGAGAGGCTGACGGAGCGGTACCGCGAGGTTCTGATCGAGAACGACGTGCACGGCGACCTGGTCGTGACCGCGCGTGCGATGCTCCGGGGCGTCCTCGACTGGTATCTCGAGTCCGACCCGGAATTCGCGTCCGCGAGCTTCGAGCTGATCAGCTGGGCGCAGCGCCAGGAAGAGCATCCGGCGGTGACCGTCTACAACGAGGCGTTCAACGTGGTGCGATCGATCCTCGCGAGAGCGGCCGCCGGACAGAACGTCCCGCCCGAGACGATCGACGAGATCGGCTATGTCATCGGTACCCTTTCCGATGGGTTCGTCGTGAACTGGTTGACGTACGGCGACCGTTCCCGGGCCGCGCAGCAGGCGCAGACCGTCGTCGACGTGTTCGACGCGTGGCTGGCCGTGAAGCTCGCCTGAGCGCTGTCCGCGCCGTGCCCCGCTCGGACCCGAGTGCGTCATCCGTCGGCGCGCACTCGGGCCGGCTTCTCACAGGCGTTTGAGAGCTTCCTCGACGACCCACGTCATCGTCGGATCGTCGCTCTCCATCCATTCGGGGTGCCACTGGACTCCCAGCACCGGTGCGTCCGGAAGCTCCACCGCCTCGACCACTCCGTCGGCCGTCCGGCCCGTGACGAGGAGCCCCGTGCCGCAGCGGTCGACGGCCTGGTGGTGCCACGAGTTGGTGACGGCCCGCGCTCCGAAGAGTCCTGCCACGATCGAGCCGGCCTCGAAGGTCACGAGGTGATCGTCCGTGCCGTCGGTGAGCGCGGCCTCCTGCGACAGGTGCCGCACCTCACCGGGAGGAAGGTCGGCGACGAGCGTGCCGCCGAGCGCGACGTTGAGGACCTGCATGCCCCGGCACACGGCGAGCACCGGAATCCCGCGGTCGAGCGCGGCGCGCACGAGCGCCAGCTCGTACGCGTCCCGGTCGGCGTCGTGGACCATCGGGTCCGCACGGGGGTCGACGTCACGGACCACGGAGGTGTCTCCTCCCCAGCACGCCGGGTGCATGTCCTGCCCTCCGGTGATGACCACGCCGGCCAGCCAGTGGCAGACCGCCTCCGCGTCCGTCTCGTACGAGAGGTGCACGGGGAGACCGCCGGCCCGCGCGATCCGGATCGCGTAGTCGGCCATGTAGCTGTCGGCGCAGCGATCGCCGTACCGCCGGTCCGCTCCCTTGATGAGGTCCAGCCGGATCCGCCGGCCGGTGATGCCGATCAACGGCCGTACCGCGGCCGACCCCTCTCCCACGGCGCTCACGGCAGCTCGAAGTAGCGGGCGGACTCCCACGCGGAGAGGTCGGCGGACGGATCGCCGCCCGCGGTGTGGAACTGCATCCACTCCCACCGGCGCGAACCGATCCAGTAGTCGACGAACTCGGAGCCGAGGAGGTCGCGCAGGATCGGGTCCGCTTCGAGGGCGGCGGCGGCCTGCGTGATGGTGTCCGGCAGCCGGGTGATCTCCCCGGGCGGCATGCACCAGGCCATCTCCGCGACCGGCTCCGGCGGTTCGATCTCGCGTTCCAGACCCGCGATCACACCGGCCAGCACACCGGCGAGCGCGAGGTACAGGTTGGCGTCGGCGCCGGGGACCCGGTACTCCAGACGGGAGTACGACGGGTGTCCGCACACCGCCCGGATCGCGGTGGTCTTGTTGCTGATGCCCCAGCTGACGGTGACCGGCGGGCCGCTGAGGTCCACCAGGCGTCGGTACGAGGTGATCTGCGGGAGCACGATCGAGGTGTTGCCCTCGATCGTCGCGAGCAGACCGCCGACGGCATGGCGCATCGTCTCCGACGGCCCCTCCTCCGCGTAGAACGCGTTGACGCCGTTGTGCTGGAGGGACAGGTTGATGTGCGAGGCCTGCCCGTAGCCCGCGGTGGGCTTGGCCATGAAGGTGACCGTGCGGCCGAGGTCGAACGCGACCTCGCGCATGATCTGGCGAGTCCGTGCCCAGGCGTCACAGACCGCGAGCGGGTCGCCGGGCGCCAGGTTGATCTCGATCTGGCCGGCGGCGTCCTCGTCGCTCCAGGCCTCCCACTCGATGCCCACCGCGGAGAGCCGATCGGCGACGGCGTTCATGTAACCGGTCCAGTCCTTGGACTTCGCCAGGTGATAGGCCGTGCCCGCGCTCCCGCCGAGCGGTGTCAGGTCGCGGTATCCGCGGGCACGCGCCTCGTGGATGGACTCCTCGAAGACGGTCGCCTCGATCTCGACGGCGACCGTCGCGGTGAAGCCGAGCGAGGCGAGTCGCGAGGTCATCTTCTTCGTCAGGTTGCGCGGACAGATCGGAACCGGCCTGCCGTCCTTCAGCCAGTAGTCGCCGATCACGGCCTGGCGCCCGGGCTCCCACTCGACCAGCGTCGACATGTCGGGACGGAAGTAGACGTCGTTCAGGTGTCCGCGCCAGTCGGGGAAGGCGAACCCGAGGACCGGCGCGTTGCCGAGGTCGAGCCCGAAGAGGAGATCGGCGAAGGCGAAACCCGAGTCCATGCCGGAGGCGAACTTCTTCGGGGTCAGCGTCTTGCCGAGGAACGATCCCTCGTGGTTCGTCGCCTCCAGCCGAACGGCTCGAACGGCCTCCTCGCCGCGGTCGACGCCGTTGGCGGGCATGGTGAGTTCAGACATCGAAACGAACCTTCCAGGAAGCGCCGACCATGACCGACAGCTGGGACATGGTGCCTTGGATGCCGAGCGCACCCGTGGAGAGCACGGCGAGCAGGTCGTCGGCTCCGGAGAACACTCCGGCGAGCGCCTCGGGGGCTCCGGCGATCAGGTAGTGCGTCGCGCCCTCGCCGAGTACGAGCTGTTCCAGGCCGTCGGGGCCCTCGGTGACCGCGATGAGCACGTCCGGAATGCCCGGCACGGAGCGCGCGGCACTCCAGAAGTGCGCGGCCGCCGTCTGCCAGTCCGGCACCGGGGGCGACAGCGCGAGCAGCGCGTCCGCGGCGAGCTCGGCGTCACCCGACGGGGCGGCGACGGGGGCGAACCGGGCGTTCAGATCGACGGTGATCGTGGCATCGGGTTCGACGAGGACTCCGCTGGAGACCGAGACGCCGTCGCCGAAGGTGATCGTCGCAGCCTGAGGCGTGTCATGGGACCGGATCGCCACGGTGCCGGCCGGCCTCCGCAGCACCAGGTGGGCGTGCCCCGCACGAGCGGAATCGCGCAGGGTGCGGCCGATCAGCCGGACGAGGGGAGTCGCGTCGTCCTCGATCCTTACGTCGACCTCGGTTGCCGCTGGTGCGCCGGGCGCCGCGGGAGCCGTCGTGGTTTCGGTCATCCGTCGGTCCTTTCGACTTCGGGAGATCACGTGCGCCGTGCATCGGCTGCTTCGGATCTCGGATGGACCGTGATCGTCATGGTCAATTGACTAGATCAGGTGACTAGGATGGTGGGGTACAGGTCGCGACCTGTCAATGACTTCGGAGAGGCCACACAGTGAATGAAGCGAAGCCCCCGTACTGGGAGCGGCTGGACCCCGATGCGCGGTCGGTGGCGCGATTCATCGCCGAGACCCTCAGGAAACCCGTACGTGAACTGGGCGCCGAAGTGGCGCGGAAAACCCTGGCGACACCCCCGCCCGAACGGCCGCTCACCCCTCTCGACCAGGTCGAATCCCTGATCGTTGCCACCCGTTCCGGCGGGATCGGTGCACGCCTGTACCACCCGGACGGTCCGCCGCCGGGCGCCGGCCCACGGCCGACGCTGGTCTATCTGCATGGTGGCGGCTTCGTCCTGGGAACCCTCGACGGGGTGGACGAGGTCTGCCGCGCGATCGCCGCCCGATCGGGCTGGGCGGTGTTCTCACTGGAGTACCGACTCGCACCGGAGAATCCCTATCCCGCGGCGCTGGACGACTGCTTCGACGCGTTCGCCTGGCTGCGGCGGTCGGCCCCGGGCCTCGGCCTCGATCCGGACACGATTGCCGTGGGGGGTGATTCGGCGGGCGGCGGTCTCGCCGCCGCGCTGTGCCTCAAGCTCCGCGATCTCGGACTCGCCCGGCCCGTGTCGCAGGTGCTGGTCTACCCCGCCGTCGACGACACGTTCGCCAGCCCGTCCTGGATGGAGTTCGCCGACGCACCCTTGCTGACCAGTAAGGATGCCCGCTGGTGTTGGGAGCAGTACATCGGCCCGGATTGCACCGGGGAGGTCGACCACTACGCGGCCCCGATGCGCGCCGCGTCGTTGCGGGACCTCCCCCCGGCGCTCGTCCTCACTGCCGAGGTCGATCCGCTGCGCGATGACGCCGAGGCGTACGCCGAAAGGCTGCGGCGCGACGGCGTCGAGGTGACCCTGACCCGCTATGCGGGCGTGTTCCACGGCTTCTTCACCGAAGTGGGCGTGTTCACCAAGACGGACGAGGCAGTTGCGCAGGTGGCGCGCCACCTGCGAGGCGTCGCCGACGCCTGACGCGTGCAGCGGGCAGGAACTCGATCTCCATTCGACTATTGACGGCGAGCGGGCTCGTGTCTAGATTCACATGGTCATACGACTAAGTCGGATGACCGACACATGCATGTCGACGCATCGAGGGGTTGTGGACCCCCGCCCGGGGCGAAGCCCTGACGGCCGGATGCCAGCCGCATTTCGACTAACCGAAGGCACACGCATGACCGAGACTCCCTCCATCGCCCCCGTCGTCGACCTCCTCTGCGTCGGCGCGGGGTTCTCCGGCCTGTACGCGGCGTACAAGGCCGCCGAGAAGGGCTGGACCTTCGCCGGATTCGAAGCCGCGCCCGATGTCGGCGGCACCTGGTACTGGAACACGTACCCCGGCGCACGCTGCGACGTCGAGAGCGTCTACTACTCCTACTCGTTCAGCCAGGAGCTCCTGCAAGAGTGGACGTGGAGCGAGCGCTTCGCTCCCCAGGCCGAGATCCTGAGCTACATCCAGCACGTCGCGGACCGCTTCGACCTGCGCCGGCACTTCACCTTCGGCACCCGGGTGACGTCCGCGACCTGGCTCCCGGATGAACGACTCTGGGAGGTGACCCTCGACTCCGGCGAGACCCGGCGGGGCCGCCACCTGCTCGCCGCCTCGGGCGGCCTTTCGGCGCCCAAGGACTTCGACGTGCCGGGCCTGGAGAACTTCACCGGGACCACGGTCTCGACGAGCCGGTGGAACATTCCGCTGAGCGATCTGGCGGGCAAGCGCGTCGCCGTGATCGGCACCGGGTCGTCCGCCGTCCAGTGCATTCCGCTCATCGCCGAGGTGGCCGAGCACCTCACCGTGTTCCAGCGCACCCCCAACTACGTTTTCCCCGCCCGGAACACCCCGCTGTCGGCGGAGTACGTCGACGAGATCAAGAGCCACTACGCGGCGATCCGCGAGGAGTGCCGCCACTCGCTCGGCGGCATCCCCGACCGCATCCCGGACGCCGCCGCATTCGACGTCTCCGACGAGGAACGGCGCGAGCGCTACGAACGGGCCTACCAGCGCAGCGGGTTCAACGGCGTCGGCGGCGAGTTCTCCGACCTCCTGACCGACGCGAGGGCCAACGAGACCGCGGCCGAGTTCGTACGCGAGAAGATCCGCCGGATCGTTCACGACCCGAAGACCGCCGCGGTCCTCGAACCCCGCTTCCACCCCCTCGGCGCCAAGCGCAGCTGCTTCGGCACCGACTACTACGAGACCTTCAACCGCCCCAACGTCTCGGTGGTCTCCCTTCGTGACGAACCCATCGAAACCATGACGAGCGACAGCATCGTCACGCGCGCCGGCTCCCACGAGGTCGACGCCATCGTCCTGGCGATCGGATTCGACGCCTTCACCGGCCCGCTGTACGCGCTCGGCGTCTCCACCCCGGAGACCGGCGGACTGCAGGACGCGTGGAGCGACGGAGTCCGGACCTACCTGGGCATCATGACCGCCGGATTCCCCAACTTCTTCATGATCGCGGGACCGCAGAGCCCCGCGCTCGCGAGCAACGTCGTCGTCACGATCGAGCAGGCCGTGGACTGGATCACCGATCTGATCGGCCACGCGAAGGCCGACGGCGCCGAGGTCATCGAGCCGACGGCCGAAGCCCAGACCGACTGGGTGAAGATCACCGAGGAGACGGTCGCCCAGACCCTCTACGCCACCACCGACTCCTGGTACCGGGGCTCGAACGTGACCGGCAAGCCGACGACCTTCCTCGGCTACGTGGGCGGGGTCGGCAAGTACCGCCGCATGTGTACCGAACTCGCCAAGCGCGGCTACCCGGGCATCG
>NZ_LIPQ01000312.1 GCF_001418135.1 Streptomyces aureus
GAAGTCGCCGCCTCCGAATCCGCCGCCCCCGTCGCCGAAGCCGCTGCCGCCGAAGTCGCCGGAGTCGAAGTCGGCGCCGGAGAAGTCACCGCCCTCGAATTCGTTGCCGCCGTACTCGGCCGCGTAGGCCGGGGTGGAGAGCATCGAGCCGAGGACGGTGCCCATGAGGAGGCCGGGGAGGAGGCCGCCGCCGAAGTAGCCGCCGGCCCAGGGGCCGTAGGCCGGGCCCGCCTCCCAGTACGGGCGGCGGACGCCGTCCGCGTCGACCGTGCGGGCCATCGGGTCCAGTCCGTCGTCGAGGCGGGACGCGTCGGCGGCGCAGACCGGGACCTGGCGGGCGGTGCCACCGGCCGGGGTCCAGGTGCGGTCCTCGGTGGAGGGGCCGTGGCGCGGGTCGAAGAAGCAGGGCGCGCGGCGCTCGGGAAGCGGCCGGGACTCGCGGCGGGCGGCCAGGACGGCGAGCGAGTAGCGGCCGTCCTCCAGGGCCTCGGTGACCGCGCGGACGTCATGGGGCCGGGCGGCGGAGGCCATCAGGGACTTCGCCTTGTCGTACGAGTCGAGGGAGCGTTCGTAGTCGCCGCGCATGGCGTCGTCGGCGCCCGCTTCGGCGGGGTGGAAGTCGAGGCGTTCGAGTTCCTCGCCGAAGGCGGTGATGTCCTCGTCGACGACGACCCGGAGCTTGTCGAGCGCCGCGCGCTCCTCGGCCTCCTTGCGGAGCCGGTTGCGGCGGACGACCGCGTAGGCGCCCGCGCCTCCGGCGGCGGCCACGGCGCCGAGCGTCACGAGGCCGGCGACGGGGACGCCGCCGTCGGTGCCGACGGAGCCCCAGCTCGCGGGGGCGGAGCCGCGCAGGGTGGGCAGGGCCTGGTCGACGAAGTTGTTGAGCTCGGTGGCCGCGTCGACGCCCGGCTGGCGTACGGAGGTGACGAGGTTCCGCACGGCCTGTTCGGACATGACGGCGCGGTCGGCGGCCGCGTCGAAGCCGTCACCGAGACGGACCGCGTACAGGCCGGTGACTCCGGTCTGGGTCCGCAGGTTCGCGAGGAGGTCCTTGGGCGGGAACTGCGCGTTCGCGGGCAGGACCGCCACGAACAGCGGCTTGTCCGCGTCCTTGATCTTCTGGGCGAGGGCGTCCGCCTCGGACTTCGAGAGCTGGGCGGCGGCGCCCGGGTCGACGTACACCGGGCCCTGTTTCAGGGCGGCGGCCGCGTCGGGTATCCCCGTGGCCCTGGCGCCCGCGGAGGGGGCCAGGACCAGGAGCAGCAGCAGTATCAGCCCGCCGAGGGCCGACAGAAGGGAGAGCGGCCTGGTCCTCATGGTTCGACGCTACCCGAAGCGCGACAAACAAGACATAGAGGACCGGCCGGGGTGGCCGTGGGGCTACTCGGCGGGGTCGATGCCGGCCCGCAGCACTCCGTACGTGAAGGCGTCCTCCAGGGCCTGCCAGGAGGCGGCGATGACGTTCTCACCGACGCCGACCGTCGACCACTCGCCGTTGCCGTCGCTGGTGGTGATCAGGACGCGGGTCGTGGACTCGGTGCCGTGACGGCCCTCCAGGATGCGGACCTTGTAGTCGACCAGCTCGAACTTGGCGAGCTGCGGGTAGATCCGCTCCAGGGCGAGGCGCATCGCGCGGTCGAGCGCGTTGACGGGCCCGTTGCCCTCGGCGGTGGCGACGATCCGCTCGCCCTTGGCCCAGAGCTTCACGGTGGCCTCGTTGGCGTGCGTGCCGTCGGGGCGGTCCTCGACGATCGCGCGCCAGGACTCCGTACGGAAGTAGCGGCGGGCCCGTCCCTCGGCCTCCTCCCGGAGGAGCAGCTCGAAGGAGGCGTCGGCGGCCTCGTACGTGTAGCCCTGGAGCTCGCGCTCCTTGACCCGCTCGACGACCCGGGCCACGAGCGCGCGGTCGTCGCCCAGGTCGACGCCGAGCTCCTTGCCCTTGAGCTCGATGGACGCCCGGCCGGCCATGTCGGAGACCAGCATCCGCATGGTGTTGCCGACCAGCTCGGGGTCGATGTGCTGGTAGAGGTCGGGGTCGACCTTGATCGCGGAGGCGTGGAGACCGGCCTTGTGCGCGAAGGCGGAGACACCGACGTACGGCTGGTGGGTGGAGGGGGTGAGGTTGACGACCTCGGCGATGGCGTGCGAGATCCGGGTCATCTCGGCGAGGGCACCGTCGGGCAGCACCTTCTTGCCGTACTTGAGCTCCAGGGCCGCGACGACGGGGAAGAGGTTGGCGTTGCCGACCCGCTCGCCGTAGCCGTTGGCCGTGCACTGGACGTGGGTGGCGCCGGCGTCGACGGCGGCCAGCGTGTTGGCGACGGCGCAGCCGGTGTCGTCCTGGGCGTGGATGCCGAGGCGGGCGCCGGTGTCGGCGAGGACGGTGGCGACGACGGCCTGGATCTGGGCGGGGAGCATGCCGCCGTTGGTGTCGCAGAGGATGACGACGTCGGCGCCGGCCTCGTGCGCGGCGCGGACGACGGCCTTGGCGTAGTCGGGGTTGGCCTTGTAGCCGTCGAAGAAGTGCTCGCAGTCGACGAAGACGCGGCGACCCTGGGAGACCAGGTGGGAGACGGTGTCCCGGACCATCTCCAGGTTCTCGTCGAGGGTGGTGCGCAGGGCGAGCTCGACGTGCCGGTCGTGCGACTTGGCGACGAGTGTGATGACCGGGGCGCCGGAGTCGAGGAGGGCCTTGACCTGCGGGTCGGCGGCGGCGTCGCCGCCCGGCCTGCGGGTGGCGCCGAAGGCGACGAGCTGCGCGTTCTTGAAGGCGATCTCCTGGCGGGCGCGGGAGAAGAACTCCGTGTCGCGCGGGTTGGCTCCGGGCCAGCCGCCCTCGATGAAGCCCACGCCGAACTCGTCGAGGTGCCGGGCGATGGTCAGCTTGTCCGCGACGGTGAGGTTGATGCCTTCACGCTGCGCCCCGTCGCGCAGCGTCGTGTCGAAGACATGGAAGCTGTCGTCGAGGCGCTGGCTCTCGGCGTTCTCCGTGGTCATGACTGTGATGGCTCCTGTCGGATGTGGCTCCGGAAGGTCTGGATCCACTTGCCCCCATTCTCACGCGACGTCCGCTTCCGGCGTGGGTGGGGCCGGAAAACGAAAAAACCCCTCGCGGGTGCGAGAGGTCTGCGCGCGGGTCTGAGGCACGGTGTCCACTGCCGCGGGGGTCGTGCCGCGAATCAGTGGCCACTGCGGACCGGCGCGCTGCTGCCGATAATCATCGTGGTAGCAAGCACGCCCGCAGTCTGACACAGGTGGCGGCCCGGCGGGACGGGGGTCTCACGATACGGGCAGCCGTTCGGGCCCTTCGGCCCGCGCGCACCGGCCGGCGTCCGGGAGACCCGCCGTCCCCGGCGCTCACGACACCGGCAGCCGCTCCGGCGACCCTCCCGCCTGCCCGCGCTTCTGGCCGGGCACCGCGCCGCCGCCGTCCGTCCCGACCCGGCCCAGGTCGATGTCCCTGGTCTCCCGCATCGTGAGGTAGACGACCAGGGAGACGGCCGCACAGCCCGCCACGTACCAGTAGAAGCCCGACTCGACGCCCGCGTCCTTGAACCAGAGGGCCACGTACTCGGCGGTGCCGCCGAAGAGCGCGTTGGCGATGGCGTACGGCAGGGCGACGCCGAGGGCGCGGATGCCGGTGGGGAAGAGCTCGGCCTTCACGCAGGCGTTGATGGAGGTGTAGCCGGTGATGACGACGAGGGCGAGCAGGGAGAGCCCGAGGGCGGGCCAGAAGGAGCCCGCGTGCTTCAGCATCGTCAGGATCGGCACGGTGAGGAGCGTGGAGCCCACCGCGAAGGTGATGAGCAGCGGGCGGCGGCCGATGCGGTCGGAGAGGCGGCCGGCCAGCGGCTGGAGGCAGGCGAAGACGATGAGGGCGCAGAAGGAGACCAGGGTCGCGGTCTGCTTGGGGAGGCCTGCGGAGTTGGAGAGGTACTTGGTGAGGTAGGTGGTGTACGTGTAGTACGCCACGGTCCCGCCCATGGTGAGCGCGACGACGAGGAAGGCCTCGCGCCGGTGCGCCCACAGGGCCTTGAGGGTGCCCTTCTGCTCGCTCGCGACCCCGTCGTCGGCGGTGGTCTCGTACACCTCCGTCTCCAGCATCGTGCGGCGCAGGTAGAAGACGACGGCCGCGCCGAGGGCGCCGAGGACGAACGGGATGCGCCAGCCCCAGCTGTGCAGCGCCTCGGCGGACAGGGTGTGCTGGAGGACGAGGAGCAGGCCGAGGCCGAGGATCTGGCCCGCGGTCATCGACACGTACTGGAAGCTGGAGGCGAAGCCGCGGTGCTCGGGGGCCGAGGCCTCGGTGAGGTAGGTGGCGCTGGCGGCGTACTCGCCGCCGACGGAGAGACCCTGGAGGAGTCGGGCGATCAGAAGGACGGCGGCGCCGCCGTATCCGGCGACGGAGTAGGTGGGCGCGACCGCGATGAGGAGCGCGGAGGCGGACATCAGGGTGACGGTGAGGGTGAGGGCCGCCTTGCGGCCCTTGCGGTCGCCGACCCGGCCGAGGAGCCAGCCGCCGACGGGCCGCATGAAGAAGCCGACGGCGAAGANNGCTCGCGTACACGAACCAGTCGAACCACTCGACCATGTTGCCGGCGGAGCCGACCCAGATCTTCTTCCAGTGCTCTCGTCCCATGGACCGGAACCGTGCCGGAGGTGACGCCGGGGCAACAAGGGTGTAGCGGACAACGATCCCGTGTACTTACGTGCGTTACGGTCACGACGCGGGGACGGGCGGCGGGGTCGGGACGGGCG
>NZ_LIPQ01000313.1 GCF_001418135.1 Streptomyces aureus
CGTCGAGGGTGCCCTCGACGCTGACGGGCGTGCCCGTCGGCCCGCCGGTGAGCAGGACGAGCAGCTTGTAGTGGGCGCCCCGGTTGAGCGGCACCTTGGGCAGCCGGATGGAGCCGACCCCCATGGTCGGCTGCCAGGCGGCGTCGAAGTGGGTCAGGAGCCCGGGGTGGTCGGGGGCGGTCACGACGATCGCCTTCATCTGGCGGCCGGGGCCGGTGCCGTCCGGGTCGGCGAACCGCACGGTGAGTCCGGTGTTGCCCCCGTCCGTGTAGTCGTCGCCGCCGATGGCCAGGCCGCCGTCGTTCTCGATCCGGAGCAGGACGATGGTGGCGTCGGTCAGATCCTGGTTCGTGTCGAAGTACCCGCGCCGCACGGTCGCGCCGGGGCCGGTCACGGCGCTGCTGGCCGCGGCCCCGGCGCCTATGGACGTGTCGAGCTGGACGCGGTAGCCGATCCGGCGCCGGCGCGGAACCCACCACTGGACCCAGATGGCGGCGATCGAGACGAGGACACCGGCCAGCGCGGTGACCACGGCGATGATGTTCTCAGCGGTAAGCCAGTCCACCCGCGCGACGGTACGGACGTGTGTGCGGTTACGGCGGGTACGTCGCTTCCCGCCACGTGGAGTTCGTCCTTCCGTCAACCGGGTCACCAGAGGTTGCCCGGGGCTGCGGAGCGTGGGTGTAATGGCCACGAGGGGGCCTTCAGTCTGAGGAGAACCCCATGCGTGTCGTCGAAGTGACCGCCTACGGCGGACCCGAGGTCCTCAGAATGGCCCGCCGGCCCGAACCGGTGGCCGGGGACGTCCCCGGCAGGGTGCGTGTGCGGCTCAAGGCCGCCGGCGTGAACCAGGCCGATGTGCGGATCCGGGCCGGGCTGTACGCCGGTGCGGTCGGCGACCTCAAGCCCCCCTTCGTCCTCGGGACGGACTTCGCGGGCAAGCTGCTCGACCCCGTGCCCGGGATGGCCGAAGGGACTCGTGTGGCCGGTTACATCAACTGGTACGAGGAGCTGACCGGCGAGGGCACGTATGCCGAGGTCGTCTGGGTCGATCCGGCCTGGCTGGCCCCGATCCCGGACGACGTGGACTTCACCGCGGCCGCGTCCGTCCCGCTGGCCTCGGCCACGGCCCAGCAGGGCCTCGACCGGCTCGCGCTCCCGGCGGGGGCGACGCTGCTCGTGACCGGTGCGAGTGCCGTGGTGGGGCGTTTCGCGGTCCAGTACGCCCACGCGGCCGGGCTGCGGGTCGTTGCCGTCGCCCACGAGGGCGACGAGAGCGAACTGAAGATCCTCGGCGCGGACCACGCCGTCCCGCGCGGTGCGCCGGAGGACGTGGCCGCCCGGGTGAGGGCGGTCGCCCCGGAGGGGGTGGACGGGATCTTCGACGGCGCGCTCTTCGGCGGGGGGACCCTCCCGCTCCTGAAGGACGGCGGCGCCTTCGCCGCGATCGCCCCCGACCGGATTCCGGTCGCCGAGCGGAACATCCGCGTCGAGGTCGTCCGGGCCCGCCCGGACGCCGCCCGGCTGAAGGAGACGCTGGAGAAGGTCGCCGCCCGCGAGCTGATCACCCGGGTGGCCGACGTCATGCCGCTGGAGGAGGTCGCCGAGGCCCATCGCCGCGCGGAGGCGGGCCACCGGCCCGGCCGGATCGTGCTCCTGATCTGAGGGAAGCCGCCGCCCGCCTGGCACCCCCCTTGTCAGGCCCCCGTGAGAGGCTTCTGGACTCCGGCGGCGCACGACCATGCGCCGCCGTCGAGTCCGTCGACGAGCCGAGTGGATCCCAGGGGGGAACCTTCATGATCATCCGACGTCGGCGCGCACTGCGCGGCGCACTCGCCGCCACGATCGCCCTGACCGCCACCGCGGGCACCGCCTTCGCCTCCGGCGACCCGGCCGGTGCCGACCGGGCGCGTGCCACGGCCGTGGCCGAGGCCGAGCGTCAGGCCGGGGGTGCCCCGCGAACCGGTGCGCTCGCCGTCGAGGACACCCCGGTGGAGACGCCCACCTTCTCGATGATGGGCGTGCACAAGCAGACGACCGAGGGGTACCTCTACTTCCCGAACCGGGAAGGCGGCTTCGACCCCCGCCACCACCTCGAAGCCTCCTACGACTTCCTCGCCGACGTGATCGACGTCGACAACGACAAGGACGGTCGGGGGGACGGCACCTGGTTCCTCCACAAGGACGGGACCCTGAGGTACAACTGGTTCGCGGCCCCCTTCGACCAGCGCTCCAAGCAGGTCGGCACGGGCTGGAACGCCTACCGCGCGGTCCTCTCCCCGGGCAGCATCGGCGGAGCGAAGGAGGCCGACCTCCTCGGCGTCGACAGGGCCGGTGTCCTGTGGTCGTACCTCGCCCATCCGGAGGGCTCGCTCACCGCGCGCACCCGCGTCGGCGGCGGCTGGGGCCAGTACGACCAGGTCGAGGGCCAGGGCGATCTGTCCGGTGACGGCAAGCCCGACATCGTCGCCCGCGACAAGACCGGCGTCCTGTGGCTCTACAAGGGCACCGGCGACTACAAGGCCCCCTTCGCGGGCCGTACGAAGATCGGCGGCGGCTGGAACACCTTCGACCGCCTGCTGTCCGTCGGCGATCTCGACGCCGACGGCCGGACGGACCTGATCGCGCGCAAGCCGAACGGTGACCTGTTCCGGTACTCGGGCTCGGGCAGCGCCCCGGCCGTGTTCCAGCAGCCGGTCAGGATCGGCGTCGGCTTCCAGATCTACAACCTGCTCTAGGCGCCGCTGACTTGAGCGACATGTGAATGGCCCCGGCCCCCACCTGTCTGGGGGGCGGGGCCATTGTCACAAATCTGGTCTAGACCTTGACAGGTCCAGACCAATCGCGCTTCTCTGTGGCTTCCCCCACCCGGCCCCACCCGGAAGGAAGCACGCATGCTGCGTAAGTTGGTCACCGTGATGGCCGCGTTCTGTACGGCCATCGGACTCGCGGTCCTCCTCGTCCCCTCCGCCTCCGCCGGCGCGGCCGCCGCCTGCGCGGCCGCGTGGAACTCGTCCAGCGTCTACACGGGCGGGATGACGGCCTCGCACAACGGCCACAACTGGCAGGCCAAGTGGTGGACCCAGAACGAGACTCCCGGCACGACCGGCGAGTGGGGCGTCTGGGCCGACCAGGGCGCCTGTGGCGGCGGGCCGACCACCCCGCCCCCCACCACCCCGCCGCCGAGCGGCGGATTCGTGGTCTCCGAGGCCCAGTTCAACCAGATGTTCCCGAACCGGAACCCCTTCTACACGTACGCGGGCCTCACCGCCGCCCTCAAGTCGTACCCCGGCTTCGCCAACACCGGTAGCGACACGGTGAAGAAGCAGGAGGCCGCGGCCTTCCTCGCGAACGTCTCCCACGAGACGGGCGGCCTCGTCCACATCGTCGAGCAGAACACGGCCAACTACCCGCACTACTGCGACCGCAACCAGCCCTACGGCTGCCCGGCCGGCCAGGCCGCCTACTACGGCCGCGGCCCCATCCAGCTCTCCTGGAACTTCAACTACAAGGCCGCCGGTGACGCCCTCGGCATCGACCTGTTGAACAACCCCTGGCGCGTCGAGCAGGACCCGGCCGTCGCCATGATGACCGGCCTCTGGTACTGGAACACCCAGAGCGGCCCGGGCACGATGACCGCCCACAACGCCATGGTCAACGGCGCCGGCTTCGGCCAGACCATCTGGGCGATCAACGGCAGCCTGGAATGCAACGGCGGCAACCCGGCCCAGGTCCAGAGCCGGGTCACCAAGTACCAGCAGTTCACCCAGATCCTGGGCGTCCCCGCGGGGTCGAACCTGTCCTGCTAGTCGGCTACTGCCACGCGACGAACGCGCTCCAAGCGGCGGGCTCCACGGTGAACGTGGGCCCGTCGCTCTGCTTTGAGTCGCGGAGGTGGACGACGTGGGGGCAGGTGGCCACCTCGACGCAATTGCCACCGCTGTCGTCGCTGTACGAGGACTTGTGCCACGCGAAGGCGACCTCGACTCAGTTGCCACCGCCGCTGTCGCTGTAGCCGGACTTGAACCAGTGCAGGGTCTCGTTCATCTGCGTACTCCCGCCAACTCCTCGATGACGCCCAGCGACCTGCGCGGATCCAGGGCCTGTGCCCGGATCTTCGCACCTGCGTACTCGCCCTCCAACCCCGCATTCAGCGGCAGCACCTGGAGGTTCACGTTCCTCCTCCGCGCGCACTCCGCCACGTACGCCAACTGCTCCCGCATGACCTCCTCGCTCCCGATCGGCCGCCGCAGCACCGACTCGTCGAGCACCAGCTCGATCTCACAGACCTGCTTCCGGTCGAACAGCGCCTTCCGCGCCATCCGTGCGACCACCAGCTCCTCCACTCGTTCCGGACTGGGTTCCGGACGTCCGCCCGCGATCAACGCCCGCGCGTACGCCTCCGTCTGGAACAGCCCGTGGACGACGTGGTTCGCGTACAGCCACAGCGCCACCGCCTTCTGCTCGATCGGCGCGTACCCGCGGAACTGCTCCGGCAGCTTCTCCAGCCGTACGAGCTCCCGCATCTCGTCGAAGACGGACGTGCCGCCGCCCAGGACGCGTTCGAGCTGGACGAGCATGTCGTCGCTCACGGGTGGATGAGCCGTTCCATCGCGCTGATCGCCGCACCGGTGAAGCCCATCTGCGTCCCCAGCTGGTCCTGCGTCAGGCCCTTCTTCAGGCGCATTTTCTTGGCCACCGCCGCTGCCATCCGCGCCGCAGGGCCGACCGTTTCCTTGTTCTCCGCTCGCGCCATTCCCGCTCCCCATTCGGACTGAACCGATCTCAACCGGTCTCAACTGCTCCCCGCCGAATTCGACTGCCCGCAAGGTGAGTTGGTGCAGGTCAAGGGGTTACCGACGCGCCCGGCACAGTCGTGGAAAACGCTAGCGTCGGCGCGGGAACATGTCCCCGTGAATGAAGAGAATCGGGAAGTAAACGTGGACTGGATTCCAGTTTCCGGATTCCAGCTCCGTAAGGCGGGGGTGCAATTCGACGCCGTTCGGGTGGACGGTGACGAGGGGCGGCGGCTCGCCGACCGGATAGAGGCACTCACCGGGGGCGACCCGGGGCCGGTCGTGATCGAGGCGAACGGGCGACGAGGCGTCTATTTCCTGGTTCCGCCGGGGTCGACGGCGCGGAGGGCGTGGCCGCGCGGGGTCACCCGGTTCAACGCCGGTCCCGCGCACGTCGGCTACGTTCCCGTGCCCGCTCTCACCGGGCGCACCTGGCCGCTGTCCTGGCGGTTCCCGCCGACCTCGGCGGGCCGGTTCGTCCACCCGCTGCTGCTGCGGAGCGCCGTGACCGAGCTGTTCAGCGGCGTGTCCTGACCAGGAAGCGCACGCACGTGGGCGCCGAACCCGAGGATCTGGCGATCATCAAGGAGGCCGCCACGCGGCGCGGCACAAGCGGTGCCGGGATCATCCGGCAGGGGATCCACCTCGCGGCCATGGCCGACCGGGTCTGGGGCGAGCCCCTGTTCTCGCGCACGTCCGAGGGGAGCGGCCGGACACCGGCCAGGGCCGAGGTCCGCGATGTCGTGGCCGACACCGTCCGGCGTGAGGCGGACACCGAAGGGGCGACTGCGTGATCATCGTCGTGGCCGACACCTCCGGGCCGCTGGCCGCTCTTGGTTCCACCCACCCCGAGAACACGGCTGCCACCGAGGCGATCCAGGCCGCGGGGCTGCTCGTCATGTCCCCGCTCCTGCCGGCAGGGCTCGACCATGTGGCCACACGTGAGCTCGGCCGCGAAGCCGCGCTCAGACGATCCACACGCTCGACCGCCGCGATCTCCGTGCCGTCCGCTCTCTCGGGCGGCACAGGGCGTTCCGGGCGCTGCCCGACGACCTTCCGCTCCGAGCGCGGCCGGCCGCCTACCGGTGACCGGCGTCGACGGCTTCGAGCGCGGCCGACAGCCGGTCCAGGACCCGGACCGTCTCGTCGAAGGCCGCCTGGCCGCCCAGCTCCCGGACGAGCGCGGCGGCCAGCTCCGCGTGGCCCGGGTCGATGCGGGCGATCGCCGCCCGGCCCGCCTCGGTCGGGGTGAGGAGCTTGGCGCGGCGGTGGGCCGGGTTCGGCTCGTACGCCGCGAGTCCCTCCCGTACGAGCAGGTCCGCGATCCGCTGGACGCTCTGCCGGGTGATGCCCATGGCCCGGGCGATCCCGGCGACCGGGAGGGGTTCCGGCAGGACGGCTCCCAGGACCTGCCACCAGGCGGCGGTCAGGCCGGCCGGCTCGGCGAGCTTCTCGGAGACGGCGAGGAACTGGCCGTTGAGGCGGAAGACGCCCAGGGCCGTACGCGAGAGGGCGTCCTGCTGCTCGCGGCTCACGAGTTCAGCTCGGCGAACGCCGCCGGGTCCGAGTCGTGGAACAGGCGGTACCAGGCGTCCCGCTTGCCCTCGTACGCGCCGAGCACGGCGAAGACCTCGCGTGCGAACGCGACCGGCTCCGTGGGGCCGGCCGTGATCAGGTCGCCGCTCCCGGCCTCGCCCCCGGACGTCACCGCGTCCGTGTCGACGTAGTGCTCGCCGCCCTTGTAGCCGGTGGCGGCCAGGTAGAAGGAGACCGCGCTGGTGTGCGGGCGGTCGTCGAGCAGTCCCTCCTTGGCGAGTCCGGCGGTGGCGCCGCAGATCGCGGCGACCGGCACCCCGGCGTCGAGGAAGGCGCGGGCCGCTGCCGGGAAGGCGGCGAGCTCGTCGCCCTCGTCGTACTTCTCGGCTCCCGGAAGGATCAGGAGGTCGCTGTCCTCGGGCCGGAGGTCGGCGAGCGCGAGGTCCGGGACGATCCGGATGCCGGCGATGGTCGTGACGGGCTCCCCGGCGACCGGGCCGACGGTCCGGATCGTGTAGCCGGCGCGGGCGAGCCAGGCGGTGGCGTGGCCCGTCTCCCAGTCGGCGAGCGTGTCGTAGACGGCGAGGTGGACGGTCTTCGTTCCCATGGCTGCTCCCTCGGTCGATCCCGTGGTTGTTTCCCTGGCTTCGATGACAACAGACTGTCATGTCGACAGGATGCTGTCAATCGCTGGGAGGTGTTCCGTGGCACGGAACAAGGTGTCGCGTCGGCCCCGGTCTCGGTGGACAAGATGGCCATGGCCCGCCCTACCTGCGGTTCCTTACCCTCGACCCCATGACCCCTCATGTCATCGAACCCGATCCCCAGGCCGGGGCCGCCGTCAAGGCAGCCGACCGCGCGCACGTGTTCCACTCCTGGTCCGCCCAGGGCCTGATCGACCCGCTCGCCGTCGCCGGCGCCGAGGGTTCGTACTTCTGGGACTACGACGGAAACCGCTACCTGGACTTCACCAGCGGCCTCGTCTACACCAACATCGGCTACCAGCACCCCCGTGTGGTCGCCGCCATCCAGGAGCAGGCCGCGAAGCTCACCACCTTCGCGCCCGCCTTCGCCATCGACGTCCGCTCCGAGGCCGCACGCCTCATCGCCGAGCGCACCCCGGGCGACCTGGACAAGATCTTCTTCACCAACGGCGGCGCCGAGGCCGTCGAGAACGCCGTCCGCATGGCCCGGCTGCACACCGGCCGTACGAAGGTGCTCTCCGCCTACCGCTCGTACCACGGCGCCACCTCCACCGCGATCAACCTGACCGGTGACCCGCGCCGCTGGGCCTCCGACAACGGCTCCGCCGGCGTCGTCCGCTTCTGGGCGCCGTTCCTCTACCGCTCGCCCTTCTACGCCACCACCGAGGCGGAGGAGAGCGCGCGGGCCCTCCAGCACCTGGAGGACACGATCGCCTTCGAGGGTCCGGCGACGATCGCCGCGATCATCCTGGAGACCGTGCCCGGCACCGCCGGCATCATGACCCCGCCACCCGGCTACCTCGCCGGCGTCCGCGAGATCTGCGACAAGTACGGCATCGTCTTCGTCCTCGACGAGGTCATGGCGGGCTTCGGCCGCACCGGCAAGTGGTTCGCCGCCGAGCACTTCGACGTCGTGCCCGACCTGATGACCTTCGCCAAGGGCGTGAACTCCGGCTACGTGCCGCTCGGCGGCGTCGCCATCAGCGAGAAGATCGCCGCCACCTTCGACAAGCGGCCCTACCCCGGCGGACTGACCTACTCCGGTCACCCGCTGGCCTGCGCCGCCGCCGTCGCCACCATCCAGGTGATGGAGGACGAGAAGGTCGTCGAGAACGCCGCCCACATCGGCGAGAACGTCCTCGGCCCCGGCCTGCGCGAGCTCGCCGAGCGCCACCCGTCCGTCGGCGAGGTCCGCGGCCTCGGCGTCTTCTGGGCGCTCGACCTGGTCAAGAACCGCGAGACGCGCGAGCCGCTCGTCCCGTACAACGCGGCCGGCGAGGCCAACGCGCCGATGGCCGCCTTCGGCGCCGCGGCGAAGAAGAACGGCCTGTGGCCCTTCGTCAACATGAACCGCACCCACGCCGTGCCCGCCTGCAACGTCACCGAGGCGGAGGCCAAGGAGGGCCTCGCGGCCCTGGACGCGGCCCTCACGGTCGCCGACGAACACACCGCGTAACCGCGGGACGGGGCGGCCCCTTCCGTCTGGACTAGGGTGTCCGGAGCCGGACGGAGGGGGCCGACCCATGCCCGCGAGCGGAGCTGTCACCCGCAACACCTTGCGACAGCAGATCGCGGACGCGCTGCGTGACGAGGTGCTCGCGGGCCGTCTCCAACCCGGCGAGGAATTCACCGTCAAACAGATCGCCGACCAGTACGGCGTCTCCGCGACCCCGGTGCGCGAAGCCCTCGTCGACCTCTGCGCACAGGGCCTCCTCGACTCCGACCAGCACCGCGGCTTCCGCGTCCACCAGTACTCGGTCGACGACTACCGCGGGATGGTCGAAGCCCGGATGCTCGTCGTCGACGGCATCTTCCGCCGCGACGCCGCCATGGTGCCGCCCCGCTCCGCGGTCACGGAACCCGACCTCGGGGTCGGCGTCGCCCTCGTCTCGATCCGGCGCAGGGGCGAGGCGGCGGCCCGCGCCGCCCGCGCCGGAGACCTCGACATCCTCATCGGGTACGACATCCGGTACTGGCGCGAACTCGCCCGGCTGGTCGCCGCCAACGAGTACATCGCCGACTTCCTCCACCGGCTCCGCGTCCAGGCCTGGGTGTTCTCCGTCCCCTACCTGCGCTCCGAGCGGGACGTCCTCGGCTGGCTGTGGAGCGGTCACGTCGACCTGGTCGACGCGATCACCCGCGGCGACGCGGAAGCGGCCGTCGCGGTCGTACGGGAGTACAACGCCCACTCGATGGAATGGGCGGACCGGCTGGAGCAGCGGGCCCGCTGCTCCAGCCGGTCCGCCCATTCCATCGAGTGGGC
>NZ_LIPQ01000314.1 GCF_001418135.1 Streptomyces aureus
AGGTCGGGCCATTCCCTGTTCTCCCAGGCCTTGCGGATGGCGCCGACGCCCGCCCCGACCTCCACCGCCCCGGAGTCGGCGCCGTCCTCGTCAGCACCTGGCGGGTCGGCACCCCCGAGCGCCAGCGCGCGGCCGTCGGCGCCATCCGCAAGGCCTGGGAGAACAGGGAATGGCCCGACCTCGGGCTGCTCTCGTACAGCGTCTACGCCGGGACCGACGGGGACACGCTGCTGCACTACTCGCAGTGGACCGCCGAGCAGGCCTACGAGGACTACGTCCGCACCTACCGCGACGGCCGGAACGCCGAGATCGACGCCGCCGTGCCCGGAGTCGAGCGGGTGGAGCTCCGCCGTTACGCGCCGGTCCACCGCTCCGCCGTCCTCGACACGACGAGCACGGGGGAACTGCCCGGGGTCGTCGCGATCGTCGAGGCCGACTTCGACGGGCCCGACGCGGGGCGCCGGCGGGCCTGGGTGGACACCGTGTTCACCGCCCTGGACGAGGACGCGGCGCTGCGGCCGGGGTCCGGCGCGACCAGCGTCCACTTCCACCTGTCCACCGACGGCGGCCGGGTCCTGAACTACGCCGAGTGGGAGAGCGAGCGGGCCCATGTGGAGTGGCTGGCCGAGGACGCCCGGACGAGCGAGGCCTGGGCGCGGGTGCACCACTACCCGGGGCTCGTGGGCAGCCGGGTGAAGCGGTACACGCCCGCGCTCAGCCTGAGCGCGGGCGTGTGAGACGGCCGGACGGCCCGGAGCGGCTCGTCGCCGCGCCGGGCCGGGTGACTACGGGCGGAAGCGCAGGACCTGGGGGTCGTGGTCGCTGTCCTGGTCGGCGAACTCCGCGTTGATGTGGACGCTGTCGTACTCGAAGTGGTGCACACCGGGGCTCGTCAGGATCTGGTCGAGCACCTGGCTGTTGCCCTGGAAGACGTACGAGTAGCGCTCGCCGCGCGGCAGCGACTTCACGGCCGGGTACAGCGCGCCGCCGTCGGTCAGCGCGTTCGTCGTCCCGGAGAACTCGAAGTCGTTGATGTCACCGACGACGAGGACGTCGGCCTGCTTCTCGACCGCGAGGAGCTGCTTCACGAAGCCGTTGACGGACTGCGCCTGGAGGAGGCGCTTCGCCTCGGAGGAGCGGACCGGCGGCTGGTGGTGCGAGACGATGGACTCGTCGCCGCCCTTCGAACCGAAGTGGTTGGCGATCACGAAGACCGTACGGCCGCGGAAGACGAACTCGCCCGCGAGCGGCTTGCGGCTGCTCTCCCAGGCGGTGTTCGCCGGGTCGATCCGGCCGGGGGAGACCGTCAGGGCGGCGTGGCCCTTGCTGCCCGTCACGCCGGTGGCGGAGGTCGTGTCGGTGGCCGCGCGGTCCGTGAAGGAGACCCGCTCGGGGTTGAAGAGGAAGACCTGACGGATATTGCCGCCGGGCTCGCCGCCGTCCTTGTTGTTCTCCGGGTCGACCGAGCGCCACTCGTACGCCGGGCCGCCGGCCGCCACGATCGCGTCCGTGAACTTCTTCACCGTCTGGTCGGCGGCGACCGTGCCGTCGTTCTTGGCGCCGTTGTTGTCCTGGATCTCCTCCAGGGCGAGGATGTCGGGCGAGGCGAGGTTGGTGACGACCGCCTTCGCGAGCGCGTCGAACTTCTCCTGCGGGTCGCTCGGGTCGAGGTTCTCCACGTTGTACGTGGCGACGGCCAGCTCGTTCTTGTGCTGCTTGTCCGTGGACTCGCGCTCCAGGCCGCGGTCGACGACCGTGCCGAGGGTGCGGGCGGTGAGCGTGTAGCCGCCGAACTGGTTGAAGTCGAGCGGGCCCTCGGTGGTGCCGGTCAGCCGGTCGCCGACGTTCGCCTTGGGGAACGGCTGCTGGGCGATCGGGGTCAGCGACTGGATCTGGAGCCGGCCGGTGTTCTGCGACTCGTACGAGCCGTAGACCGTGCCGCCGCGCCAGTTGCGGTTCTCCCAGGGCTTCACCGTGACCCACAGCTCGGAGTACGGGTCGGTGGCGCCGACCACGCGGGAGGAGCCGATCCGGACGTTGGTGCCCTCAAGGGACTCGTAGTAGTCCAGGGCGTACGTCTCCGGGTCCAGGGTCAGGCCGTTGATCGAGCCGCCGGCGGCCGGGTCGCCCTCGGGGGCGTACGCGTCGGGGACGGACCAGGAGGAGATGGTCACCGGGGCCGGGACGGCGTTGCCCTGCGAGACCACGGTGACGACCGGCTTGGAGATCTGGGTCAGCGACTGGTTGCCGGAGTTCAGCCCGCCGGGGACGTACTCGGTGACGGTGCCGCTCAGGCTGACCGCGTCGCCGACGGCGACCGTCGGGACGGAGCTGGTGAAGACGAAGAGGCCCTCGCTGGTGGCCGGATCGGCGTCGCCCTCGGGGTCCTGGATCCAGAAGCCGCGCGAGCCGTAGGTGCGGACGCCGGTGACGACGCCCGTCACGCCGGTGACCTGCTTGCCGACGAGCGGCGAGACGCGCGTGGTGCCCTGGATGTCGTGGATGCGGACACCGGCCGCGCCCTCGGCGGCGGCGTTCGTCGAACCGGCCAGCAGACCCGCGGCGAGGGCGGCGGCGACGACGGCGGAGACCGCGGCGGAGCGCGCGACGGTGCGGCCGGCAGATCTCGGTATGGAGGAAGGCATCAGGGGACTCCGAGGGTGCTTGGAGGAACGGCAGATGAATCTACGCGCGTCAATCTCTGTGCATGGCGCCCAACTTGTCAAGAGTCGACGGGTGTACGAAGGCTGACGGATACGTGAACCGACGGACGTCCCCCCGGATGCGTCTACGCTGAGAGCCGCGCTCCGAGCCCGTCTCCGAGCCCCTTTCACCCGCCACCCTTCACCCACGGACGCGTCGAGGAGACCCCCCAAGATGTCAGCGGAGCACCCCACCCTTCCCCCCGTTCGGCTGCGTGCGGACGCGGAGCTGGCGCGGGACGCGCTGGCGGCCCCCCTCCTCGCGAACGCGGTACGGCTCGCCCGCTGGGCCGGACCCGACATCCGGGTCGACGCCGGCGGCGAGCTCGTCGACGAGCAACTGCCCGAGGCCGTCGAGGTCCTGGGCCTCACCGACGACGAGGAAGGCGAGATCTCGGCGGGCGACGCCTGGCGCCTCGCCGTCGACACCGGCCTGGTGAACGTCGAGGACGGCGCGGAGGACGAGGCGGGTGACACTCCCGGGCGGGCCTCGGCGGGCGACAACCTCGCGGTCGTCACGACCGGTTCGCCCCAGGACGTCCTCGCCCTCTGGCTGGACGGCTTCGACGCGGTCTTCGCCGACGCCGTCGCCCCGGTCCTCGACGACCTGGACGCGATCGTCGGTGAGGACGGCGAGATCGACATCGAGTCGCTCGACTGGGACCCCGAGATCGAGGCCGAGTTCCTGGAGGGCGTCCTCGGCAACCTCTACCTGCTCACCGTCAGCGAGGGCGGGCCCGGCGAGGGCCCGGTGCCGCTGCCCGCGCTCGCCGCGTCGATGGTCGTCCCCGACGACATGGGCGAACCGACCGACGACGTCCTGGAGCAGGTCTCCGACGCGATGATGCGGCTCGACGAGCAGTTCCGGCTGCTCGAACCGATCGGGCTCGTCGAGTACCAGCCCGTCGACGAGGCGCTGATGGCCGAGGAGGGCGAGGAGCCCGCGCCGCCCCTCGACGAGGAGGACGTCACCCGGTACGGCATGGTCCGGCTCACCGAGCTCGGTCTCTACGGCGTCCGGGCCCGGATGCTGGAGGCCGGTGTGGACGCCCCCGCCGTCGGCGACCTCGCCGACAAGGGCGCCGACGCGCTGCTCGACGGGATCGCCGGCTATCCGGAGGCCGCCGCCCGCGAGGAGACCGCCGCCTGGCTGACCGGCCGCGACGCGCTCGCCGCCGCCCGCGAGCTGCTGCACGCCGCACGCGGCTCGGATGCCGGCTCGCCGCTGCGCCGGCTCCACTGCCAGCAGACGCTGTCCCTGGTGGGCGCGGAGGCGGAGCCCGCGGTACGGGAGGTCCTGGACGACGCGGAACTCGGCGGCCTCGCGCGGGTCTGGCTCGCCGAGCGGGGCGCGACGGACGTGCCCGCGCCGCCGGAGTCGATGATCTTCTGGCTGGCGATCGACACGATCGCGGCCCAGCTCGACGCGGACGGCGACCTGGAGGAGCTCCAGGAGCTGATCGAGGGGCTCACGGGGCGCCACAGCGGCTTCTTCGAGGCGGCCTGGCGGGTGGAGCACCCGGCGACCGCGGAGGTCCTGGAGGCGATGGGCCGTCTGCACCGCGACAAGAGCGCGGCGAAGGAGGCCCGCAAGGCGGCCTTCAAGGCCCGGTCGCGGTCGGGGTCGTAGCGGTCGGGGAGCGGCGCGTAGCGGTCAGCGGCGCGGAGCGGCCGGGAGCCGGCAACGGGGGACCGGCGGCCGGGCGCGCCGGGGGGCGTGGCCGGGGCCGTGTCGGCGGGGCGGTCGTGGTCGGGGCCGCCGGGCTGTGCGCCCGGCGGTGTTCCCGTGGCGTTCAGGCGGCGTTCGTGGCGGCGCGGGAGGGTGGGCCCGCGACATCCGGGCCAGCACAGGGAGAACACCACACATGCCCCTCAACCGCAGAGAGTTCACGAAGCAGTCCGCCGTCGCCGGTGCGGGCCTCGCCCTCACCGGTGTGGTCGGTGCTCTCGCCACCGCGCCCGAGGCCCTCGCCTCCGACGACCCGGAGACGTACGGAGCCGACCACGGCCACGACCACGGTCATGGACACGGTCACGGCCACCGGCTCGGGTACGGAGAGCTCGTCGCCGACCCCGAGGGGATGCTCGCCCTGCCGGCCGGGTTCTCGTACCGCGTCATCACCCACAGCGGTGTGACCCGGCTGGAGTCCGGCGAGTTCACGCCCTCCAACCACGACGGCACCGCCGCCTTCGCCGGACCGCGCGGCACCACGTATGTGGTCAACAACCACGAGCTCAAGGGCACCCGCGACAAGTGGGACCACCCGGTCCCGCTCACCGAGGGGCTCGTCTACGACCCGGCCGCGGCCGGCGGCTGCACGGTCGTCGAGGTGCACCGTGACGGCACCGTCGCCGAGTGGGTCGGCATCGCCGGCACCTCCACCAACTGCGCGGGCGGCAGCACCGCCTGGGGCACCTGGCTGACGGGCGAGGAGAACTCGGACCGCGCCGGCGTCAACGGCATGACCAAGGACCACGGGTACATCTTCGAGGTCGACCCCCGCGACCGCCGCGCCAACCGCGCCCCGAAGCCGATCAAGGCCTTCGGCCGGTACGACCACGAGGCCGTCGTCATCGACCCCAAGCGCGGCCACGCCTACCTCACCGAGGACGCCTCCAACCCCAACGGACTGCTCTTCCGCTGGGTGCCGCCGAAGGGCTTCGAGCACGGCCGCGGCAAGCTCCGTACCCTCGCCGACGACGCCGGTGTGCTCCAGGCCGCCAAGTGCGTCGACTCCGCGGGCCGCTTCGTGGACGACCTCTCCCGGGCGAGCCGGATCGGCACCGTCTACGGCGTGGACTGGGTCGACGTCCCGGACCGTGACGGCCGCACCGTCTCCGTCCGCAAGCAGTTCACGGCCGGCCAGATCACCCGCGCCCGCAAGCTGGAGGGCATGTGGTGGGCCGACGGCGGCGCGTACGTCGTCTCCTCCTACGCGCGAGAGGAGAGCCCGGGCGCCGCGCACGACGGCCAGGTCTGGTTCTACGACCCCAAGCGGCGCACCCTCACCCTCAAGGTGCTGCTCGGCGTGAACGCGAACCCGGACGTGGACGGCGCCTACGACGGCCCCGACAACATCACCGTCTCCCCGTACGGCGGGCTCGTCATCGCCGAGGACGGCGAGGGCGTCCAGCACCTCTTCGGCGCCACCGACTCGGGCCGCACCTACCCGATCGCCCGCAACGACCTCAACGACAGCGAGTTCACCGGCGTGACCTTCTCGCCCGACGGTGACACGCTGTTCGCCAACATCCAGGACCCGGGCATCATGGTGGCGATCACCGGCCCGTGGCGCCGCCAGCCGCGCCGCTGACCCGCACCGGGCCTTCACTTCTGACCTCTGGTCAGCCCCATGGACTGACATCTAACATGTCAGTCCATGGACGCATTACGGCCCGTGGGCCGGACCCTGCTGCGTGACCGGGCCTACGAGGCGCTGCGCGAGGCCATCGTGCGCGGCGACCTCGCCCCCGGCGCTCCACTCAAGGACGCCGACCTCGCCGACCGGCTGGGGCTCTCGCGCGCACCCGTGCGCGAGGCCCTGGCCCGGCTCGGCGACGAGGGGCTCGTCGAGTCGAAGCCGCAGAGCTACACCCGGGTCACCCGGCCGGTGAGCCGGGTCGTCCGGGACGCCGCCTCGGTGGTGCGGGTGATGCACGAGCTCGCCGCCAGGACCGGCGTACCCCTGCTCGGGCCCGAGGGCATCCGGGCCATGCGCGAGGCCAACGAGCGCTTCGCCGCGGCCGTCCGCGCCTCGGACGTCGAGGCCGCCCTCCACGCCGACGACGAGCTGCACCAGGTCCTCGTCGTCGCCAGTGGCAACCACGCGGCCGCCGCCACGATCGCGCGGTACACCCCGCTGATCCGCCGTGTCGAGCGGCGCCTCTTCGGCGACGCCGGGAGCTGTGGCTCGGCCGAGCTGCACGCGCGGCTCATCGAAGCGTGCGCGGCGGGGGACGCGGCGGAGGCGGTACGCGTCACCACGGAGATCTGGGCGGCCCTGGAGCAGCTCGCGGACGACGCCATCGAGGTGGCGGAGGTGACGGGCATTCCGGCTCCCACCACTCCCACGTCGTCCACCGCTCCCACGTCGCTCCCGTTCCCCGCGTCGCCCGGGTCCGCGGCTCCGTAGCGCGCCCGTCCCCACGTCCTGCCTGCGCCCGTCCCCCCGTCCTGCCCGCGCCCGTCCCCACGTCCTGCCCGCGGCCGGCCCACGTCCGGCGCGTGAGCCCGTCCTCGCGTCCGGCCGTGCCCGTCCGCGTCCAGGAACGTCGACCAGCAGCCGTCACTCACCGGGAGCCGCTTTGCCGATCACCGACTTCGACCGCTACCCGCTCCTCTTCGGGCCCTCGCCGGTCCACCCCCTCGAACGGCTCACCCACCACCTCGGCGGCGCCACCCTCTGGGCCAAGCGCGAGGACTGCAACTCCGGTGTGGCGTACGGCGGGAACAAGACCCGCAAGCTGGAGTACCTGGTCGCGGACGCCCTCGCCCAGGGCTGCGACACCCTGGTCTCCATCGGCGGCGTCCAGTCCAACCACACCCGTCAGGTCGCCGCCGTCGCCGCCCGCGCCGGGCTGCGCTGCGTCCTCGTCCAGGAGAGCTGGGTCGACTGGCCCGACTCCGTCTACGACAAGGTCGGCAACATCCTGATCAGCCGCCTCGCGGGCGCCGACGTGCGCCTGGTGAAGGCGGGCTTCGGGATCGGCTTCAAGGAGAGCTGGGAGCTGGCCCTGCGGGAGGTCGAGGAGAGCGGCGGCAAGCCGTACGCGATCCCGGCGGGCGCCTCGGACCACCGGCTCGGCGGGCTCGGTTTCGCGAACTGGGCGTACGAGGTGGCGGAGCAGGAGAGCGAACTCGGCGTCTTCTTCGACACGGTGGTCGTCTGCTCGGTGACCGGCTCCACCCAGGCCGGGATGGTCGCGGGCTTCGCCGCACTTGCCGAGGAGGGCGGACCGGCCCGCCGGATCATCGGTGTCGACGCCTCCGCGAAGCCGGGGCCGACGCACGAGCAGATCACCCGGATCGCCCGGGACACCGCCGCCCTCATCGGCGTCGAGCGCCCGGTGACGGCTGCCGACGTCGAGCTGGACGAGCGCTACCACGCCGGGGTGTACGGCATCCCGGACGAGGCGACCCTCGACGCGATGAGGCTCGCCGCCCGCACCGAGGGCATGGTCACCGACCCCGTGTACGAGGGGAAGTCGATGGCGGGACTGGTCGATCTGGTGGACCGGGGAGAGATCGGCCGGGACTCGACCGTGCTCTACGCCCACCTCGGCGGCCAGCCCGCCCTCAATGCCTACAGCGCCCTGTTCTGAACCGGGGGAGCCGGCCGGTCAGAGTGCCTGGGCGGCCGGCTTCACCATGCCCCGGACGGTCCGCGACTTCACGAACTCGCCCATCGCCGTCATCTCCCACTCGCCGGAGAACTGCTTGATCAGCTTGGCCATCATCACGCCGGTCTGCGGCTCGGCGGTGGTCAGGTCGAAACGGACCAGCTCCTCGCCCGTCGCCGCGTCGATCAGCCGGCAGTAGGCCTTGGCGACCTCGGTGAACTTCTGGCCGGAGAACGAGTTCACCGTGAAGACCAGACCGGTCGCGTCGGCGGGCAGCCGACCGAGGTCGACGACGATCACCTCGTCGTCGCCCGCGCCCTCACCGGTGAGGTTGTCGCCGGAGTGCTTCACCGAGCCGTTGAGGATGGACAGCTTGCCGAAGTAGCAGCTGTCCAGGTGGTTGCGCTGCGGGCCGTACGCGATGACGGAGGCGTCCAGGTCGATGTCCTTGCCCCGGTACGCGGGCTCCCAGCCGAGGCCCATCTTGACCTGGGAGAGCAGCGGACGGCCGCCCTTGACCAGGGACACCGTCTGGTTCTTCTGGAGGTTGACCCGGCCC
>NZ_LIPQ01000315.1 GCF_001418135.1 Streptomyces aureus
CGCCCGCGCACCCGCGCCCGTCCCCCATCTCCGCGCCCACAACCTCACCCTCACCCGCCCCGGAGGGGTCACCGCCCTCGACCACGTCACCCTCGACCTCGCCCCCTCCCGCGTCACCGCCCTCGTCGGCCCCAACGGCGCCGGCAAGAGCACCCTCTTCGACTGCCTCGCCGGCACCCTCCGCCCCCGCGAGGGCCGGATCACCCTCGACGGCACCGACATCACCCACCGCTCGGCCCATGCCCGCACCCGCCTCGGCATCGCCCGGACCTTCCAGCGCCTCGCCGTCTTCCCGTCCCTCACCGTCGAGGAGAACGTCCGCCTCGGCGAGGAGCGGGGCCACGTCCGAAAGGACCCCGCCGCGGTCGAGCGGAGCCTGCGTCTCCTCGGCCTCGCCGGATCCGTACGCCACGCCACGGCGGCGGACCTGCCCACCGGAACGCTGCGCCGGGTCGAACTGGCCCGCGCCCTCGCGGGGCAGCCGCACACCCTGCTCCTCGACGAGCCCGCCGCCGGTCTCGACGCCGCCGAGACGGCCGCCCTCGCCCGGGTCCTCGCCGCGCTGGCCGCGGACGGCCTGACCGTCCTGATCGTCGAACACGACCCGGATCTCGTCGCGGACATCGCCCACACCGTGCACACCATGGAAGGCGGCCGGATCGTGTCATGAGCGTCGAGATGGCCCTGCGCGCCGCCCGGGTCCGCTACGGCCCCCTGGAGGCCCTGCACGGCCTCGACCTGCCCGTCCCCGCCGGCACGGTCACCGTCCTCCTGGGCCGTAACGGCTCGGGGCGTACGACGGCGCTGCGCGCCCTCGCCGGCACGGTACGGCTCTCCGCCGGTCGGGTCCTGTGGCGGGGCGCCGACGTGACCCGTCTCCCGGCGCACGAGCGGGCGCGCCGCGGGCTGTGTTTCGTACCGGACCTGCAGGCGGTGTACGCGGGCCTCACCGTCGCCGAGAACCTCGCGCTCACGAGTCCCGGGACCCGGCCCCCGTTCCCCGAGCTCGTCCCCCTGCTGGACCGCACCGCCGGGACCCTCTCCGGCGGCGAGCGCCGCATGCTGGCGCTCTCCCGGGCCCTTCTCCCCCGTGACGCGCGCGTGGTGCTGGTCGACGAGCCGTCGCTCGGCCTGGCCCCGCCGGTCGCCGCCCGTACGTACCGAGGGCTGGCCGCACTCGCCGTGGAGGGCGGCGCCGCCGTGGTCCTGGCGGAGCGGCGGGTCCCGGACGGGCTGCCGCCCGGGACCCTCGTGCACGAGCTGGCGCGCGGCTCCCTCGCGTTCAGCGGGGAGCGGGCCGAGCTCGGGTGACGGCCCCGAGACCGGTCACAGCGGGCCGATCCGCAGCATCGTCCCGATGACGACCCGGTTCGGATCGGGTCCGATGAGGCTGCGGTTCGCCGCGTACAGCGCCTTCCAGCCGCCCTTGATCCCGAAGCGACGGGCGATGGAGCTGAGGGTGTCGCCGGGCTGGACGACGTGCGCGCGCCCGCTCAGCCCGTACCGCTTGGAGCAGACGGGCCAGGCCGCCCAGCCCTGGGTGCGGAGCACCTCCTCCGCGACGGCGATCTGCTGGGGGCGGGTCGCCAGGTCGGCGCGGGGCGCGTACCGCAGTCCGCCGTGCTCGACCCAGGTCGGGTGCCAGAACTGGAGCCCGCCGTAGAAGCCGTTCCCGGTGTTGATGTGCCAGTCCCCGCTGCTCTCGCACTCGGCGACACAGCCCCACGGCCACTGGTCCTTGGCGCAGGGGTGGGCGGGCAAGGCGGCGGCCGCCCGAAGCGAGTCGGCCACGTCCCGGAGCACGGCGGAGGTGGTCCGGGGCCCGGCCGGCACGTCCCGGGCCAGGGCGGGTGCCGGGGCCAGGGTCAGCAGCGCGGCGACGGACGCCGCCACGAGCGAACCCGCCGTCCAAAATCGGATCTTCGACATCGGGGCAGGCTAGGCAGCGTCCCGCCGCCCCCGGCCCGTGCCGCGCGGAACACCGTTCACACCCCACCCGGTCGGAGTCACCCGCGTTCCGGGCCTCCCCGGAGCCCCGCCGACCCGCTTCCGCGCGAGCCGGTGGCAAGTTGCCTCGCTTCCGCGCGTGACCCCGGCCGAGCCTGACCCGTTGAACTCGGCATGAGACGACCGGGAACGGCCCGGCGTCCCCCCGTACCGAGTCCAGGGAGCCCCCCGTGCCGCGCATGCTCGACGTCAGCGAGGACGTACGCGCCGAGATCGGCGACGAAGAAGCGGACCGGCTGCTCGCCGGCGACAACGCCCCGGGCAGCTACGACTGCACCTCCTGCCGCACGCCGGGGGACTCCGAGCAGGAGCGCACCAGCACGGTGCTGTTCGTCGGCGACGAGACCGCGGTCCTCGCGTTCGCCCACGCCAGCTGCATTCCGTCGCAGGTCGTCCGGGTCGCCGAGGAGCAGCTCCAGGGCGCCGTCGCCTCCATCACCGCCTCGGACACCGCCGACGCGCTGTCCGCCGCACACCCCGAGCAGGCCGTGCTCGGCGTCACCAGCGGTCTCGTCCTGATCCAGGGCGAGCTGCACCCGGCGCTCGTCGTGGAGCCGACCGCGCCGGTGGCCCGTCCGGGTTCGGACGGCCTCACCGACGAGTTCCTGCCGCTCCTGGCCGACCAGGGCTTCCACCAGGTCATGAACCTCGACGAGAAGCCGGCGGCGCTGCCGGGCTGGTCGGTCCTGGTCGCCATGGGCCAGCTGCACTCCGTCCTCCAGCCGGGCCCCGGCGGCGCCGGGCAGGCCGCCTGGTGGCAGGCGCACCAGCCGCTCCAGGTCACCGACGGCTGGCGTGCGGCGGCCAACAAGTCGCACACGGTGCTGGTCTTCGCCGCCCCGGTCGGCTCGATCGGCCAGCAGCCGCGCGAGGACCTGCTGCGCGACGCGCTGGAGAAGGCCGCGGCGAACGGGCGTCTGGTCGCCGCCGCGATGCCGCTGGCCGGGACCTGATGGACGGCGGCCGGCCGGGCATAGGGTGGGCGCGGGTCTCCGGCGTACCGACGGGGCCGACGGGGGCCGCCGGTCCGGCGGCCCCGACCGTGCCGCGTCCCCGCCGTGCGCTCCTTTCGGAGAGCCGCCCGCATCCGACGGGCGGCGGGGTCGTTGGCACCTACGTGCACGCATACGACCCCTTCCTCCAGCCGTATCCGAGTCAGATCCCTTCGATGCGCCCTGCGCAGGACGACCCGGCGGGGGCCTCGCCCACGCCGATCTACGACGCCCTGTACTCGGAGTACCGCAGGTCGTTCCGCACGCTGCCGGGTGACCGCAGCGGGGAGGAGGAGCTGACGTTCCGGGCGTTCGGTACGGCGGTGAGCACGGGCGTGTACGGACACGGGCAGGGCAGCCGGTACGGGTCGTCGTATCCGGCGGCGTGGTCGACCCCGTACCCGCCGACGCACACCCACACCCAGGCGGCCCTGCCACCGGGGCCCCGCAGGGGCCTCTAGGCCCTGTCGTCCAGGGCACACGGCACACGGGGGGAACGGCGGGGACGGACTACTTCTTGCGGCCGCGCTTCTCGCGCACCCGCACCGAGATGTGGATCGGGGTGCCCTCGAAGCCGAACTCCTCGCGGAGGCGGCGCTCGATGAAGCGGCGGTAGCCGGCCTCCAGGAAGCCGGAGGCGAAGAGCACGAAGCGGGGCGGCTTGGTGCCCGCCTGCGTGCCGAAGAGGATGCGGGGCTGCTTTCCGCCGCGGATCGGGTGCGGGTGGGCCGCGACGATCTCACCGAGGAAGGCGTTGAGCCGGCCGGTGGGGACACGGGTCTCCCAGCCGGCGAGGGCGGTCTCGATGGCCGGGACCAGCTTCTCCATGTGGCGGCCGGTCTTGGCGGAGACGTTGACGCGGGGTGCCCAGGAGACCTGCTGCATCTCGGTCTCGATCTCGCGCTCGAGGTAGTAGCGGCGCTCCTCGTCGAGCTCGTCCCACTTGTTGTAGGCGATGACGATGGCGCGGCCCGACTCGACCGCCATCGTGATGATGCGCTGGTCCTGGACCGAGATGTTGTCGGTGGTGTCGATGAGGATGACGGCCACCTCGGCCTTCTCGACGGCGGCGGCCGTCCGCAGGGAGGCGTAGTAGTCCGCGCCCTCCTGGAGGTGGACCTTCTTGCGGATACCCGCGGTGTCGACGAACTTCCACGTCACGCCGCCGAGCTCGATCAGCTCGTCGACCGGGTCGCGGGTGGTGCCGGCCAGCTCGTTGACGACCACGCGGTCCTCGTTCGCCACCTTGTTGAGCAGCGAGGACTTGCCGACGTTCGGGCGGCCGATGAGGGCGATGCGGCGCGGGCCGCCGACGGCGTTGCCGAAGCGCTGCTCGGGGGCCTCAGGCAGCTTCTTCAGGACCTCGTCGAGGAGGTCGCCGGTGCCGCGGCCGTGCAGCGAGGAGACGGGGAACGGCTCGCCGAGGCCCAGGGACCACAGCATGGCCGCGTCGGCCTCGCCGGACTGTCCGTCGACCTTGTTGGCGGCGAGGACGACCGGCTTGCCGGCGCGGCGCAGCAGCTTGACGACGGCCTCGTCGGTGTCGGTGGCGCCGACGGTGGCGTCCACGACGAAGAGGCAGGCGTCGGCCGCCTCGATGGCGAACTCGGCCTGGGCGGCGACGGAGGCGTCGATGCCGAGGACGTCCTGCTCCCAGCCGCCGGTGTCGACGACCTTGAAGCGGCGCCCGGCCCATTCGGCCTCGTACGTGACGCGATCGCGGGTGACGCCCGGCTTGTCCTCCACGACGGCCTCACGGCGGCCGATGATGCGGTTCACCAGGGTCGACTTGCCGACGTTCGGACGGCCGACGACGGCGAGGACGGGGAGGGGGCCGTGACCCGCCTCCTCGATCGCGCCCTCGACCTCTTCGACGTCGAAGCCTTCTTCGGAGGCGAGCTCCATGAACTCCGCGTACTCGGCGTCGCCAAGTGCCCCGTGGTCGTGCTGGTCGTTCATGAAGTCCGTTCCTTGATCATTCGTGGTCGGTGGGTCCCCGGGCCGCGGGGCCCACTACTGAAAGTCTCGCTCAGCGCCCGGTGAGGCGCCTGGCGTTTTCCAGGTGGTCGGTGAGCTTCCCCTGGATCCGTACGGTGGCCTCGTCGAGCGCCTTGCGCGTGCGCCGGGCGGAGCCGTCGCCCGCGTCGAAGGCGTCACCGAAGACGACGTCGACGCGGCCGCGCAGCGGAGGCAGTGCCTTGACCAACCGTCCGCGGCGCTCGGTGCTTCCCAGGACGGCCACCGGGACGATCGGGGCGCCGCTGCGGACGGCGAAGTACGCCAGGCCCGAGCGGAGCGAGGCGAAGTCGCCGTCGCCCCTGGTGCCCTCGGGGAAGATCCCGAGGACGCCGCCCTGCTCCAGGACGCCGAGGGCGTTGCCTATCGCTGTGCGGTCGGTGCTGTCGCGGTCCACCTTGAGCTGCCCGATGCCCTCCAGGAAGCTGCCGAGCGGGCCGACGAACGCCTCCTTCTTGATGAGGAAGTGCACGGGGCGAGGTGCGGTGCCCATGAGCATGGGGCCGTCGATGTTGTGCGCGTGGTTGACGGCGAGGATGGCGGGGCCGGTGGCCGGCACCTTCCAGGCGCCGAGGACGCGCGGCTTCCAGAAGCCGTACATCAGACCGATGCCGATGCGTCGGCCGACGGCGGCGCCCTTCTCGGAGGGCACGGTCACTTGGCGGCCGTCCTCTTCTCGTCCACCAGGGTGACGACGCACTCGATGACCTGGTCGAGCGTGAGCTCGGTGGTGTCGACCTCGACGGCGTCGTCGGCCTTGGCGAGCGGCGAGGTCTTGCGGCTGGAGTCGGCCGCGTCCCGCTTGACCAGGGCCTCCTTCGTCGCCTGTACGTCGACGCCCTTGAGCTCGCCGGAACGGCGGGCTGCACGGGCCTCGGGCGAGGCGGTGAGGAAGATCTTGAGATCGGCGTCGGGCAGGACGGTGGTGCCGATGTCCCGGCCCTCGACGACGATGCCGTGCTCGGCGCTGCGGGCGATGGACCGCTGGAGCTCCGTGATCAGGCTCCGTACCTCGGGGACGGCGCTGACGGCGCTGACCTTGGAGGTGACCTCTTCGGTCCGGATGGGGCCCGCGGCGTCGGCGCCGTCGACGGTGATGGTGGGCCGCGCCGGGTCGGTGCCGGAGACGATGACCGGCTTGGCCGCGGCGTTGGCGACGGCCTCGGCGTCGTGGACGTCCACACCGTTGCTGATCATCCACCAGGTGATCGCCCGGTACTGGGCGCCGGTGTCGAGGTAGCTCAGACCCAGCTTGGCGGCGACCGCCTTCGAGGTGCTGGACTTGCCCGTGCCGGAGGGCCCGTCGATGGCGACGATCACGGATTCCACGGTGGGAACACCTTCCTGGGGGTGAGTGGCGGGCCCGGCAGGATGCGGGGGACCTCCACAAGGTTACCGAGTCCCCGGCACCCGCCCGGCCCCACCTCTGCAGGGGCCCCGCCCGTCCCGCCGGGCGCCCGCGTCCCGCGGTGCCCGACGGGAGCGGCCCCGCTGCCGGGGCCGGGGCGCGTCAGCTTGTTCGAAGAGCCCAGCCGCGTTCCTGCAGCGCCGCCCCCAGCCCCGGTGCCGCCGAGGGTTCCACCATGAGCTGGACCAGACCCGCCTGCTGCCCCGTCGCGTGCTCGATGCGGACGTCCTCGATGTTGACCCCCGCCCGGCCCGCGTCGGCGAAGATCCGGGCCAGCTCGCCCGGCTGGTCGCTGATGAGGACGGCGACCGTCTCGTACGCCGTGGGCGCGGCGCCGTGCTTGCCGGGGACGCGGGAGCGGCCGGCGTTGCCGCGGCGCAGCACGTCCTCGACGCCCGAGGCGCCGTCCCGGCGCTTGTCCTCGTCGGCGGACTGCAGGGAGCGCAGCGCGCGGACGGTCTCGTCGAGGTCGGCGGCGACGCCGGAGAGGACGTCGGCCACGGGGCCCGGGTTCGCGGAGAGGATCTCGACCCACATGCGCGGGTCCGAGGCCGCGATCCGGGTGACGTCGCGGATGCCCTGCCCGCAGAGGCGTACGGCCGACTCGTCGGCCTCCTCAAGGCGCGCGGCGACCATCGACGACACCAGCTGCGGGGTGTGGGAGACCAGGGCGACCGCGCGGTCGTGGGCGTCGGCGTCCATCACGACGGGGACGGCCCGGCACAGCGCGACGAGCTCCAGGGCGAGGTTGAGGACCTCGGTGTCGGTGTCCCGGGTCGGGGTGAGCACCCAGGGGCGTCCCTCGAAGAGGTCGGCGGTCGCGGCGAGCGGGCCCGAGCGCTCCTTGCCGGACATGGGGTGCGTACCGATGTACGCGGTGAGGTCGAGACCCAGGGCCTCCAGCTCGCGCTTGGGGCCGCCCTTGACGCTCGCCACGTCGAGGTAGCCGCGCCCGAGCCCGGCGGTCATGGCCTCGGCGAGGGTGGCGGCCACGTGCGCCGGGGGTACGGCGACGATGACGAGGTCGACGGGCCCCTCGGGCGCCTCGTCGGTGCCGGCGCCGAGCGCGGCGGCCGTGCTGGCGCGCGCCGGGTCGTGGTCGCGCAGATGGACGGCGACGCCCCGGCCCGCGAGGGCGATCGCGGCGGAGGTGCCGATCAGTCCGGTGCCGATGACGAGCGCTGTTCTCACTGGGCGATGTCCTTGCGCAGAGCGGCCGCGGCGCCGAGGTAGACGTGCGCGATCCGGGACTTGGGGAGTTCGGTCTCGACGTGGGCGAGGAGCCGCACGACCCTGGGCATCGCGCCCTCGATGTCGAGTTCCTGCGCGCAGATCAGGGGGACGTCGACGATGCCGATGCGGCGGGCCGCGGCGGCGGGGAAGTCGCTGTGGAGGTCGGGGGTGGCCGTGAACCAGATGCTGATGAGGTCGTCGGCGTCGAGTCCGTTGCGCTCGAGGACGGCGGTGAGCAGCTCTTCGACCTGCTCGCTCATGTGTCCGGCCTCGTCCCGCTCCAGCTGGACGGCTCCTCGGACCGCTCGTACCGCCACGTCGTGCTCCTTCGCCTGCGTCAGTGCTCCGTTCAGCCTAGTCAGGGGCCGAAGGGCGTGCCGGGGCGCCCGCCCTCCGAGACGGAGGGCGGGCGGTCGCGAGAGCCTCCGGAGCCCCGGGAGGCCGGGAGTCCGGCCAGATCGGTCCGGGACCCGCCCGATGTCACCCGAACCGGGGTGCTCCGCCACTCGGGGTACAGGCCTCGCCCGAAGGACCCGCGGGGTAGAACTGTCGACATGTTGCTGCACGTCGTACCGCTGGCCGACTGGTCCGCCGCCCCCGATGCCCCGTACGCCCCGGCGTCCCTCGCCGCCGAGGGCTTCGTCCACTGCTCGCCGGACGAGGCCGCGGCCCTCGCGATCGCCGACACCCGCTACCGGGACGTGCCGGGCCCGCTCCTGGTGCTGGTGATCGACGAGGAGCGGCTGACCGGGGAGGTGCGCCGGGAGGGCGGCTCGGGAGGGACGCTCTTCCCTCATGTCTACGGGCCGATCGAGCGGGACGCGGTGACCTCGGTCCTGGAGGTACGGCGTGACACGGACGGCCGTGCGAGGGAGCTGACCCCCCGGGTGTAGGCGTGTTGCGGGACCCTTCTGCTCGGCGGCGCCAAGGTGGCCGTATGACTTCACGCGTCACGAACCTGACCTCACTCGCCACGAGCCGCCGTACCGTGC
Organism: Streptomyces aureus; assembly: GCF_001418135.1. Classification (GTDB taxonomy): domain Bacteria; phylum Actinomycetota; class Actinomycetes; order Streptomycetales; family Streptomycetaceae; genus Streptomyces; species Streptomyces aureus_A. The sequence goes on from NZ_LIPQ01000315.1 coordinate 8,649, forward strand.
TGGTCGCCGCCGCGGCCCTGACGGCGGGCTGCGGCTCGGACGACGGAGGCGACGGCGGTACGACCACCAGCGCACCGGCCACCCCGGGCGACACCGCGGGCACGAGCGCTCCCGCCACTCCCGGCACGAGTGCGCCGGCCTCCCCGACCGCGCCCGCCGAGACGAGCGGCTCCCCCAGCGCTCCGGGCGGCAAGGCCCTGGCCAGGACCGCCGACATCCCGGTCGGCGGCGGCACGGTCTTCAAGGCGGAGAAGGTGGTCGTCACCCAGCCCACGGCGGGTGAGTTCAAGGCGTTCTCCGCGGTCTGCACCCACCAGGGCTGCCTGGTGAACAAGGTCGCGGACGGCACCATCGACTGTCCCTGTCACGGCTCCAAGTTCCGTATCACCGACGCCGCGGTGGTGGCGGGACCGGCTCCCCGCCCGCTGCCGGCCGAGCGGATCACCGTCTCGGGGGACTCGATCACCCTGACATAGCCCTGTCACAGCCCTGCCGTAGCCTGACCGGCATGACTCCGGACGAGCTGGTGCGCGACCACACGATCTACTCCTGTGTGATGGGCTCACGCGCCTTCGGTCTCGCGACCGAGGGCAGCGATACGGACGTCCGGGGCGTGTACCTCGCCCCGACGCCGTTGTTCTGGCACTTCGACAAGCCCCCCGCGCATGTCGAGGGACCGGGCGAGGAGCAGTTCAGCTGGGAGCTGGAACGCTTCTGCGAGCTGGCCCTGCGCAACAACCCGAACGTCCTGGAATGTCTCCACTCCCCCGTGGTCGAGTACGTCGACGACCTCGGCCGCGAACTGCTCTCGCTGCGTGACGCCTTCCTCTCCCGGCAGGCCCATCAGACCTTCGTCCGTTACGCGGGCGGGCAGCGCCGCAAGCTCGACGCGGACGTACGCCAGTACGGCCACCCGCGCTGGAAGCACGCCATGCACCTGCTGCGGCTGCTGTCCAGCTGCCGGGACCTGCTGCGCTCGGGCGAGCTGCGGATCGACGTCGGCGAGGAGCGCGAACGCCTCCTCGCGGTCAAGCGCGGCGAGGTGACCTGGGCCGAGGTCGAGTCCTGGATGAACCGCCTCCAGGAGGAGGCCGACCGTGCCCTCGACGTCTCCCCGCTGCCGCCCGGCCCGGACACCGCACGTGTGGAGGACTTCCTGGTCCGCGCCCGCCGGGCAACTGTCTGAACGCGCTCGCGGGAAACGGTGGCCGACGCCGCCGAAAAGAAAACCGTCGGCCAACCTGGCGGAATTCACCGCATGGGCAAATCGAAGAAATTTGACATCCCGGACACGTCCGCCCGCACGACATGACAGATCAATATTTCCCGAGTTCCACATGATCATGAAATGTTAATCTGCGCCCCGTCGATTCTTTCGTCATACAGGGGGCGGGACGTGAAACGTCTTCATACACGCGGATTGCCGGTGGCCTTGGCCGCCGCGATCCTGGCCGGAACGCTGCCCGGCGCAGCCACAGCCGCCGAGCAAAAAGGGGGGCCTCGGCTTCCGGAACTGCGGCAGCCGCCCGCAGTCGCGGTCTCCGCGGCGAAAATAGGCGGCACCAAAAAGCCCGACGCGGCGAGATTCTCCCCGGCGGACCGGAGAAGAGAGGCCCGCTGGCCCTCTGCCGGATCTGCCCAGATTTCCCTGAATAACGGGGGCGGCCGGGTCGGCGGGCTGCCGGTGAGCCTTCGCCCCCGGGCCGCGACCGCCGCCCGCACGGACGGAGCGCGGCCCCTCCGGCTGGGACGGGACGACGCCCCGCAGACCATGCGGGTGTCGGTCGCCGACCGGAACGCCACGAGCAAAGCGGGCGTCGACGGCCTGCTGATGTCGCTGGGCGGCACCGACGGCGGACCGGTCAGCGGCCCCGTGGAGGTCGAGGTCGACTACAACGCGTTCCGCCACGCGTACGGTGGCGACTACGCCGCCCGCCTGCGGCTCGTGGAGCTGCCGGCCTGCGCGCTGACCACTCCGGATGCCGCGCAGTGCCGTGTCCAGAAGCCGCTGAAAACCCGCAACGACCTGCGGTCCGGCACTCTGTCCGCCGAGGTGCGGCAGCCTTCCGGCCCTCTCGCGGCCAAGTCCGGCGGACCGGCCGGAGTGAGCGCGATGACGGCGGCCTCCGCCACCGTCCTGGCCGCCACGGCGAGCACGGCAGGCCCCACCGGTGACTTCAAGGCCACCTCGCTCCAGCCGTCGGGCTCGTGGAGCGCCGGGGGTTCCACCGGCTCCTTCTCCTGGTCCTACCCCATCGACGTACCCGGGGTTCCGAGCGAACTGAAGCCGAGCGTCGCCCTGCAGTACGACTCACAGAGCGTCGACGGCCTCACCGCGGCCTCCAACTCCCAGGCGTCCTGGATCGGCGACGGCTGGAACTGGCAGCCCGGCTTCATCGAGCGCCGCTACAAGGCGTGCAACGACGACAAGACCGGCGGGACGAACACCACCAAGGTGGGCGACCTGTGCTGGTTCAACGACAACGCCGTCCTCAACCTCGGCGGCAAGTCGACGGAGCTGGTCTACGAGGCCGGCAAGGGCTGGCACCCGGCGGCGGACTCCGGTGAGACGGTCGAGAAGCTGACCGGCGCC
>NZ_LIPQ01000316.1 GCF_001418135.1 Streptomyces aureus
GCCGAAGACCATGAGCCGGGCCGAAATGCTCCGCCGCCCTCCGCGCGTCCCGCCTGCGCAGCTCGTCGATGCGGCGGAGCATTTCGGCCCGGCTCATGGTCTTCGGCGGCTTCGCCTTCCGGGCGGCGGCCGCGGCCGCCGCCTCGGCCGCGACCCGGACGGGTACGCCCGTCACCGGCCGGCAGGCGCGGTGCGCCGGCCGGTTGTCACGGACGAGGACGAGCTTCTTCGGGCTGACCGGCATCGCGCAGACGACGCACCGCCTCAGCCCGGCAGCGCTGGATGTGGACACGGCGCCCCCCTTGTCACACTCGGCAGGAGGCGAGACTAGCGACCCGACCCGCCGCGGGTCAGGCCCTTTCCGTACTCCGGGGGTCCGGGCCTACCGCACCTCGACGAACTCCGAAGCCATGCGCGCCGCCCGCTCCTTCGGCGCGACCGCCGGATGTCCGATCGCGACCGCGCCCAGCGGGTCCCAGTCGTCCGGCAGGTCGAGGACCTCCCGTACGACGTCCCGGCAGAACATCGTCGAGGACACCCACGCCGAGCCCAGCCGCTCACCGGCCAGCGCCACCAGGAAGTTCTGGACGCCCGCGCCCGCCGCCACCACGAACATCTCGCGCTCGGCCGTGTCCCGGCGCGGGTCGCCGTAGTGGTGGGAGCCGTCCATGACGAGGCAGGGCACCGCCAGGTACGGGGCGTTGCGCAGGACGTCCCCGCGCCGGACCCGCTTCGCGATGGACTCCTCGGACCGGCCGTCCCGCCGCAGGTCCGCGATCCACGCGTCCCGCATCGCGTCGAGCAGACGTACGCGGGACTCCGCCGACTCCAGGAGCACGAACCGCCACGGCGTCGTGTGGTGCGGGGCCGGCGCCGTCAGGGCGGCCGCGACCGCGCGCCGTACCGCCCCGGGGTCGACCGGGTCGTCGGTGAACTCCCGTACGGTCCGCCGCAGCGTCACCGCCTCCCGTACCGCCTCCGACGTGCCCAGCCGGAACATGTCGTCGGCGGCGGCGCGCACCAGCGCCCGGGCCCCCGGCTCCTCGTCCCCGGCCACCACGTGCGGAAGACCCCGGACGACGGCCACCGGCAGACCCGCCGCCTTGCCCTTCACCAGGTCGCCCGCGGCGGCGAGTTCGTCCGCGGTGGCGACCACCGTCGCGCTCAGCGGATTGCCGAACGCGTCGGTCCCGCCGCGCAGATCGTCGAGGACCCGTACCCCGGCCGCGCCGATCGCCACGTCGGTGAGCCCGCCGCGCCAGGGCCGCCCGAAGGTGTCCGTGACGACGACGCCCACGTCGACGCCGAGCGCCTCGCGCAGCCCCGAACGGATGCGCCGCGCCGAGGCGTCGGGGTCCTCGGGCAGCAACAGGACGGTTCCGGAGGGGGTGTTGGAGGCGTCGACCCCGGCGGCGGCCATGACGAGCCCTTGCCGGTTCTCGACGATCCGCAGGGTGCCGCGCCGCGCCACCACCCGTACCGTCTCGGCGTCGATGGCCTCCTCGCGGTCGTCGGCGGCGATCACCCGCCCCTCGGCCTTGCTCACGATCTTGGAGGTGACGAGGAGGACGTCCCCGTCGACGAGTTCGGGCGAGACGGAGGCGATCAGCTTGGCCAGGTCGTCCCCCGCCGTCACCTCCGGCAACCCGGGCAGCGCCCAGACCCGGTACGAGGGAGCCTCCTGCGCCACCCCCGCCTCGACGGCCCGCGCGGAGCAGGCAGCGTCGACAGGCCCGGCCGACCCGACAGGCCCGACAGGCCCGGCCGACCCGACAGACCCAGCAGTCGCCTCGGTCACCGCAGCTCCTCCGCGAGCGCCAACGCCTCCCGTGCCATCGCGGCCGTCGCGTCGACGTCGGTCATCATCAGCGGGACCGCCCGGCAGCGGATGCCCGCCGCCTCGACGTCCGCGACCGCGCCCGCGTCGACGGTGTCGACGAGCCAGCCGCCGAGCAGCTCGGAACCGTAGTTCCTGGCGACCGCCGCCGCCGTCGACTCCACGCCCACCGCCGCGAGCACCTTGTCGGCCATTCCGCGCACGGGCGCGTCACCGACGATGGGGGAGAGGCCGACGACGGGCGCCCCGGCCGCGACGATCGCCTCACGGATTCCGGGCACGGCCAGGATCGTCCCGACGCTCACCACGGGGTTGGACGGCGGGAACAGGATGACGTCCGCCTCGGCGATGGCGTCGAGGACTCCCGGCGCGGGCTTCGCGGCCTCCGCGCCGACCGGCACGATCGCCTTCGCGTCGACGGAGGCGCGCAGCTTCACCCAGTACTCCTGGAAGTGCACCGCGCGCTGCTCGCCGTCGACCTCGATCGCCACGTGCGTCTCGACGCGGTCGTCGGACATGGGGAGGAGGCGCACGCCCGGCTGCCAGCGGGCGCAGAGCGCCTCGGTGACGGCGCTCAGCGGGTAGCCCGCGCCGAGCATCTGGGTACGGACGACATGGGTCGCGAAGTCCCGGTCGCCGAGGCCGAACCACTCGGGTCCGACGCCGTACGCCGCGAGTTCCTCCTTGACGGTGAAGGACTCGTCCGTGCGTCCCCAGCCCTGTTCCTCGTTGATGCCACCGCCGAGGGTGTACATCACCGTGTCCAGGTCGGGGCAGACCTTCAGCCCGAAGAGATGGATGTCGTCACCGGTGTTGCCGACGACCGTGATCTCCGCGTCCGGCGCGGCCTGCTTGAGGCCGCGAAGGAAACGGGCACCACCGATGCCACCGGCCAGAACCACAATGCGCATGCGAACAGTCTGTCAGCCGGAGGCTGATCGCATGCGGGGTGGTGGCCGGGAGGCGGGCGGGCCCGTCAGGCGACGACGGCGCCGGGGGCGAGAGGGGCGGAGACGGGGGCGCACTGCGCCTGGAGCGACTCGTGCATCGGCATCTCGGTGAGGCCGGGGAAGTAGACGTGCAGGCTGACGGCCGGTTCGAGGGAGTCGTTGACGACCTCGTGGACGTACCCCGGCGCGAACACCCGCTGCGAGCCCGGCGCGAGCGCCCGCGTGCCCCGCTCCGTACGTTCCGTCAGTGCGCCCTCCAGGACGGTCAGTACGCCGGAGGAGACCCCGTGGTCGTGGAGCCCGCTGCCCTGGCCGGGCACCCAGGAGAGCAGCCACACCTCGTAGCCGGGGCCGGTGCGCAGCCGGTGGTACCAGCGGGTGGTGGCGTCGTACTCGACGTACGGGGCCCACTGGGCGCGGTCGTCGGCGATCGAGCGTGCCAGGCCGGCGAACTCGGCCACCGTCTCGGGATGGGCGCGCTCGGGCTGGAGGAGGTGCGGGACCTCGAGGATGTCGCCGGCGATCTGAAGGTCGCTGTCCATGTTCATGGGTTGGGGAGGTTCCTCAGCAGAAACAGAAGCGGTGGGGGGTCACGGAGAAGAGGTGACGCGAGTGACGCAGGGTGACGCTGGGAGAAAAGCTGGAGCTCTACGGCATCAACAGCTGGGACAGCAACAGCAACAGCGCGCCTGGACAGCGCTGCGGAACCCACGGCTGTGGGTCGCGGAGAGCGCTGCGGTCGCTGGCATGCCACCAAAGGTGGCCGGAACGACACCCGACTGTCAACTCAATGCCCGATTTGGGGGTAATGTTTCACCTCATCCGGTTACCGTGAGCGGAGAAAGGTTTGTTCAGCCGCGGACCAGGACAGATGGCGCTTCAGCCGTGCCCGTAAACATGGCGGCGCCCGCGTGAGTGACCACGCTCGGTCACCACACGGATCCCGGCCGGTCCGTGACCGGACTGTGATCCGGGTCGCTTCCATGGCTGGATCGCAACAAGATCCAAGTCTCGGACGTCCTCCCTTGTGGAGGGTCGCGCACGGTGCAGCCAGGCCGGTGGCATGTGTCTCGTTTTTTGGTGATTTGAACACTTTCCGCATAGGCTTGGTTCCGCAGAGTGAATACGAGGCCCAATAGCAGATCTCGGCTTGACTCGCGCAGAGCACGAACTTGTAATTTCACTCGTGTCGTTCGGCCGGGTTCGCAACGGCAAGACCACGGGGACGCACAGAACAGACGAGGGGCGCACATGACCGAGTTGTTCCAGGAACTGCTGGTCGAGGACGCGGACGAAGAACTCGGCTGGCAGGAGCGCGCGCTGTGCGCCCAGACCGATCCCGAGTCCTTCTTCCCCGAGAAGGGCGGCTCGACCCGAGAGGCCAAGAAGGTCTGCCTCGCCTGCGAGGTCCGCTCCGAATGCCTCGAATACGCCCTGCAGAACGACGAGCGGTTCGGCATCTGGGGCGGCCTCTCCGAGCGCGAGCGACGCCGTCTGAAGAAGGCCGCGGTCTGAGCCGCCGCCCGAACCGCCGGGGGCCTGCGGGGCCCCGAGCGAAGCCTCCCGGCCCGGCGAACCGGGGTGCGCACACCGAGAGAACGCGGTCCACCGAGAACGGTCCGCCACCTGTGGTCCATCCCCGGGAGGCGGACCGTTCCGCGTGTCAGGACGCGGGCCGTTCCGGGTGTCAGGACGCGGACCGTCAGCTGCCGGGAGCCGAGCCGTTCCGCGCGTACCGCGGGAAACTCCACGCGTATCGCGAGAAACCCTTCCTCCCGCTCTGTCCACAGCGGCGGCGGACCGCTCCGCGCTCAGCCGTTAGTGTGGGCCTCCGTCCGAGACGCTTCCCACGCCCCCCGCGGGCGACCCCGGCCGGAGGGCCCGTAGCTCGATGTCCTCAACTCCTGAGTTTCCGCGACACGTCGTCACCGCCGTGATCGTCACCCACGACGGCGCCCGCTGGCTGCCGGACGCCCTCGCCGGGCTGCTCGCCCAGGAACGCCCCGTGCAGAACGTGGTCGCCGCCGACACCGGCAGCGCCGACGACTCGGCGCAGCTCCTCGCCGACGGCATCGGCGCCGACCGCGTCCTCCATCTCGCCCGCCGCACCGGCTTCGGTGCCGCCGTCGAGGAGGCCGCCCGTACCGCCCCCGTGCTCGGACCCGAGGACCTCCCCTATCTGAAGCGCCCCAGCGGCTGGGACCCGGTCAGCCGGACCTGGAACGACGAGGCGTACGACCTCCCCGAACTCCCGCACGGCGAACCGGTCCAGTGGCTCTGGCTCCTCCACGACGACTGCGCCCCCGAGCCCGGTGCCCTCGCCGAACTCCTCCGCGTCGCCGACTCCGACGCGGACGCCGCCGTCATCGGCCCCAAGCTGCGCGGCTGGTACGACCGGAAGCAGCTGCTCGAGACCGGCGTCTCCATCGCCCGCAGCGGCCGACGCTGGACCGGACTCGACCGCCGCGAGCAGGACCAGGGCCAGCACGACCAGGTCCGCTCCGTCCTCTCCGTCTCCACCGCCGGCATGCTCGTCCGCCGCGACGTCTTCGAGGAGCTCGGCGGCTTCGACCGCCGTCTGCCCCTCATGCGTGACGACGTCGACCTGTGCTGGCGCGCCCACTCCGCGGGACACCGCGTCCTGATCGCCCCCGACGCCGTCCTCCGGCACGCCGAGGCATCCGCCCGCGAGCGCCGCACCGTCGACTGCGCCGGGCGCACCTCCGCCAACCCGCACCGCGTCGACAAGGCCGGTGCCGTCTACACCCTCCTCGCCAACAGCCGCGGTGCCGCCCTCCCGTACGTCTTCGTCCGGCTGGTCGTCAGCACCCTGCTCCGCACCCTCGCCTACCTCGTCGGCAAGGTCCCCGGGCAGGCCGTCGACGAGGTCATGGGCCTCCTCGCCACCCTGCTGCGCCCCGAGAAGATCCTCGCCGCCCGCAAACGCCGCAAGAACCCCGTCGTCCCGGCGAACGAACTCCGCCCGCTGTTCCCGCCGCCCGGCGCCACCGTCCGCGCCGCCGTCGAGCAGTTCACCGCCAACTTCGGCGGCTCCGAGGCCGATTCCGGCGGATCCCGCCACGGCGTCGTGGAGTCCGGACCCGGCGGCGACGACGCCGACTACCTGGAGATCGAGCAGTTCGCCCGGCTCAAGAAGATCGCCCGCAAGCCCGGCCCGGTCCTCTTCGCCCTCCTGCTCCTCATCTCCCTGGTCGCCTCCCGCAACCTCTTCGCCGGCGGCTCGCTGGCCGGCGGCGCCCTGCTGCCCGCGCCCGACACCGTCTCCGAACTCTGGTCGCGGTACGCCGACGGCTGGCACGCCCTCGGCACCGGCGGCACCCAGACCGCCCCGCCGTACCTCGCCGTCCTGGCCGCGCTCTCCGCGCTCTTCCTCGGCTCCACCTCCACCGCGCTGACCCTGCTGCTCGTCTGTTCGGTCCCGCTCGCCGGCTTCACCGCGTACTTCGCCGCCCGCGGCATCGTCGAGTCGCGGCTCCTGCGCGCCTGGGGCGCCATCGCGTACGCGTTCCTGCCCGCCGCCACCGGGGCCCTCGCCACCGGCCGGCTCGGCACCGCGGTCCTCGCGATCCTGCTGCCGCTGATGGCCCGCGCCGCCGTCGCCGCCGCCGGCTTCAACCGGCCGGACCGGGGCAGCTGGCGTGCCACCTGGGCGTACACCTTCCTGCTGACCTTCGCCACCGCGTTCACCCCGGTCGTCTGGCCGCTCGCCGTCCTCCTCGGCCTGGGCGTCCTCGTCGTCCGCCGCTCCGACATCACGGCGTACGGGCTGCGCTTCCTGGCCGCCGTCGGCACCCCGCTGCTGGTCCTCGCCCCCTGGTCGCTGACCCTGCTCACCGACCCGGCCGCGTTCCTGCGCGAGGCCGGCCTCGACATCCGTACGGGCACGGCGACCGCGCTCGACCTGCTCGGCACCAGCCCCGGCGGCCCCGGCACCACCGGCGGCCTCCTGCTGGCCGGCCTCGTCCTCGCCGGCCTGGCCGGGCTGCTGCGCGAGGAGCGGCAGCTCGCCGTCCGCGCCGCCTGGGCCGCCGGCCTCGCCGGCCTCCTCTTCGCCGCCCTGTCCAACGGCGCGGGCGGCACCGGCTGGGCCGGACCCGCCACCCTCGTCTACGGCGCCGCCCTCATCGCCGCCGGCATGATCGGCGCCGAGGGCGGCCGCACCCGCGTCGCCGCCCACGGCTTCGGCTGGCGCCAGCCCGTCGCCGCCCTCATCGCCCTCGCCTGCGCCCTCGGCCCCGCCGTCGCCGCCGTCGGCTGGATGATCGCGGGCGCCGACGGCCCGCTGACCCGGCGCGACCCGGTCCAGGTCCCGGCGTTCGTCGCCGAGGAGTCCGGCACCCGCGACCAGCCCCGCACCCTCGTCCTCGGCGGCACCTCGCCCGGCGAGGTCACGTACACCCTGGTCCGCGGCTCCGGCGCCCGCCTCGGCGACGCCGAACTCACCGCGGCCGCCGAGGACGATCCGCGTCTCGACGACGTCGTCTCCCACCTGGTCGCAGGCTCCGGCGCCGACCAGACCCAGCAGCTCAGCGGCTACGCGATCCGCTACGTCCTGGTACGGGACGGGGCACCGCGCCAGATGAGCCGCGTCCTCGACTCCACCCCGGGACTCAGCCGCCTCAGCCAGATCGACGGCAGCGCGCTCTGGCGCGTGGACCGCGAGATCGCCCGCGTCATGATCGTCCCGCCGACGGCGAAGACCGCGGAAGGCGCGACGCAGGGCACCGCGGACTCCGCCAAGGCGCCGGCCGCCCCGGTCGCCGTCGCCGCCGGCCCCGTCGAGGCGCACACCGAGATCCCGGCCGGCCCCACCGGCCGCGTCCTGCGCCTCGCCGACCGCGCCGACGAGGGCTGGACCGCCACCCTCGACGGCAAGGAGCTGACCCGCACCACCGTCGACGGCTGGGCCCAGGGCTTCGAGCTCCCCGCCCAGGCCGGCCGCCTCGACCTCACGTACGACCAGCCCCTCACCCGTACCGCGTGGATCTGGGCCCAGGTCGGCCTCGCCGTCGTCCTCCTCGTCCTCGCCCTGCCCGGCCGGCGCCGCGAGATCGACGACGACCTGCCCGAGGAGGAGCTCGCGATCCCCGCCCAGGCGACCGAGGGCGACGGCCGCCGTGCCCGCCGCCTGCGCGCCGCCGCGGAGGCCGAGGCGGAGGGCGGGACCGCCGGGACCGGCGGCCAGGACCCGGCGCCGGAGACCACCGCGATCCCGGAGCAGCAGACCCAGGAGTCCCAGGAATGGGACGGCGGCTACGACCCCGCCTACGCACAGGCCCAGGAACAGCCGCAGGGCGGCCACCAGGAGCAGCCCCAGCCCCAGGCGTACGCCGAGCAGGGCTACTACCAGGAGTACGCGGCCGACCCGTACCAGCAGCAGCCGTACGCGTACCCCCAGCAGGGCTACGAGCAGCAGCCGCAGCAGTACGACCAGCAGCAGCCGTACGCCGACCAGGGCTACGACCCGCAGCCGTACGACCCCCAGCAGGGGCAGTACGGCCCGCAGTACGGGCAGGAACAGCAGCCGTACGACCCACAGCAGTACGACCCGTACGACTACGGCTACGGGCACCCCCAGGGCCACGAGACCGAGCAGCGTCCCGACGGGAGCAGCAACCAGTGAAGCGCACGACCCTCTCCCTGATCGCGGGCGCCACGGCGCTCGCCGCCGTCACCGGCTTCGCGTCCCTCACCACCCCGGACGGCGCCGCCGCCCCCCAGGTCAAGGCGCCCACCCGACTGCCGGTCGAGCGCGCGGGCCTGGCCTGCCCGGTACCCAGCACCTCCGAGGTGGCCGAGACCCTCTACACCTCGTACACCCCGCCCAGCGGCGGTACGGACCCGGCGAAGGGCGGCACGGGCGGCTCGGGCGCGGCCGACAAGCCGGCCGCCGCCACCGCCCAGCTGCGGCCCGCCGCGAGCACGACGACCTCCGGCGGCGCCACCAAGGGCGGCACGAAGGCGAAGGCCCCGACGGCCCCGGCCACCGTCACCGCCCCCGGCAAGCCCGTCACCGCCGAGGCGAACGGCCCCGCCGCACCCGCCCTCACCGGTGCGGCGACCGGCACCCTCGCCCCCGGCTGGACCGTCCAGCAGACCACCGTCGTCTCGGCGGGCGGCGCGCGCGGCCTTCTCGGCCTCAGCTGCGGCGCCCCCGACACCGACTTCTGGTTCCCCGCGGCCTCCACCGCCAAGGAACGCCAGGACTACGTCCACCTCACCAACCCGGACGACACGGCCGCCGTCGCCGACATCGAGCTGTACGGCCCCGAGGGCGTCCTCAAGTCCCAGTTCACCGAGGGCATCCCGGTCCCCGCCCGCTCCACGGTCCCCGTCCTGCTCTCCACCCTCACGGGCGAGGCCGCGCAGCCGTCCGTCACCGTCCACGTCACCACCCGCAGCGGCCGGGTCGGCGCGGCCATCGGCTCCGCCGACGAGAAGCTCGGCAGCGACTGGCTCGCGGCCTCGGCCGACCCGGCGAGCACCGCCGTGCTCCCCGGCATCCCGGCCGACGCCACCGCCGTACGCCTGGTGGCGTTCGCCCCGGGCGAGGACGACGCCGACCTGAAGATCCAGCTGGTCACCCAGAGCGGCACGATCGTCCCGGCGAGCGCCCGCTCCCTGCACGTGAAGTCGGGGATGACGGCCTCCGTCGAGCTGCCGGACCTCACCCGCGGCGAGGTGGGCTCGCTGATGCTCAGCCCGAGCGACCCGAAGAAGCCCACCCCGGTCGTGGCCGCCCTCCGGGTGGTCCGCGGCAAGGGCGGCGACGCCGAGGTCGCCTTCGTGCCGGCGACCGGGGCGATCGCCGCCCGCGCGACGGTCGCCGACAACCGGGCCAAGGGGACGACGCTGGCCCTGACCGCCGTCGGCGCGGCAGCGCAGGTGAAGGTCACCGCCTCGGCGGGTTCCGGCGGGGGGACGCCCGTGACGAAGACGGTCACCGTCAAGGGGGGCACGACGACGGCCCTGACCGACATGGTCCCCGCGGGCCTCAAGGGCTCCTACGCGCTGACCGTCGAACCGGTCTCGGGCGGCAAGGTGTACGCGTCGAGAACGCTGGCGGTGCCGCTGGACGGCACGCCGATGTTCACGGTCCAGACCTTCGTCGACGACCGGGGCACGGTCGAGGTCCCGTCGGCCCGCCAGGACCTGGGGGTCCTGGACTAGGGGCGAGGGCGGACGGCACGGGCGGGCCCCCACGGCCCGGCCCGCCGCCCGTACGGGGGAGAAACGGGTTCAGTCCTGCCCGTACCGAGGATCGACCGACTCGGGGGAGAGCCCGAGCAGCTCGGCGACCTGCTCCACGACGACCTCGTGCACGAGGAGCGCCCGCTCGTCCCGGTTCTTGGAGCGGATCTCGACCGGCCGCCGGTAGACGACCACCCGGGCGGGATCGTTCTTCTCGGCGGGCGCCGAGCCGCCCAGCGGCACCGTCTCGCCCGGCACCGCCGGCGGCACCTCCATGACGAGGAACTCGACGTCGGCGAGCTGCGGCCAGCGCCGCTCCAGACGCTCCACCGAGTCGAGGACGAGATCGCGGAAGGTGTCGGCCCGGCTCGCGGAGAGCGGCACCTGGGGCGGGGCGACGGGTCCCCGCATCCCGCGGCCGTGCCGGTCGCGGCGGCGCACCCGGGGCTCCGCCGGGGGCTCCGTGGAGTGGTGCGGGGGGCTCGGCGGCACAGGACTGTCCATCACTGACGCAGCGTAACCCTCATCGGTGCCCGTGCACCGTGGCGCATCCTCGCCACCTTCCCGGGTGTCCCGACAGCACCGCTCCACCCCCTGTCGAAACCTGAACGTTCCGGCCAACCGCCCGCCCTATTCGGGGGCCACTCGCGATCGGCCATCTGGTCGTGGTTGACCGGATCCAGACCCCCGCTTGTCCGGATCGACTCCCGGCGCCACCCCCGTGCGCCCCCTCCCGCGCAGGTCGGAGCGGTCGCCACTCGAAGGGGGGTGGCGGAGGTCACAGCGCGACACGGTGGAGTGACCTGAGGGAGAGTCGTCGCGGCCCGCTCAAGAGTGCGGTACCGTCCAACGTCGTGAGCCCTGTACGTCGCTGTTCGCGCACTGCGTGCGGCCGCCCTGCCGTCGCGACACTGACGTACGTCTATGCCGACTCGACTGCGGTCCTCGGCCCGCTCGCCACCTACGCCGAGCCCCACTGCTACGACCTGTGCGCCCAGCACAGCGAGCGCCTGACCGCCCCACGGGGGTGGGAGGTCGTGCGGCTGACCGACGGCTCCGCCCCGCCCCGCCCCAGCGGCGACGACCTCGAAGCCCTGGCCAACGCGGTCCGGGAGGCGGCCCGTCCCCAGGAACGCGCGGCCGAGGCCGGCGGCAAGGGCGGCGGAGGCCGCGGCGGCGACCCCATGGAGGTCGGCCGCCGAGGGCACCTGAGAGTGCTCCGCTCCCCCGACAACTGAGCGCAACCGGCCACCGTCCGCGTACCCCGCCCCCGCTCCGGGTAGTTTTGGCGTTCCGTACACGCGCCGCACAAGCGTGCCGAAGAACTCAGGAGGGTGGATCCGTGACTGCCGATCTGTCGCAGATCGTGAAGGCGTACGACGTCCGCGGAGTGGTACCCGACCAGTGGGACGAGTCGCTCGCCGAGCTCTTCGGTGCCGCCTTCGTACGGGTGACGGACGCGGACGCGATCGTCGTCGGCCACGACATGCGCCCCTCGTCGCCCGGCCTGGCGGACGCCTTCGCGCGCGGCGCGGCCCGCCTCGGCGCCGACGTCACCCTGATCGGACTCTGCTCCACCGATCAGCTGTACTTCGCCTCGGGCAGCTTCGACCTGCCCGGCGCGATGTTCACCGCCTCGCACAACCCGGCCCAGTACAACGGCATCAAGATGTGCCGCGCCGGCGCCGCCCCGGTGGGCCAGGACACGGGCCTGGCCGAGATCCGGGAACTCGTGGAGGGCTGGTCGGAGACCGGCGCGCCGGAAGCGGCTGCCACCCCGGGCGCGATCACGCACCGCGACACGCTCAAGGACTACGCGCGGTACCTGACGTCCCTGGTGGACCTGACGGCGATCCGCCCCCTCAAGGTCGTGGTGGACGCGGGCAACGGCATGGGCGGCCACACGGTCCCCACGGTCTTCGAGGGCCTGCCGCTGGACGTGGTCCCGATGTACTTCGAGCTGGACGGCACGTTCCCGAACCACGAGGCGAACCCGCTGGACCCGAAGAACATCGTCGACCTCCAGGCCCGCGTCCTGGCCGAGGGCGCCGACCTCGGGCTGGCCTTCGACGGCGACGCCGACCGCTGCTTCGTCGTGGACGAGCGCGGCGAGCCGGTCTCGCCGTCGGCGATCACGGCCCTGGTGGCGGCCCGCGAGCTCGCGAAGCACCCCGGCGGAACGATCATCCACAACCTGATCACCTCGTGGTCGGTGCCGGAGGTCGTCCGCGAGCAGGGCGGCGAGCCGGTCCGTACGCGCGTCGGCCACTCCTTCATCAAGGAGGAGATGGCGAAGACCGGCGCGATCTTCGGCGGCGAGCACTCGGCGCACTACTACTTCAAGGACTTCTGGAACGCGGACACGGGCATGCTGGCCGCGCTCCACGTCCTGGCGGCCCTGGGCGGCCAGGAGGGCGCCCTTTCGGCCCTGGTGGCGGCGTACGACCGCTACGCGTCCTCGGGCGAGATCAACTCGACGGTGGCGGACCAGAAGGCGAGCGCCGCCAAGGTCAGGGCCACGTACGAGAACGAGGACGTCACCCTCGACGACCTGGACGGCCTGACGGTCACGGCTCGGGACTGGTGGTTCAACCTCCGCGCCTCCAACACGGAGCCGCTGCTGCGCCTCAACGTCGAGGCCCGCGACGAGGCGACGATGGCGAGGATCCGCGACGAGGTCCTGGCCCTGGTCCGCACCACGGCCTGACCTCCACGCGCCACCCGACGCCGGGGAACGGGGCGCCCCCCGTCCCCCGGCGTCGGGTGGCGCGT
>NZ_LIPQ01000317.1 GCF_001418135.1 Streptomyces aureus
GGAACCGGGCCCCAGCCATGTCCGGCGTGGCGGACCCGCGTCAGACCCGCTTGAGGACCGCGAAGCCGTCCGAGCGGTGGGTGATCTCGTACCGCGCCTCCGGATGCAGTTGCGAAGCCAGCTGCTCGGGGTCCGAGACCTGCTGCGACCAGCCGCGCAGATCGAAGGCGAGGTAGTCCGGGGTGGCGCCCTTCGACGTGCCGACCCAGTAGACCCGGTGGTCCGCCGTGAGGTGGGCGAGGAGCGGGACGTCCGCCTCGACGCTCGCGCCCTCCGGCACCGCGTCGACCGCCGCCCGCGCCTGCTCGGCCCGGACGTCCGTCCGGTACGTCTCCGGCTTCGTCAGCTCCCGCAGCGGCAGGTTCGCGGCGAGCACCAGCGCGACCGCCGTCGCCACCGGGACGACGACCTTCCCGTACGCGGCGAGCCACGCGCGCGGGGAGGTGCGCACGGAACGGACGCCGTCCACCAGGGCCAGGAAGACCACCGGCATGAGGATGGCGCTGTAGTGCCAGTGCATGCCCCAGTGGTTGGGGTCCTGGGAGAGGAAGCGCCAGCCGAGCGTGGGCAGCACGAGCAGGATCAGCGGGGAGCGCAGGGCGAGGAAGCCGGTGATCGCGAGCAGGAAGACCACCATCTCCCAGCGCTCGCCCGAGGTGAGCGCGTCGCCGACGACCTGCCCGAAGGAGGTCTCGGTGCCCTGCCCGGTCTTCTCGATCTTCGACCAGTAGTCGTACTCGCCGACCCGGCTCGCCGCCGGGATCAGGACGAGGACGGTCAGCGCGAACGCCGCCGCGCCGAAGCCTGCCAGGGCCGCGCCGAGCCGCTTCTGTCCCTTCAGGAAGAGGACCACACCGACCATCGAGACGGTCAGACCCATGTCCTCCTTGACGAGGACGAGCGGGGCGGCCCAGGCGGCGGCCGCGGTCCAGCGCCCGAGCAGCAGGGCCCGGCAGGTCAGGGCGAGCATCGGGACGGCGAAGGCGATCTCGTGGAAGTCGGACTTGACGGCTTCCTGAAGCCCCCAGGAGAGCCCGTACGCGAGGGCGAGGCCGATGCCGGCGGCCCGGCTGCCGAGGATCTGCTGGGTGGTGCGGCCGACGACGACCGCGCCGAGGGCGAAGAGCGCGGCCTGGGCGAAGAGCAGCGAGACCGGCGAGGACCAGACCCAGTACAGGGGCGCGAGGAGCGCCGTGACGGGGCTGAAGTGGTCGCCGAGTATGTGGAAGCCGGGGCCCTTGATGTCGACGACCGGGGCCCGGAACTCGGCGTACGCCCGGACGGACTGCCCGAAGATCCCGAGGTCCCAGGACGGGGTCCGGAAGTGCGCGTACTGCACCCAGGAGTAGAGGAAGTACAGGCCGCACAGGACGCCCGCGAGGATCAGGTACGGGCGGAGCGGGGCCGGCGCGAGGCCGTCCGGCGACGCGGTGCCGGTGACGCCCGGAGTGCCGGTGTCGGCCTCCTCGGCGGACCTGTTCTGTACGTCCAACACCACGCCCCCACCACCAGTGGTCGACAAAAGAGCAACCCATTAGACCAGAGTCCACTCGATCGGCGGATCGATCACGGGCCGGTCCCGGGCAGGGAGAGGGGCGGCCCGCCGGGAAAGGTCCCGGCGGGCCGCCCGCCGCGCATGCGGACCGGTTCACCCGGCCCTGTGTGCACCGATCAGTGGAAGAAGTGGCGCGTCCCCGTGAAGTACATCGTCACGCCCGCCTTCTTCGCGGCTTCGACCACCAGCTCGTCCCGCATCGAACCGCCCGGCTGCACGACCGCCTTCACGCCGGCCGCGGTGAGGATCTCCAGGCCGTCCGGGAAGGGGAAGAAGGCGTCCGAGGCGGCGTAGGAGCCGCGCGCCCGCTCCTCGCCCGCCCGCTCGACCGCGAGCTTCGCGGAGTCGACGCGGTTGACCTGGCCCATGCCGACGCCGACCGAGGCGCCGTCCTTGGAGAGCAGGATCGCGTTGGACTTGACCGCGCGGCAGGCCTTCCAGGCGAAGGCGAGCTCGGCGAGCTCCGCCGCGGACAGGGCCTCGCCCGTCGCCAGGGTCCAGTTCGCCGGGTCGTCGCCCTCGGCCTGGAGGCGGTCGGTGACCTGGAGCAGCGCGCCGCCGTCGATCGGCTTGACCTCGACCGGGTTGCTCGGGGCGCCCTCCGCCTTGAGCACACGGATGTTCTTCTTCTTGGCGAGGACCTCGACGGCCCCGTCCTCGTACGCCGGGGCGACGATGACCTCGGTGAAGATCTCCGCGACCTGCTCGGCCATCGCGACCGAGACGGGGCGGTTGACGGCGATGACGCCGCCGAACGCGGACAGCGGGTCACAGGCGTGCGCCTTGCGGTGGGCCTCGGCGACGTCGGCGCCGGTCGCGATGCCGCAGGGGTTGGCGTGCTTGATGATCGCGACGCAGGGCTCGGTGTGGTCGTACGCGGCCCGGCGCGCGGCGTCGGTGTCCGTGTAGTTGTTGTACGACATCTCCTTGCCGTGCAGCTGCTCGGCCTCGGCGAGGCCGCCCGTGCCGTCGACGTACAGCGCGGCGCCCTGGTGGGGGTTCTCGCCGTACCGCAGGACGTTGTTCCGCTCGTACGTGGCGCCCAGGAAGTCGGGGAAGCCCGACTCGTCGGCGGCCGCGTAGTCGCCGGCGAACCAGGAGGCGACGGCCACGTCGTACGCGGCGGTGTGCTGGAAGGCCCTGGCGGCGAACAGCTTGCGCAGGCCCAGGTTGGTCCCGCCCTCCTTGACCGCCTGAAGGACCGCGGCGTACGCGCCCGGGTCCGTGACGACCAGCACCGACGGGTGGTTCTTGGCGGCGGCGCGGACCATCGACGGACCGCCGATGTCGATCTGCTCGACGCACTCGTCCGCGGTGGCGCCGGAGGCGACGGTCTCGCGGAACGGGTACAGGTTCACGACGACCAGGTCGAAGGGCTCCACACCGAGCTCGGCGAGCTGGTTGCGGTGGTCCTCCAGGCGCAGGTCGGCGAGGATGCCGGCGTGCACGCGCGGGTGCAGCGTCTTGACGCGGCCGTCCAGGCACTCGGGGAAGCCGGTCAGCTCCTCGACCTTGGTGACCGGCACACCGGCGGCGGCGATCTTCCCGGCCGTGGAGCCGGTGGAGACGAGCTCGACACCGGCCTCGTGCAGACCGCGGGCCAGCTCTTCGAGCCCCGTCTTGTCGTAGACGCTGACCAGCGCGCGGCGGATGGGCTTAACGGTGTCCGTGTTCACCGACATGAACCTTTCGTCCCTCAATGCGATAGCCGTGCCGGGCGAGGCGCCCCACGACGTCGACGAGCAGTGAGCGCTCGACTTCCTTGATGCGCTCGTGCAGAGCGGCTTCATCGTCCTCGTCCCGCACCTCGACCACGCCCTGGGCGATGATCGGGCCGGTGTCGACACCGTCGTCGACGAAGTGGACGGTGCACCCGGTGACCTTCGCGCCGTAGGCGAGGGCGTCGCGCACCCCGTGGGCACCGGGAAAACTGGGCAGCAGAGCCGGGTGGGTGTTGACGACCCGGCCGCCGAAACGGGCGAGGAAATCCTTGCCGACGATCTTCATGAAGCCGGCCGAGACGACGAGATCCGGCTCGTACGCGGCGGTGGCCTCGGTGAGGGCGCGGTCCCACTCCTCGCGGGTGGCGTGGTCCTTGACCCGGCAGACGAAGGTCGGCAGTCCGGCGCGCTCGGCGCGCTCCAGACCTGCGATGCCGTCGCGGTCGGCGCCGACGGCGACGATCTCCGCGCCGTAGCCCTCGGGGTCCGCGGCGATGCCGTCGAGGAGGGCCTGCAGATTGGTACCGGAACCGGAGACCAGGACGACGAGGCGGGCGGCAGCCACTGGGTCACTCTTTCCGTGGTGTTTGTACGGTCGTACGAACGAATCGTGCCGCTCGATACGGGGAACCCTACGAATGGCTCGACCGTCAGCAACGATACCGGCACACCGGACGGCCCCCACGGGACGGGGGCGGAGCAGAGCGGTAGCGTCAAGGTCCGACGCCGGACGCGCACCCGACCAGCACCGGTCGAAGACACGAACGGCGGCACACGAGACAGCAGCGGAGACCACGGGTGCGGCCGTGGTCGCGACGACAGAGGGAAGACGTTCAGCAGATGCCGGAACGCCAGTCCACGGACGACAACAACCCGTTCGCGCCGCCGCCCGAGGGCAGGCCGGATCAGCCGTGGCAGCCGCGGCGACCGGAGGGCTCGGACGACGAATCGTCCGGGGGCTCCGGGTCGTCGGGGCCGTCGGACGGCCGCTGGAGCCCGCGCCAGCCGGGCCGCTCGAACGACGGCTTCGGCCGTGGGCCCGAGGGCCAGGGCGGCGGCCAGGGAGGGCCGGAGGGCGGACCCGGACAGGGTGGGCCCGGCCAGGGCGGCACCGGAGGACGCGGGCTCCGCTGGGACCCGACGGACCCGGCGCAGCGTCGCGCGCGGTACGCGATCCTCGCCGGCATGTGGGCCTTCTTCTTCGCCATCTTCGAGATCCCGGAACTGGCGCTGCTGCTCGGCGCCCTGGGCGTCTACTGGGCGATCAGCTCGCTGCGCGCCAAGCCGAAGCCGGCCGACGAGCCGGCGCCGACATCACAGTCGCCGGCCGCATCGGCGCCCCGGCCCGCGGGACAGGCGGCGGGGCAGCCCGTGGGCCGGCCTTCGGGACAGGGCGCCACGGCGGCCCCGCTCCGCTCCATGCGGACGGCCGCGATCAGCGGTCTGGTCGCGGCGAGCGTGGCCCTGATGATCGTCGCGGTGGGCTTCACCATGCAGCTCGTCTACAGCGACTTCTACGAGTGCCGTGACGACGCCCTCACCCACGCGGGCCAGCTGGCCTGCAACGACCTCCTGCCGAAGCCGCTGCGCGCGGGCTTCGGCGTCCGGGAGTAGCGCGGCGGTCATCCCTGGTCGGCGGACGGCGCCGGGGGCGGGGGCGCGC
>NZ_LIPQ01000318.1 GCF_001418135.1 Streptomyces aureus
GCATGCCCGGCCTCCTCCGCCAGCGTCCACCCGTTCTTCCGCTCCAGCGGAGCGATCAGGCCCCCCCCGTATATAGGCAAGTGCCGACTCACGCGGCTCCGACCTGGCAAAAACGGTGCACGAACCGCTCATGCAGAGTCTTCACCTCACCCGCCCACCCCCGGACATCAACCAGAACCCCACCCATGAACAGAACAACGACCCACCTGCCCAACCGCCACAACGAGGACCGTTGCAGTATGAGAGCTCCTCTCAATTGCTGAGGTGTCGTCGGATGAAGGGCGACGTTCCCAGGACGAGTGCGACGAAGGCGGTCAGTCGTTGAAGGCCGGGCTGAGTGGCGAGGCTGCTGTGCTGGATGCCGTAGACCGCGTACCAGGTGGCGGCGAGGTCGGTCGCCATGATGACGCAAGCGAGGTCGATTCCTCGGCGCTTGCCCCTGATCAGGAATACGGCGGCGAGCGCGTCGAAGAGTGCCAGCGACGACCAGTAGAGGTTGAGCCATCCCGGCGCCCAGTGGTACGGGTGCAGCCCGTGGCTGAGGAGGTCGCTGACGTGCGCAGAAGCGCCGACGAAGAGCAGGACGGCCGCGATGCCGCAGACCGATGTCACCGCCCAGCGCGGGGCGTGGTGCATCCATCCGATCACGCTGTGGATCGTCTCACCCGCGGGTGCTGCCCGTCAGGCCGCCAGCCTGCGGTAGCAGCTGACAGTGGCAGCGATCCCAGCGAAGGCCAGGAGGTGCTCGGCCTCGCGCTCGTAGCGGCGGTGCCGGGGGCGGGCAGCTGCTCAGCCAAGTCATGGTGCGCTCGGCCGTCCTTCGCTGCCGGCCCGGCCGAGTGGAGCTTTCGATACCCCCGTGGGCGATGTGGTGCCGGATGTCGCGCGAGCGGAGCCACCCGCAGGTGGTCGGAGTCCGCATTGTTCGTCCGCGTGGAGCTTGGCGGGTCGACGCCGACGCGGCACGCGGCGGGACCGGATCGGCGGAATGGCGCGCACCAGCGGCTCCCGTGCCTGGGTGTCGTGAAGGTTCGCCCCACTGAAGACCAGCGGCCCCCGGCCACGGCTGGAGTCGACCGTGGAACACTGTTCAATGTGGGAGAGCCGATCGAGATCGTGCCTTATGACCCTGCCTGGCCCGAGATGTTCGCCAGGTAGGGGGTGGCCCTGCGTACGGCCCTGGGTGACGCCGCAGCTCGTATCGACCACATCGGGTCCACTTCGGTGCCAGGACTGGCAGCCAAGCCGGTGATCGACATCCAGATCTCAGTGATGTCGCTGGAGCCGACGGACTCGTTCCTGGGACCGTTGACAGGCATGGGGTTCGTGTACAGGGAGGACAATCCGGAACGGACCAAGCGGTACTTCCGGGAACCTCCAGGTCAGCCCCGTACACACGTACACGTGCGCCAGCTGGGCAGCTTCTCCCAGCAGTTCCCACTGCTGTTTCGCGACTACCTCCGCTGCCACACGTCTGCCATGACCGAGTACGCGGCAGCCAAAGGGCGCTTCGCGGCCACGTTCCGCAACGACCGGCCCGGCTACGTCCAAGCGAAGGATGCCTTCGTATGGGACATCATCCGACGCGCTGACGCCTGGGCCCAGTGCACCGGCTGGGCCCCCGATCCGAGTGACGCCTGAACCTTGGCTCCGAACCGTTACTGCTGTCGAGATCTCGGAGTTACGGCACAGCTCTTCCGAGCTCGTGCACGGTAAGCGGTGAGGCGTCGAGCCACGGATGGTTGCTCATGGTCGGGCGGCAGTGGACGCGATTCGAGACGTGATCATCAGCAAGCGCCGCATCATTGGCCTGCCGGCTGATGTGATCGCTGAACTCAGCGCCGAGGTGGACCCGTTACGGCATGCGCATCACCAAGCCAAGCTGGCCTCGCGACCGTGGCTGCGGGCTGCGGGAGCCGGCGCGAAGCACCGGCTGGTGTTCGTTGACCGGCTCCCGGCCACCCTCATCCATGCGCGCCACGGGGCCACTTACGATGTGCTGGCCTGCTGGTTCAACGTGGACCGTTCCACGCTCACCCGGCCCATCGGCGAGGTGCGGCCGTTGCTCGCCGAGCTGGGGGTACCCGGCTGCAGGCCAGCTCTCGCCGACGTCCTGCACATACCGCAGACCGGTGTGGCATGGCGCGATGTCCCCGCAGAGACCGTGGGCTGCTCCGGAGTGACGGCCTGGCGCCGGCTGCGGGAGTGAAACCGAGGCCGGCGTCTGACCACGCCTGCACGCCGCCATGCTGACCGGGCTGCGCCGCGCCGACCTGCTGAGCCTGGACGACTGCTCCGCGGACGGGTCGCACGTCCGGGCCCTGAAGGGGGATCGCGTCGGTCCCTCGCCCGTGGACCGGCTCCAAGCACCACCTGATCGTCATCGGCGGCGACTTCGCCGCCGGCAGCGGCACCATCGCCTAGGACTTGTCCGGCCGATCATGTGACTACTCCGCTGCCATGTCGTTGATGTGGACATGGGGCGGGGAGATCTGACGGATGCCGAGTGGGAACGACTGCGGCCGTTCCTGCCGGTCAGCAACAGGCGTTGTGGCAGGTGGCGGGATCACCGGCAGGTGATCGACGGGATTCTGCACCGGGTTCGGACCGGCGTTCAATGGCGCGACCTGCCCGAACGGTTCGGCCCCTGGAAGACCGTCTACGAACGCCACCGCCTGTGGTCGGCCGACGGAACCTGGGAACACCTGCTCCAACAGGTCCAGGCCGAGGCCGACGCCGCAGGCGAGATCGACTGGGACATCTCGGTCGACTCCACCATCGTGCGGGCACATCAGCACGCCGCCGGCGCCCGCACCGAACCACCATCGGCGCCCGCCCCAAAGGGGGACGCAGCGGCAGAACACCAGGGCGAAACGCCGTGGCAGAGCCTCGTCGCCCGCCTGGCGGAGGTGGTGCGGGAGGTGAGGGCCTGGGTCGCTCGCGGGGCGGGTTCACCACGAAGCTCCACTTGAGCGCGGACGGCCGTTGCCGCCCGCTGTCCCTGATCGTCACACCCGGACAGCGGGCGGACTGCACACAGTTCAAGCCCGTGCTGGAGAAGATTCGCGTCCTGCGGATCGGGCCGGGCAGGCCGCGCAAGAGGCCGGACAGCCTCGCGGCGGACAAGGCTTACAGCAACGGGCCGTGCCGCGAGTACTTGCGGCGCCGGGGCATCCCGCACACGATCCCGGAGAAGACCGACAGCCAGGCCGCCCGCCTGCGCAAAGGCTCACGCGGCGGACGGCCACCAGCCTTCGACGAAGAGCGGTACAAGAAGCGCAACACCGTCGAACGCGCGATCAACCGGCTCAAGCACGCCAGAGCCGTGGCAACCCGCTACGACAAGTGCGGCTACGTCTTCCTCGGCACCGCAACCGCAGCAGCTCTCGTTATCTGGCTTCGCACCTGAGCGCGTGGGTCACAACGCGATTGCCCGATAGGCCAGTGCCTGATCGACCACCTCATCGGCAGAGAGCTCTCGCTCTGAGGGCCAGAAGATCAGGCCGCTGACATGGCCCGATGGACAGGCCAGGGCGCTGTCAAGCCTCTCCAGCTACCTGTCCGCCTCGTCCTCAGACGCATAGTCCACATCCATGATCCGCTGCACGAGCGCGACCGCTTCAGCCCGGCTCATCTCGACGGCACCCATCACAGCCTCCCTGAGCATCAGCCTAACGAGCAGCATGATCGGGCGGACAAGTCCTAGCCGCCGCGGAACCCCGCTCGCCCTCACCCTCACCGGCGGCAACCGGCACGACGTCACCCAGCTCCTGCCACTGCTGGACGCCGCCCCATCGATTCGCGGCCCGCGCGGACGCCCTCGCCGCAAACACCGGCGCCTGTACGCGGACCGGGGCTACGACTTCGGCACGTACCGCCGCCTGCTGTGGAAACGCGGCCTCAAGCCGCTGATCGCGCGACGGGGCGTCCGCTCGACACCGTTGCGGCGGCGGTAGATCGCCTTGTCGAACCCTTCCGGTCGGCCGCCTTGGATGCCGCGGCGCCGGCGGTTGGCCCGCCTGTGTTCAGGCAATCAGGGACGTCCAACGCTCGGGCAGGCTGACTGTCACAGGATCAGAAGCGCCGATGGCAGAGAGAAGCCCAGCAGGAGCGGGGCCATCCGTGTCATGGAAGTTCACCGTGCCACTGGAGAACGTCGCGCCGACGAAGGACACGCTTCGGCCGCAGAACATCACGTAGCGGAAGTCCACGGTGCCACCGGAGAACGTTGCCTCGTCGAAGTTCACATCGCTGCCCGAGAACGTCGTGCCGCCGAAGAACATCGAGCCGCCGGAGAACGTCGCGCGGCTGAAGATTACTACGCCGCCGGAGAACCTCGCGGCGGCGAAGGCCATGGAGCCGTCGGAGAACGTCGCGTCGCCGAAGTTCACCACGCCGTCGGAGAACGTCGCTTTGCCGAAGTCCACCTCGCTGCCAGTGAACATCGCGTTGCCGAAGTTCACCACACCGCCGGAGAAACTTACGTCGCCGAAGTTCACTAGGCCGTCGGAGAACGTCGCGTTGCCGAAGTCCACGACGCCGTCGGAGAACGTCGCGCCGCTAAAGGAAACCGTGCCGCCGTCGAACGTTGCATCGCGGAAGTTCATGTCGCCATCGATGGTGACGCCGGTGAGGTCGAGGTCGAAGCCTTGCCAGGAGCGGTGGGTTCCCCGGGGGATCCTGTAGTGGTCACCGATGAGTCGCAGGATGGTGTGCCGGACCTTGCGGAAAGCCAGGTAGCTGTGGTGTTCCTCTTGCTGGGCGGGGTCGTTGCCGGGGTCGGGGAGGAAGGGAAGCTGGAGGTAGGCGCACAGGACGTCGATGCAGGTCTGGCGCAGGTTGCTGTCGGGGGCGTCGTCGGCGAGGCCAGCGAGAGCGTGGACGCCTCCGAGACGGACGGCCGGGGACTCCGAGCCGAGCTTGTCGACCGCCTGGGAGAACCGTTCCGTGTGGAGCCGGGTGGCTTCGCGGTGGGCGCCGGCCTCGTCGACCCGCTGGCGGCGGTAAGCGACGACCAGGGCGACGAGCGCACCGGCCCCGGCGACCACGCCGAATGAGAGTTTCACCAGATCGAACAGCGTCTTCGCGTCGAGCTTCGCAGCGCGGTCGATCTCCTGGAAGTCCAGCAGGACAACCAGAGCGTAGAAGACACCGCCGGCCGCTAGGACGGCTGCGGCGAAGATGACCGTCAGGGCCCGGCCGACCTTCCACAGTCGTAGCTCCCGCTCGTCCGGGGCAGATCGCGGCCCCCGTGTATCTGTCATGAGGATGAAGACAAGCCCCGAAGGCTCATGGTTGCGTTGCTCTCCGGCAGAGCGCACCGCAAGGAAGGCCAGGACATCTGGTGCCCTGGACGGACCGGGACAGGCGCGGAGCAGAAGGGTGCTGCTCCTGTCGAGCGGGTGATCACGGGCACCGCTGACGACGTGATGGAGCATGCTTTCCGCCTCATGATGGTCTAGCGCCCGACTCGGCCCGGGGGCCGTGCCAGGCCAATGCAGTTGCTTTTGATCCGGGGCGACCGGCGACGTCGCCTCCTGTCGGCGAGGCCGGTTGTGTACTTCGTCCTGGCCCTGTGTTTGTTCGCCCGGGAGTCGTACGAGGAGGTGGTGCGGGTGCTGAGCAGCGGCAACCCGGGCAGCCGGCCTCTCGCGCGGGTGAACCGGTCGTCGTTGTGCCGGGCCCGTGCTCGCCTCGGTGAGGACGGGCTGGAGACCGTGTTCCGCCAGGTCGCTGGCCCGCTCGCCACCGCGGACACGCCCGGCGCGTGGTGGCGGGGGCTGCGGCTCCTCGCCCTGGATGGCACCCAGGTCGATCTTCCGGATTCGACGAGCAACGGCGACACCTTCGACGGTCCGTCCACCACCGGTGGCGTCCCCTTCCGGTTCCCCCAGGTCAGGGCGGTGGTCCTCGCGGAGATCGGAACGCACGGAGTCCTGGATGCCCGCCTCGGCGGTTACCGCGACGGCGAGCGCAGTCTCGCCTACCCGCTGGCCGGCTCCGCTCGCCCCGGCGACCTGGTCATCGCCGACCGCGGCTTCTGGTCGGTCGAGTTCGCTCACGTCTTCACCTTGGAGGGCGCGGATCTGCTTGGTCAGGCTCCAGTCCAACCACCTCGGCACCGCCCAGGAAGAACTTCCGGACGGCTCGTATCTGTCGATGGCGCGACCTGGCAAGGAGGTCCGGCTCCGAGCAGCGAGGGAAGGCCGGACGCTGCCCCGACAGGTGATCTACCGCGTCATCACCTTCGCGAAGGGCGACAAGGTCGCCCCCCTGGGCACGACGCTGCTGGACCCCGAGCAGTATCCGGCCGCCGAGCTGGTCGCGCTCTACCGGGAACGCTGGGAGATCGAGCTTGCCTTCGACGAGATCAAGAACCACCTCGGCCCCGGCGGGCCGATCAGATCGCGAACACCGGAAGGCGTCCGGCAGGAGCTGTGGGCCTACCTCGCCGTCCACCACGCGATCCGCCAGTTCGCCCACACAGCCGCGCTCGTCCGCCCGTCGGTGGACGCCGACCGTATCTCCTACCTGAAGTGCGTCCGCATCATCCCGTCCCACCTCCGATCGACCGCCACCAAGCTGACCCGCTCCTTCACCGAGGCCAGGCGGGAAGCACGCAGGACCCGCGAACGCATCGGCCGCCACCACGGCCTGTGGCGCGACATCACCTGGCGTATGGGGCTGTTCACGAGTAGCGGTGACCTGGTGCGGTACAGGGCACCTAGAGATCACTTCCCGTTTTCAGGTAGATCGTTTCCCGTTTCGCCGCGGTTCCTGGCGGACAGGGTGAGGCGGCGGCGTACGAGGTCGACCTCGACGATCCGTACGGTGATCTCGTCCCCCTCGCTCACGATCTGGCCGGGGTGCTCGACGGGCTCGTCACGGAATTCGGTGTTGTGCACGAGGCCCTCGACGCCGTCGGCGATGCGAACGAAGGCTCCGAACGGGATCAGCTTGGTGACCTGTCCGGTCGTGACGATGCCTGCTTGGTCCGCGAAGGGAACGAGCGGGTCCTCTTGGAGAGCTTTCAGTGACAGCTGGACCTGTCCACGCCGGGTGTCTATGTCGATGATCTCGCCGACGACCCTCTGGCCGGCCGTGACGGCGTCTGCGGGATGGTCGATCCGCCGCCAGCTCAGTTCGGGGCCCCTGATGAACCCGGTGCACTGATCATCCGGTTCGCCGTCGAGGTTCACGAAGACACCGAAGTTGTGGACGCTCTGTACCTGACCTTGGTGTGTTGTTCCGCGCCGAAGGCCGAGAAGGAATACTCGCAGAGCCGGGTCCTCACACGCTGAAGCGGAGGCCAAGACGCGTTCCTGCTGCCAGTCGACGGCTATCACTTCGAAGGTGAGCCGCTGCCCGATGATCACGGCTTCAGACGGATGCCCGATGGCCTTGCGGGTCAGATCGCCGCGAGGGATACGTCCCAGCGCTTTCCCTGGACCAGAGAATCCGTCGAGTTCGACGAGCACCTCCCGGTCCTCGACGCTGATGACGCGGCCGGTGCGGACTTCGCCGGCTCGTATGGTGCTCAGGAAATCCTTCAAGGTCTCGTTCGACAGGGGTTCGGTCACGGCCACGACTCTAGACAACGGGCTTCGGGCTTGCCCCAGAACCAGCTGATCCTCATGCTCAGGTCCATGAACAGGCCAAGCGGCACCTTCGACGCCGTTCCCCTGGAGGCTCTCTTCCCAGACGCTAGCGTCGCCGATCTCGGCCGCCTTCGGCGTTCAGCAGACGGGATCGATGGCGTCCAGGTACCAGGGAAGTTCCAGGTCTGGGAGTGGTTCCCCCAGCACGTCACGTTCCCGGGACGGGCTGTGGCCGGCACACCGCAGATCCTGTTGGCTGCGGTCTCCCTCTACGACGCAGACGGTGACTGGCTCGAGGTCTCACTCGACGTGGAGTGGACCAAGGAGGGCCTTCTCAATGTCTGGTCAGCCATCAGCCTGGCCTGCTGGTGCGAGGTGGACCATAACGCTCACTACGTCGACCCCGTAGAGCGGACTGTCATCGGAGCGACCTCGTTGGCTGACGCTTTCGAGACCATGACAGGTCGGTTCATCTCGTGGATCGCCGGACCACGGGACCCTGAGTTCTGGAGAGCCCACGCGAGCCTCCCTCCTCGGAAGCAGAGATGAGGAGTGGGCGACTGCGGTGCGGCGACGAAGAGCGGTCTTGCTTGGGGTATCGCTGGCTCATCATCGCCATTGTCTGCGTCCTCGTGCTCACCCTCGGTTGACTCAGGCCTTTCAGGGCTTAGGCTCGGGAAAACCGTTGGCTGTCGGTGTTCCCTGCTGGAAGATTCTGGGATGATCGACCACCGTGACGCCGTCCTCCGCCTGTGGGGTCGCCAGCTCTACGAGCGTCAGGGCGAGCCACTCGCCTGGGCGGAGGCGGTCCTGGAGGCCACCGGTCGCCCGCCGACCGCCGTCGCCGCGGCGATGTCCGGCCGACTCGACGCCCTAGCTGATTCCCCATCGGACCGCGCATGGCTGCTGTTCCGTACGGTCGCCAAGCTGGCCGCGAACCTGCGCGGCGACGGCCGCTATGACGCGGACGTCGGCACCCGAATCGGCCCAGTGGCCCTGCGGTTGGGCGATCTCGAACCACCGCTCGCGAGCCCGCTCGGGGACGCACTCGGCCACCCGCCGGACGGGCCGACATCCCTCGTCACCGTCCACGCCGCCGAGTTGAGCAGGGACCGCACGATTCGGCTGCGGGCGATCGACGCCCTGCTGGAGTGGGCCGAGCTCGGCCACCCGCAGGCCCGGGCGGCCCTGTCCGAGGTCGCCTCTGACCACCGGGCGCAGGATGTCACCGTCTGGACCAAAGCACTCAACCGGATCGCCCTGTTCGGCGACGCGAGCGTCGAACCGGGCCTCCTGCGCGCGCTTGCCGACACCGGGCACCGCGGGGTGCGGTGGTCGGCGCTCGCCTGCGCCGAACTCGGCTTGCGCCGGGCCATTCCGCTGATCACCGCACTGCTGGAGCATCCCGATCCGATGGTCCGCGAGGGTGCCTGCGAGGCGCTCGGCCTCTTTGAGGAACGCGCCGCCATACCCGCCCTGACCGCCCGGCTGAACGACGAGACCACCTGGGTGCGCAGCAGAGCCGCCCTGGCACTCGGCCAAATCGGCGGCGACCGGGCACTCGCTGCGCTCTGGCAGGCCATGATGGAACACCGGAACCCGAAGGCCGGTCATCTCGCGTCAGCGATCGCCGCCTTCGGCCCGCCGGTGGTGGACGACCTGATCGCCCTCACCACCGATCCCGACCCGGACCTCCGAGCACTGGCCTGCCGCGCTCTCGGCTCCACCGCCGACGACCGGGCCCTGCCGGCACTCGAACACCTCGCCGCCCACGACCTCGCCAGAACCACCCTCGGCGGCCTCGTAGCAACCGCCGCCAAGCAGGGACTGCGGACCGCGCACCGAATGCGCGCACGCACCGCATCGACCTGAGCTCGACGCTCGTCTCGACTGACGTTCACCGTGTGGAGATGCGTCAGCTCTTCTGATTGAGGGCGCGGGGCAGGTCGCGGTTGGCTGCTCGGGCGGCTTCAAGTTCGGCTTGACGCTCCTCAAGCGCGCGCGTCAGTCCAACGTTGCTCTGTTCGAGCTTGGTGATCCGACTGTTCAGCTCGGCGACGTCGGCGGGTGGCCCAAGTCCGGAGGCCCGCCAAGTCTCTTCGCCGAGCGCCTTCGACAGGCGTTCTTCGAGCTGCTGGACGCGGGCGGCCAAGCGGGCGCTGCGAGCACCTGCGTTTGCGAGATCGGCTTGAAGCGATACCCGAAGTGACTGTTGGCCCAGTCCCGGACGGCGTGGCCGGTTCGTGCGCCGCGGTGTGGAGCGCATCGAGGAGGTCGCGATGGCGTTGGAGGAAGGTGCGGTCGACACGGGCGGCGCGGGCGATGGCTGAGGCGGTCAGTGGGCTACCCTCGCGCCGTGTGGTGGTGATCGCGCTCGTCACGCGGGTACGGCGGCGTTCGGTATCGGCCTGGCGGCCGTCGTTCATGGCTGTGGTCACGACGTGCGGATCCTTGAGGGTCGGACGTCGGGCAGGGGC
Organism: Streptomyces aureus; assembly: GCF_001418135.1. Classification (GTDB taxonomy): domain Bacteria; phylum Actinomycetota; class Actinomycetes; order Streptomycetales; family Streptomycetaceae; genus Streptomyces; species Streptomyces aureus_A. The sequence continues at coordinate 10,076 of NZ_LIPQ01000318.1, forward strand.
TGGCCGACGCGGGGCATGCCAAGGTGGACGGTGCGCGGCGCACGAGAGCGACGGCCTGCTCGATCTGCGCGCGGTCCTCGGCGGCGTGCTGGGTGAGGTCGGAGCTGACGCGGTCGATGAGCCGGCGGACCCGGCTGATCTCCTCCTGGGAGGGCATGGCCTGGGTACGTGCCCATTCGTCGGCTTCGAACGCGGACATCAGCCGTTCCCGGCTGCGCAGCAGGTCGGCGAGGTGGGCCTTCAGGTCGGGGAGGTAGGAGACGTCGGTGGAGAAGTGCTCGCAGCCCAGGCAGCGAAACCGCAGCGGGCACGCGTGGCCACCCGCGGCCACGTTGGACGGCTCGCCGCAGGCCCCGTATGGTGTGGCGACCTCCCCGATCGCGCGGCGGACGTGCTCGGAGTCCAGCAGACTCTGTGCCGCGCGCCAGACCCGGTTGCCGTGCCGGTCGAACTGTAGGGCCGCGACCCGGTCCACGGCCTCGAGGCGCCGCTCGGCGCCGATGCGTAGTGGTGGGCTCGAATATTGGAACTCGCCGAATGCCTCTGTCGGGGACACCCAGGCAGGGCCACAGGTAGTCGAAGAAGCGGATCCACCACGCTGGGGGGTGCTCGGGCGGGTAGTAGGAGACGAGGTCGCTGACGCCGTCGTATCTCGTCCAGAGCAGGTGCTCTGCGATGACGGTGTAGCTGAGGGCTTCGAGTTCTTGCCCGACGCGCAGTCGATCGGTGGCGTGAAAGAGCTCGCGTTCCTCTTCCTCGTTGTAGCTCCCGGGGTTGCCCAAGGTCACGACGGCGAGGTTCCCGAAGTTGCTGATGGTCAACGTGATGTGTTCGGCGCTGTCGGCGGCGGTTGCCGGGATCACAATTGTCCCGTGGTGGCTAGCGTCCTGGACCTGGCGGTCGACGGTGCAAGTGCACTGGAACCGCGCGTCCAGACGGGTTGCGAGCTGCTCGAACCGGGCTCGGGCGGCGGCGTGGTCGTAACCGCGGGGATATTCCATGTGCTGCGGGTCATCGAGCTGTCGGAGCAGAGCCCAGGTGCTCTGGTCATCGATGGGCATGTACGTCTTCTCCTTGGAGATGGCGGGTGGCTCGTTGGCTGATCTCTGCTGCGTAGGCGGCCCAGTCTCCGGCGGCGGCTCGCTGTCATTTGACGGCGACGGTGATGTCGATGCCGAGGGTGCGGGCGAGGACCGCGGCGGGCAGCTCGGTGGCGAGCTGGAACAGGGCGCTTGAACGGGCTTCCGCGAGCCGGATGCCGAGTTTGCGGAGCCTCGCGCCCATGGCCCAGGCACTGATCGGCCGGCCGGGCTGGCCGCCGGGGAAGAGCCAGGGTGACTCTGTCCGGCCGAGGACGGCATGGCTGCGGCGGGCCGCGACCTGCTGTCGGGCCAGGTCAGCGACGGGTGTGGGAAGCTCGACCGGAACGGCGCCGAGGCGGATGCGAAGGCTCCGTCCGTCTCCTCGATGTGGCCGACGGTGAGCCGGGAGATCGCTGCGGGCCACTGGGCATGGAGGAGCAACAGCAGTCCGGCCAGGCGGTCTTCAGGCTTGAGAGTTTCGTCGTGCAGTAGGCGACGGGCGGTGTCCCAGCGGGCCTCGTCGTCCATCGCCTGGGAGGGGCCGTTCCATCGCTCGGCGGGGGAGCTGAGGTCGCGGGCGATCTTCTGGGAAAGGGCCCAGCGCACGAAGTGTCCTGCCTTCCGGCGATGGCGGACATCGTCGCTGGTCATCCAGCGTTCGCGGTCGGCCTGACGGCAGGTGGCAATGGTCAGATTCTGCTCCTCGAGCCAGTCCAAGAGATGAACGGCCGCCCGCAGATGTTGCCGTGCGCCCGCGAGCTGGTAGTGCGTGATCTCCTTGCCGCGGCTGCGTCGGCGAAGCCGACGCAGGAGATGCCAAGACGCGTACCGGTGCAGCATTTTCCGGCCCTCGGCCGTCGCATGGGAGGCGACGGGGTTCTTCACGTGCCGTTCGAGACGGACCATCTGCTCGTCCCGCCCGGACAGGACTCCGGTGGCGACGAGAACGCTGCGGATGTGCTCGACGGCCTTGCCTTCGGGGAGCTCGTCCAGGGCCTCATGGGTGAGAGGCCGAGGGCCGGAGCCAAGATCGGTCAGGACGGTGGAGACGATGTCCTTGGAGAGCCAGCGCATCGCGGTGCCGGCCCGCTCGGTGTCGGCCAGGGCGTCGTGAAGGAGCCGTAGCTTCGGGTTTATGGAGCCGGAGCCATCGGCAAGGAGATCGTGGAGCCGCTGCTTGAGGCTGCGGCGGGGGCACGGTCCCGGCGCGTGCAGCCGTTCGGCTTGTCCGCAGGTGGGACAGGGGCGCCAGAGCTCGGCGTCCGGCGTGGTGCAGGGGCCGCAGACGGGGGCGTCGGCGGAGCCGGAGTGGATGCCGCGCATTCGTCCGCAGAGGGTGCAGTGAGCTTGGCGCCTGTCACAGCCGTCGCAGCGGGGCAGGCCGGTGAGCTTCGAGAGCATGCAGGGTGCGGTGCGACCGCAGATCGAGCAAAGCAGGATGGGCACGGGACGGCAGTTAGGGCAGATCGGCCCGTGCGCGGTGCGGTTGCTGACCATGCGTGACTCGCCGCAGACGATGCACGTCTCCAGGTTCGCCGGGTCCTTGACCAGGCAGCGCGGACACTGTGGTCGCCTCTCGGTGTCGCGGGTGGCCGGCTCTCGCCGAGCACCACAGCGTAGGCATTCTTCGAATCGGGACTTGGTGATGCAGTTTCGGCAGACCCGCTGCCCATCGAGCGGCTTGTCGATGCGGACCACCCGGTGGCAGCGCGGGCAGGGGGGCCGGACGATCCCGGCGACCCTGGCCTCGTGCAGCAGGTCGATGAACCGAAGGATGGCGCGGTGTGGCGCCAGGTGTCCCTCCCCTGTCAGCAGGCGAGGGTTGTGTTCCAGGGCCCAGACCACTCTCTGGCGATATTGAGGACGGTGGGGTGCCGACTGGCGGAGGGCCTCGGCGCGACCGCGTCACGGTCGGCGCCCGGGGCGATCGCGGTGATCAGTTCGTGGACGACTGCGGCAGGCTCCCGGTCGTCGGTGTCGGGACACATCTTGCAGCGGGGCAGGCCCTTGCGGTCGCGGAAGCTGACGCGTCGGACGTTTCCGCAGGCGGTGCACTCGGCTCTCTCCTGCCCGCAGACCGAGCAGTACCAGTCCTGGCCCTTGCGCTGGAGGGTTCGCAGCTTTTTGCCGCACTCTGCGCAGACCGGTGCCGCGATCGCCGAGGCGCCGGCCTTGCGGAGCTCGATGAGCAGATCGCCGATCGCCCGGGGTGCCGGCGACCGGCCGTCGGTCAGGACGGCAGACCGCATGGCCAGGGCCTTGGCCAGGCTCCGTGACTTCGCGCGGCCGCCCGCGACCGCGGTGACCGCGGCCCGGATCCTCTCGGCGCCGAGTTCCTTCTCGACATCGGTGACGAGGTCTGTGATCAGGCCGATCGGATCCTTGACGGCGCGATCCAGTTGGTCAGCCATGGTCAAGACCGGTCAACTCCTCTGATCCGAGCACGCTTTGGACGCAGTCCGCCGAGTCCCTCCGCGTCGGGTGCCGAGCCGCCGGCGGCTGCCTTCTTCGGCTTCTTCACGGCCCCGGCCGCCACGATCGGCTCGATGAGGTCGTCCATGGTGCAGTCGAGAATGTCGAGCAGGGCCATGAGGATCTTCAGGCTCAGTCGCTCCGGTCGCTCGACGACGAGCCGGTAGACCTGGCTCGTGGACAGCGCGATGCCGATGAACGACGCCACGGCCCCCATCCAGATCTGCTTCGGGCACCCGCGGGGATGGTCCCGGCGTCCCCGCGTCCCGGCCGGGGCGACCTGCTCCCCGCGCGTGCGGGCCCGGAAACGCGTCGCTTCGATGCCCCTTATGCGGCCATCCAGGCAGTGGTCCCATCCCCTTCGCCGGGATCCTTGCGGAGGCGCCAACTACTCCCCGCTCGTGCGGGGCAAGCCGTTTGCGGCCGGGGGCGTGCCGCCGTCGACCATCAGTGACTGAGCATGCTCCGTGTGCGGCACCACGCCCCCATGCGGGTACTGGGCCGAGGGCTGCCCCCTTCTCGAAGGCGCTCACGGGCGTGGTGAGGTTTCGCGGGTGTTTCCGGCTCGGGTGCGTGCAGGAGGACACCGATGGTCTTTCAAGTCCAGAGCGGCCGGCTCGCCCGCGCCAAGCTCGGCCAGCGGGTCGAGGGGGCGGTGCATGCCACCGGCAGCGCCGAGCTGACCACCCATGAGGTGGGTCTGGCCATCCTCGGCCCGTTGCAGGAGCTCGACGTCGTCGCGTCCCTGCGCTTCGCGTCCGTGTACAAGGCTTTCGACAGCCTCGAAGACTACGAGGCCGCCATCGTCGCTCTATGGGTCGAGGCCCGAACCGGACGTGGCGTGACGCCGGGTGGAACCCCGTTCCCCATGTAGTAGCGCCTTCAGCTGATCCGCCGTGGTTTCAGGTACCGGCCGCGTGTGCAAGGAGCCGCTTCAGCCCATCACCTATCGCCCGCACGACTGGGCATTGAGGATGTGGCGGATGATGGCTGCGGTTTCGTTCGGGTTGTGGTCCAGCCAGTCGGTGAGGTGTTGGCGGACGACCTCTTGGACGTAGGCGCCGGCTTCGGGATTGCCGAGCTTGGTCCTGGTGGAGGCATCGAAGACGGGATGGGCTAGTTTGACCGAGATGACTGCGGTCAGGCCCTCGTGGACGGCCTCGGCGTCCGGTCCGGCAACAACGGCTCGATCCGAGCCCACTGCGCATCACTCAACAACACGCTCCGACGAACGACCCGTACCTTCTATGGCAACGGGTGTTCGTTGCACCTCTCAGATGGGCCGCAGGACCTGATCAGGCTGTGCGGAAGCGGCCGCGGCGAATTCGGCGAAGCCCATGTTGCCGAGCGTCACGTTCGCATGGACCGCGTGCACCGCGGCGGGCGCGGCCCGGAAGCCCCGGGGCTCCGGCGACTCGATGAGCTCTTGGTAGTGGACGGGATCGAGGTCGCCCTCGTCTTCCCAGACCGTCGTCAGAGCCAGCAGCGCCTGTGTCGGCGACTGCATCGTGTGGCGGTCGGCAAGGAAGACGACGCTCAGGTATTCGTCTTCGTCCACCCGCAAGAGCCTCATCAGCTGTTGCCCCCGACCAAGCAGGCGCGTCGACCACCCGCACCCTCGCGGGAAACTCGCCAGCCGGCCCCCATGGCCGACACAGCTCACCGGCCACCGCATGCCACGACTCGCCGTCGCTGAAGTGGGTCCTGATGACGAGAGCGTCGAACATGTCGCGCCCGACGATCTCAGGCAGTACTCGCTCAGGGCCCTCCGGCATCGTCATGCCCAGGACTCTCCCATGCCGCACCGACACCCAGACCCTCGGGAGTGTTCCGGAAGAAACGGCCTGGTTCCGGTAGACGTCCGGTCACGATGTCGGCATGTTCGCTGGCTTGGCTCGCTGCGGGTGGACCGTCTCGTGCCGGACCAGCATCGCTACACACTCGGCGATCTTCCGGGCGCGTGTCTCGGCCCGCTTGGCGGCATTGACCCGGTTGATGAGGGCGAAGCGGTTGGTCTTGGTGAGCACCTCGAACATCGCCTGCGCCGCTGGGTCGGCGGCGATCGCAGATAGCAGGTCGGCCGGCACCTCCGCCTCCGATGACGGCGCGTAGGCGGCCGTCCACCGGCCGTCGGCCTTCGCGGCGTCCACCGCGGCGCGGCCGGCAGGCAGCATCAGGCCGGCCGCCTCCAACCGGGCCACGTTGGCGACGTTGCGTTGGGACCAGACACTGCGGGGTCGGCGCGGGGTGAGCCGCCTCCAGGAACTCTCCTCGTCGCGCTTGCGGGCCTGGCCGTCGATCCAACCGAAGCACAGTGCCTCGTCGACCGCCTGCTGCCAGGTCAGCGTGGTGACAGAGCCGCCCTTCCTGGTCAGGGCGAGCCACACGCCAGGGGAGGTGGTGTGGTTGTTCAGCAACCACGCGCGCAGCGCCGCGCTGTCGGCGACGATCAACTCATCCAGCTCGGTTCCGGTCACCACCACAGGTTAGTGCCGCAACCCGGTGCTGCGACCTGGCGCGGTGACTCGACGGGTCCGGTGTCAGGTGCCGGTGAGCTTGTCCAGGTCGGGGGCGTAGACGGTCATCCAGTGCGGGTTGAGCCGGTAGTAGACGACCTCGCGGTTCCAGTCGAAGGCGTCGTCGTCGCCGTAGAAGTCCTTCAAGTAGGCGAGGAGTTCCTGCCAGTCGGCCGCGGGCTCGGCGCCCTCGGGGTTCACCTCCTCCACCGTGCCATGGGTGAACACGCCGAGGTCCTCGCCGCGCATGTGCGCGACGCTGGCGGCCGGACGGGCCGCGAGATGACGGGCCTTGGCGGCGTTGCGCGCCGTGCCGAAGTGCCACCGGCCGTGCAGGAAGTGCCCGTCGGCACCGCTGATCCGCGGTTCGCCCTTTGCGGTCACCGCGGAGAGGGCGAGCGTGCACATGCCGGTGAGGACCCCGGTGAGCTGCGCCGCCGTGATGGTGCGGCCCTCGACGATCGAGCGGAGGTGTGCGGTCGAGCCGGAGAGAGAGGAGTCGAGGAGGGACTGGAGCTTGTCAAGTTCTTCTGGGGTTTCACGCATACGTCCATCGTCGGCCGTAAACCCGACACCCCCTGTCGTCATTGATGAAGCAGCGGTGCAGTTACTCCCGCGCGGGTTCCGCTCGGGATTCCGGGGACCGTCACCAACCGGATGATGGACGCCGAGCTCGACCGGAAGCAGGCAGCCATGCAGGAGTGCTGGTCTCGCAGGGTCGGCGGCTGATGTCACACCCTGGCGCTCTCGAACGGCCCTGCCCCTTCGATCTCGTAGGTACCCATGGCTCTCCTTTCGTCCGGGCCGGGGGAGTCCCGGCCCGGGACGCTTGTGTCCGCAAGCAGCGCCGAGTGCGGCCTGCCCGGGGCGAATCAGTCGGGCGGATAGGCCGGCCTGCATGAGAGCGAGCACGACAAGGAGCCCTTCGGCAGGTCTCACAACTTGAGGAGGATGGCGAGCGCCATGAACGCGGCACACGCCACCGTGAGGGCGGGAATCAGGACGGGGTAGCTCACGGCGATGAGGCCGCATACGGCCGTGCCGATGAGCGCGGTCACAACGCGAATGTTCGGTTCGGCCAGGCTTGCCTGTCGACAGCTCGCCTTGCCCACAGATTCGCGCAGGAGCTCGCCGAGCTCCTCAGGGGGCCGGCCCCGGTCTCCCGGATCTCCGTCGCATTCGCGACGACGTTAACTGCTGGCCGGTCAGGCCTTCTTGACCTCGCAAGCCTTGTGAGCTGGGTACTTTGCCAAACCGGTGACGCTTTTCGTCACACATTCAGACAGGTTGCTGTAGCGGATTACGCATCGCCTGGACGCCGTGGTAGGACTGTTGGGCTGGCTGATCATCATCTGACGGGGGACATGGGGTCATGGCTGTCACGGTGCCGGACTGGGCGGACACACTGCTGGACCTCGTGGGGGTGAACTGGCCCAACGTCGACGAGGACGCCTACCGGGAGATGGCGGACGCCTTGCGGGAGTTCGCAGACGACTTGGCTGATGACGGGCAGCTCGCCAACAACCACATGGAGCGTCTGCTGTCGTCGGGCCACGGCGAGGCCATGGACGCGCTCAACGAGCACTGGGGCAAGGTCAAGGGCAAACACCTCAAGGACCTCGTCTCGGCGGGCCGCACGATCGCCGGCGCACTCGACATGGCGGCGGGCGCGATCGAGGCCATGAAGTGGAAGGCGGTCGCGGAGCTCGGCATTCTGGCCGGTCAGACCGGCCTGGCCATGGCGCTGATCCCGGTGACTGGTGGCCTGTCCGCGTTGCTGGGCGCCGGAGCGATCGCGTTCACGAAGAAGCAGCTGCTGAAGCTCATCACGGGGGCCATGGAGGAGGCGGTTGGTCACATCGTCTCGGTGATGACGGAGCCGGCGGTGGCGGCGCTGGAGAACATGGCCGCCGACCTGGTCGTCCAGGTCAGCATGGACGCCCTGGGCGTCCAGAACGGTGTGAACCTCGACCAGACGAAACAGGCCGGCAAGGACGGCTTCGACGAGGGTGTGCAGGGCGCGAAAGAGGGCCTCAACCTCGCCTCCGCCGGGGGCAGCGGTGGCGGCGGCAAGGGCAAGGGCTTCCACATCGAGCACGACGAGCACGACAGCGCCGGCACGAAGCTGAACGGCGTGAGCGCCGGGATCCACGGCAAGACCACCGGAAAGCTGACCAAGGCCAGGACGGCTCAGGGTCGCAACAAGGGGCGCGACAACATCGCCGACGCCCTGGACCCCGTCATCGAGAAGGCCATGGGTGCCCTGGTGAAGTCCGCCAAGACCATGGGCGACCACGTCGGCGAGACGCTACCGAAAGCCGTCAAGCGAATATCCACCGACCACAAGAACAACGACGACGCCACCCGCGACCGCCTCGCCCGCCAACGCAAGGACGACCACGACGACAAGGGGAACGGCCCCGGCGGAAAGGACGGACGCGGCCCCTCGCGCTCCGACGGTCAGCGCCGCACGCGCCCCGAACCGCTGCGGGACGCCAAGGACGATCCCCGCCGCAACGGCATCCCGCTGGACAAGAAGACCTGCAAGAACGACCCGGTCGACGTGGCGACCGGTGTCATGACGCTGCCGCAGACGGATCTGATGCTTCCGGGCACCCTGCCCCTCGTCCTGGAGCGCACCCACCTCTCTGCCTACCGCTATGGGCAGTGGTTCGGTCGCAGCTGGGCCTCCACCCTCGACGAACGCATCGAACCCGACCCGGTGGGCGGCGGCGCCGTCTGGGCGCGGGAAGACGGCTCCCTGCTGGTCTACCCGCGCCTCCCACAGCCGGACGGCGAGGACGTCCTGCCCGTCGAGGGCCCCCGCATCCCGCTGGCCCACGGCGGCACGCACGAGGATCTGACCACGTACACGGTCACGGAGCCCGACACCGGCCTCACCCGCTCCTTCACCGGCAGCCCGTACCGGACATCGACGGCGTACTGGCTGAGCGAGCTGACCGACCGCAACGACAACTCCGTGACGTTCTCCCGCCGTTCGGACGGCGCCCCGATCGTCGTCTCGCACAGCGGCGGCTACCGGGTCCGGGTCACGGCCGAGGACGACCGGGTCGTCTCCCTCGCGGTGGACACGCCACAGGGGCCGGTGGACGTCATGTCCTACGGGTACGACGTCTCGGGAAACCTCGACGCCGTCGTCAACTCTTCGGGGCTGCCACTGCGCTTCACCTACGACCACGCCGACCGCGTGACGTCCTGGACCGATCGCAACGGCTCGACGTTCCGCTACGTGTACGACGGCGGCGGACGGGTCGTCGAGACCGTCGGCCCCGACGGCTGCCTCTCCTCCACCTTCGCCTACGACATCGAACGACGCACCACCCACTACACCGACTCCATGGGCGCCACCACGGTCTACCTGATCAACGAGCGCCTCCAGACCGTCGCCGAGACCGACCCGCTGGGCAACACCGTCAGCCAGGACTGGGACCGGTACGACCGCCTCCTGAGCCGCACCGACACCCACGGCAGGACGGCGACCTGGACCTGGGACGAGGAGGGGCACCTCATCGCCGTGACGACGCCGGGCGGCGCGGTGACCACGGCCGAGTACGGCGACCTCGGCATGCCGGTCGCCACGACCGCGCCGAACGGCGCTCGCTGGACGAGGACGTACGACGAGCGTGGCAACCAGCTGGCGCTGGTGGGCCCGGACGGCGCGACGGTCCACTTCACCTACGACGAGAACGGCGCCCTGCTCTCCATCACCGACGTCGACGGCCGCACGGAGACGTTCGTACCGGACCGCGCCGGTCTCCCGCTCTCCCGGACGGACGAGGCCGGGAACACCATCACGTTCACGCGCGACGCCTTCGGCCGCCCCGTCACGGCCGACGCCGGCGGCGCTGTCACCACGCTCGAATGGACCGTCGAGGGCCTGCCGGCGCGGCGGACCGCTCCCGACGGCACCACGCACACCTGGGAGCACGACGGCGAGGGCAACTGCGTCGCTGAGGTCGACGCCCTCGGGGGCCGCACCCTCCACGAGTACACGCACTTCGACCTCCCGTCGGCCCGGACCACGCCGGACGGCGCACGCCACGAGTTCGGCTACGACACGGAACTTCGGCTCACGGAGGTCCGCAACGCGGCCGGGCACAGCTGGAGTTATTCGCGCGACACCGTCGGCCGTATCGTCTCGGAGACCGACTTCGACGGCCGGACGGTCCGCTACGCCTACGATGCCGCAGGCCGGTGGAGTTCACGGACCAACGTCCTCGGACAGGTCGTCACGCATCATTTCGACGACGACGGCCTGCTGGTCGCCAAGGAGGCGGACGGCACCGTCACCCGCCTCACGTACGACGTGATGGGGCGGATGACCTCGGCCAGGTCGCCGTACTCGGCCCTCACCATCGAACGGGACGACCGGGGCCGGGTGACCGCCGAGACGGTCGACGGCCGCACCACGCGCTACCACCACGATGCGCTCGGCCGGCGCACCGGCCGGGTCACCCCGAGCGGCGTGGCCACCACGCTGACGTACGACGCGAACGGGAACCGCTCCGCGCTCGACCTCGGCGGTCACACCCTGACCTTCACCCACGACGCGCTCGGCCGGGAGGTCCGCCGCTCCCTCGGGCCGCTGGACAAGCCGCTGACCCTCTCCACCGAGTGGGACGGCTCCGGCCGCATCAGGGAACAGACGCTGGCCGTGCCCGGCCGCCCGGTGCGCTCACACGCGTACGACTACCGGCCCGACGACCGGGTGCGTTCCCTCACCGACCTCCTCACGGGTCACACCCGCACCTTCGAACGTGACGCGGCGGGGCGCGCGTCGAGGATCGAGTCCGCCGGCTGGACCGAGACGTACGCCTACGACATCGAGGGCAACCAGACCGCCGCCCACTGGCCGGACCGCGCGCCGCACCCCGAGTCCCGGGGCCCTCGCGAAATCGAGGGGACGGCCGTCCGCTCCGCCGGGGCCATGAGCTACGTCCACGACGCAGCGGGGCGGGTCGTCGAACGGCGCAGGAAACGGCTCTCCCGCAAGCCCGACGTATGGCGCTACACCTGGGACGCCGAGGACCGGCTCACCTCCTGCACCACGCCCGACGGTGTGCTGTGGACGTATCTCTACGACGCGTTCGGCCGACGGACGGCAAAGCGGCGGCACGGTCCGGACGGTACGGTCGTCGCGCAGACGGTGTTCACCTGGGACGACGCGCGCCTGGCGGAACAGACGGACAGCGTCGGCGCCACCACCCTCACCTGGGAACACGACGGCCACCGGCCGCTGGCCCAGATCGAACACCGCGCACCCGCCATGGGCGCCGACGCGGCCGGGGCCGACCAGACCGAGATCGACTCGCGGTTCTTCGCCGTCGTGACCGACCTGATCGGCACGCCCACCGAACTCGTCGACGAGACGGGCCGCATCGCGTGGCACAGCCGCGCCACGCACTGGGGCGTCACCAGCTGGAACCAGGACGCCGACGCCTACACGCCGCTCCGCTTCCCCGGCCAGTACGCGGACCCGGAGACCGGTCTCCACTACAACTACTTCCGGCACTACGACCCGGAGGCCGGCCGGTACCTCACCCCCGACCCCCTGGGACTCGATCCCGCACCGAACCCCGTCGGCTACATCGCCGACCCGCTCACCGAGGCCGACCCCCTGGGCCTCGCGCCGTGCCTCCAGGCCCTCCAGGACATGGCCACGAAGATCGCGCACGTCTTCCCGGAGGACAAGCGGCGGTACCAGACCGTCGCGGTCATCCACGCGATCACGCCGAAGGGGCCCCGGATGTTCGTCGCGGGAACCAGTAAGGTGCCGTTGACCAAGGACCAGCTGAAACTGGCCAAGGAGATGGGCCTCATTCCGATCCCGGCGGACGAGTACCTGCCCAAACCGCCGCCCAAAGAGCGAGGCGGCCACGCCGAACAGAACATCCTCCACTTCCTCCACAGGAGGCACGAGGCGAGCGGCCGTGAGAGCTGGCTGCCGACGCACGGCGCGGCGTCCCGGCCGGTCTGCCCGGACATCTGCCCGCCGATCATCCGCGCGGCTGCGGGCGAAGGCCGGATCGTGCAGTTGTACGAGCCCAGCGGCAACTACCTAAAGTTCTACTGGCCCGACAACTACCTCAAGAAGAAGTAGGAACCAGCATGGAGTACGAAACCGTCCCAGCCCAGCTCACGGCCACCCAGGAGCTGCCGGGCCTCGGCTCGGCGCTGGGCCGGCTCGACTCGTTCCTCGTCAGAGACGGAGCCCACTGGATCGTGGCCCGTGACGGAGCGCGGGTCGAAGCGGGCCGCCTCTCGAGGGACACCAGCACGGTCTTCGGCGTCCGGCACAGCTGGCGGCTGCCCGGGCCGGACCGCGTGTACGCCACCCCCGTACCGGGCGGCGGCCTGGCGGTGAGCGGCATCGACTCCGTCACCCTCCACGAGGCGGACGGAAGCATCCGCTGGACCTTCCCGCACCCCGCGTGGCCGAGCGGAGCCCATGGCGCCTGCGCCCCCGACCCCGCCGGCACCGCGCTGCTCGCGGTCGTCCGGCCCGCGCTCGACACCGACCCGACCGAGGTGCTGCTGAACCTGGACCTCGCCACCGGAACGGTCCTGGCCGCGGCGGAGCTCCCGACACGCTGGGGCACGTACGAGTTCCAGCAGCCGATCGGCCCGGCCGCCGCGCAGGAGGTCTTCCTCAACGCGGCCCAAGGGCAGGAGGAGGCGTACTCCCTGCTCGTCACCGCCACGCGGGAGCACCTGGCGATCACGCAGGTCGGCGATCACGACGAACCCTTCACGGGCAGCAGCCTCCCTTCCGGCGCCTTCCTGACGCTCGCCGTCGCCGGGGAGGAGCTCACCCGATACGACACACCGGCCCGCCGCCGGACGGCGGCGAAAGCAGCTGTGGTCCTCCCGGACGAGCTCGTCTTCATGGGGCAGCCGGGCTTCCTCGATGACGAACGGGTCCTGGCGGCGGTCGGCGAGGACCCCTGGGAGGAGGAGTGTCGTCACGCCCTGCTCGGCGCCGACGACCTGCGCCTCCGGGCCGAGGTCACGTATCCGCCGGGCATCGAGGTGACGGACCGCACGCTGCCCCTCGGCGACGGAACCTGGCTCACCTTCGACGGCGACACGGTCCGCCGCTGGCGCACCGGCTGACGCCCCGCCCGCGTCCGGGCGCCTCGTGGGCCTGATGGCACGGGGGGCGGTCTGCCGTACCGAGGAGCGGGACGGGTCGCACGAAGCACTCCGGCCGTACGGGGACGAGCACGCCGAGAGGGAAGAACCCGGTCGTGCGGCCGCTCCCAGGGCGATCCTGATCGACTCGGTCAGCCCAGGAAGCTCAACCGCACCTGGCGGTCGGGGTTGTCCTTGTTGGTATCCACCAGGCACACCGACTGCCAGGTGCCGAGCGCCAGTTCGCCGTCGATCACGGGGAGCGTCGCGTGCGGGGCGACGATGGCCGGCAGGACGTGGTCACGGCCGTGGCCCCGGCTTCCGTGCCGGTGCTGCCAGCGTTCGTCGGCGGGGAGCAGGTGGTGCAGGGTCCTCAGCAGGTCGGGGTCGCTGCCCGCGCCCGTCTCGATCAGCGCCACGCCCGTCGTGGCGTGGGGCGTGAAGACGTTGAGGAGGCCTCCCCGTCCCTCTGCCACGTCGGCCAGGACGGCACCGACCTCCCCGGCTGCCCCGCCTGCGGGGACGAGAGACCGCTGGTGTCGCACTCGACCGGGCACGGCTGGGTGGAGCTGTGCCGTGGGTGCGCCTGGGTGCTGGCGCCATGTCCGTGCGGGCAGCGGCACCGGTTCGTCCCGGAGACGCCGTTCAACTGGAAAGGGATCTGGTCGGCCTGCGGGCTAGCCGGTTGGATGCGGCATGGGGGGCTTGAGTGTGGACGATCAACTGGGTGGCGCGCGCTCTTCAGATCGTTGCCTGCCGCGCAGGTGATCGTTGCCCGGCGCTCCTCGTAGCGAAGAGATATCGCGGACGCTGCTGGGAGGTCGCCGGCTGGTCACCACACGTCGACGGACCAGACGTCGCCCCTCTGATGTCCGTCTGGATCTGGGTCGCCTGACCCGTACGGGTCAGGGTCGGCGACCACGTGGATGCGGGCGGCGGACGCGGATACGCGGTAGCAGTCCATGTCACTCGACGTGTTGAGCTTGTCGAGTTCGATCGTGTGGCCCAGGGTCAGGATGGCGGTCTGCAGTTCCTTGAAGGGGACTCCGGGTGCGAATTCCCCGTACTCCCGCGAGAGCGGGGACGGCACGGTGCTCGGGGACTGGTCGTACAGCAGTCGTTGGATCTTCACGCCGAAGCCGAAGCACGACATCTGTCCGTGCCGCCCTGGCTGGTCCGGCGAGAAGTTGATTTCCACGAGCCCGTAGTCCCGCCGCAGTAGGCCACCACCGGGAACATCGAGGCATGTCGTCCCCAGGGCGGCTTCCCAGGCTTCCGGGTCGGCACCGAGGCCAACTCCCAGGACCTCACCGCAAATGGCGACGTGAGCGTAGAAGTCCAAGGCGGACACCCGCCAACTCCCTCAACTATCCGGACAGGGCACCACTTACTGATCTTCGCACAGGACAGCCGGACCAGCGCCCAGTGTTCGGTGATCGTACAGAGCGGCCTGTCAGGGCAGTCGCCGGGTGAGTTCGTCGCCGTCGTAGAAGTCGAAGTCCCAGGCGGGATGCGTCTTTCAGATCAGCTGTCGTCTTCCCATTCCTCCTGGCAGAACCGGGCTTCGCTCGCCATGTCCCGTCAGCTGGGCCGGAACCCGCCCGTGGGACCGCCGCAGCCATCAGCTGGCATGCAGGTTCCGGCTTACCAACGTTCAGGATTCCGGGACGCGCGTTTCCCGGTCGATGAACGCCACGATCTCGATCGCCTTCGCTGTCGGCAGCGGCATCTCCGCCAGGTCCTCGTCCGTGATCGGGATGACGTGATCCTTGCTGATCTCGTAGCCCTTGCCGATATCGTCCTCGGCGAGGACCTGGCCATCGACATCGCACGTCTTGCGGTACCGGATCCGGCCACCGTCCTCCACGTGCACCTGCCGCAGGGAAACGACACCCCTCCGGACCACAGGGGACGGGGCATCCGCACTCCTCCAGGCCTCCCTGGACGTGCTCCCAGGCTAGGCAGACCCAGCCCGTGATCGCACGCCCCTGCTACCCGGTGACGCGGACCTGGAGCTCGTACGGCGTGCCGCTGCTGATTGCCTGTGCTTGTTCGCGCAGGTCGGCCCCGGTGAAGTCGAGGAGCGCGGCCTCGGCGGCCGCGCGGAGCAGCGGCACGATCTCGTCGGCCGGCCGGCCCCGGTGCGTCTCGGCGAGCTGGGCGTAGGCCTGCTGGTACGGAGCACCGTAGGCCCTCGCGGGGTCGCGCAGGAGGTGGTCCATGTCCTGCGCGCTGACGGTGATCTCACCCATGACCGCTCCCGGCGTTCTGTGGGCCCGGTGGATCCCGCGCCCCTGTCTTCGACGCTACGAGCCACCACTGACAGCACGTGCCCTTCACCGTCTGCCGTTCGAGCGCCGCCCGACCTCGTCCATCTGTGCGAGTAGTGGCCTGCTTGCGAAGAAACGTGCACCCGGCTGAACGCCCTGCGGTACCGGCTGGGGCAGCACCAGGAACAGCTGATTGTCACGATCTCTCTGCTCGCCGGTCTCTGGCTGACCGCTGTGAGCATCTACGGGCTGGTCTCCTGAAGCAGGTGGGCCCCGGTTGCGATCCCCCTGGTTCGGCTTGACGGCGCTCGAGAAGGAATCCTTGGGGAAGGTACCGGGGCCCTCAGGTTTCAGCTGGTGCGTTGCAGTGTGGGCGGGGTCCAGTCGCCGGTGAGGGCGGGCTGCTGGGGCCAGTAGAGGCGGAGGAAGACGTTGAAGCTGCCCTCGGGTGCGGGGAGCCAGTTGCTCTCGCGGTCGGGCCCCGGGTTGTCGTGCTGGACATAGATGTCCAGGGAGCCGTCAGGGTTGGTCCGCATGCCGCTGCGGTCGCCGATCGCATACCGGTTCAGCGGGTTGTCGGCGAACAGCTGACGCTCGTCCATCATCGTGAGGGACCAGAAGCCGTCGACGGGCGGGATCTGACCGACGTCGAAGTGCAATACGTAGGTGTGAGCGCCGTCGAGGGGCCGGCCGTCGGCGTCGTGAGTGGCGTGCGGGTACAGGGCGTCGGCGTCCAGGTTGGCCCCGTACCCGACCAGGGTGATGACTGCACGCTTGGCGTAGTCGGTGCCGTAGTCCCCCAGGCCTCGGTGCACGGTCCACCCGGCGACGTTCCCGGATTCCGCCTGCGCGAGCAGGTCGCGCAGGGTCTCCGGGCCGCGCCGCGTGCCCGCGTCCAGGGCAGCGAGCTGCTCGGCGGACAGGTCGTCCGGGCTCGCGCCGGGTGCGATGCCCAGTTTGGCGATCCTGCCCAGGAACGGGGCATCGGCAGGGTCGGGGGGATTGTCCACCATCATCCGGCTGAGGAGGGCGAAGTACTCGCGGCCGCCGAGCCCGTGGACCTGGTCGACAGGCGGCGTCGTGGTGTCCGCACCGGCGGAGACGGGGACGTCGGTGGGAGGAGAGTAGCCGTCCGGGTCGCCGGTCCACTGCGACAGCGGAATCAGCCGGGTTTCGTCCTGGAGCCGGTTGACGGCCGGGAAGTCCGACGGGCCGCTGGTCGCGTAACGGGCGATGATCCAGTTCACGGCGGTGGGCGACTTCAGCAGGGTCAGCCCGGGCGGCGTCGCTCCCGACCAGGACGGCCCGGCGATCAGGAACGGGCCTGCGGACGGGCCGTACTCGCGCCGGCCGACGACGGCACAGACATTAGACCAGGCATCCAGGATCGGGACCATCCAGAACCGGTCGCCGAAGTCGGGCAGGGTCAACACCTGGGGCTGATCGGACAGATCGAGCCAGGCACTGGAGTACAGGGTGTCGGCGTTCGGTGAGACGACCTCAGTGAAGGAGGCGTCCGGGGTGGCGCGCATGTAGCAGAACTGGTTGACCGGGGCCTTTCGCCTCGCGTCGTCGCGGGCTGGAACCGCCGTCATGGCGTCCTTGGTCAGGGCCGCCGTGACCAGCGGATACCCGTAGATCCACGCCTCCGTGGCCAGTTTCTCCATCGACTCGTCCGTCATCGGCTTCTCCCAGGTGCTACGGCGGATTTCAACCGGGCCCGACGCTACGAGCGCCACCTTCCACCCGCGCGGCGGGCCCGCCGAACGGGTGACGGACGGCGTGCCGTGCCGAGGCGCCTGGCCGTCACGAAAGTGCGTGCGCGGTCGCGCCATGCTGGAATGGAAGGCGGCAACGAGTGCGGCCGGAGGCGTGGCTCCCGCCCGGTCGAAGGCTGAAAGCCGCCAGCGAGGAGCCGGAATGAGCGTCGACGAATTCTCCGAGATCAGCCTGCGGACTACCTGGTCCTCGAGTTCCCGGGAAATCGCGCTCACGTTCGGCCGTCTGGGCAGGGAGCTCCTGGCATGCGGACACGAGCGGAGCAGCACTCTGAGGTAATGGATGGGTCTGGAGAGCCTCCTCCTGCAGTGACGTCGAGGAAACCGGCACGTGAGCACCGGAACCAGGTCCCGGCCCTCGTGGCAGGGGTCGTCATCGGTGCGGGCGGGGCCGGCGCCATCTGGGCTCTGACAGACATGCCGCGACCTGGGTCGGCACCAAGCTCCGCTGGGACTTGGCCGTCGACGAGGCTGAGCGCCAGGCGCTTCTCGGACTTGCCGAGGACTGCCCCAACACGACTGTCGTCTACGAGCGCGCTGCCTCGTAGAGGCCCGCAGCTCAGCTGCAGGGCGTGGCAGCGACCGGGTGCTGGGAAGGCGCCTGTTGACCTGTCTAGGGCCTGTTCGATGGGTCGTGTGACGCTCCCGCTGGGAACTCGTTCCGTGGGACATGGGGCGGGGAGATCTTTCGGATGAAGAGCGGGCTCGGCTGGAGCCGCACT
>NZ_LIPQ01000319.1:0-179 GCF_001418135.1 Streptomyces aureus
CGCGGAGGGCATCGCGGGCGCGGTCGTTGAAGAGGCCGTCTGGGGCATGCGCATGGGACACCATCCTCGTAGGCGTACGGCGTACTCCTAACAGCGTAGGCGTAGGACGTACGCTGTCAACCGTCATGCCACGACCGCGCTCCCTCACCCCCGACCGACTGGCCGCCGCCGCCCTCGCC
>NZ_LIPQ01000319.1:196-10242 GCF_001418135.1 Streptomyces aureus
GGCATGAGCCCCATGGGGCTCTACCGCTACGTCGCCGACCGCGAGGAGCTGGAGGGGCTCGTGGTCGACCGCGTCCTGGGCGACCTCGACACCGGCCCGCCCGCCCCGGACGCGCCCTGGCGGGACCGGATCGAGACCATGGCCGGGCGGCTGCGCGACGCCGTCGTCCGTCACCCGGAGGCCGTCCAGCTGACCCTCACCCACCGGCACCGCGCACCCGGCGGACTGCTCTGGTCGGAGACCATCCTCGGCATCCTGACCGAGGCCGGCATCGACGGCGCGCGGCGCGTCGTCGCCCTGCGCGCGCTCCACGCGTACGTCACCGGGGCCATCCAGCTCGAACACCTCGGGCCGCTGGCCGGAGCCGGCACCTCGGCCATCGCCGCGCTGCCGGAGGACCGGTTCCCGTATCTGACGCAGACCGCGCGGACGGCCGGCGAGGTCGGCCCCGACCAGGAGTTCTTCGGCGGCCTGCGGCTGCTCCTGCGCGGCCTCGACGACTGACCACGCCCCGGCCCCCGACGCCCTCTTGCGGGGCGCGGGACAATGGAAGACGGCCCGGGGTTCCGGGCCGCCCGTGTGCGAGGAGCCGGTGCGCGACGCGCCGGAGCGTACAGCGTGACCGTGAGCGTGAAGAGGAGAGCGACGATGGCGGAACCCGCGGAGCGGAGCGGACAGCGGCGGCTCAGGCCGGCACCGCTGGTCTTCGAGCCTGCCGAGGCGACCGCCGACCCGGAGCACTTCTTCGACCTGGAGTCGATGGAGGATCCGCGGGAGCTGCTGTCCCGCGCGACGGAGCTGACGCTGGCGTTCCGCGCGGCGACGGACCGGGCGACCGAGTTCCAGGCGATCGCGGCGGCGCAGCTGGCGGATCCGCGCCGGTTCGACCGCCTGACGCCGGCGGACGTGGCCGAGCGGGCGCAGTGGACCGAGGACTACGCCCGGAAGATGATCGAGTTCGGCCGCGACCTGATCAGGACGAACGGCCGGCCCGCGGAGGACTGAGCCACTCGGCGTCGTCGAGCCCTCCGGCGGTCCCCCGGTGGGCCATCCGGAGGGCTCCGTCGTCCGTGGCCGAAAAAGCACACCTGGCATATGCCGGGGGTGCACGATACTCCTCGCCCTCCCCCTGTGTCCGGAATTCCGTGAACTCTCGGCGACCGATCCGTGACAGCCGGTAGACCTGGACACATGACGACGTGGACGCGCGACGAGACCCAGCACGACATCTTCCGGTTCCTCCGGGAGGGTGACGAGGGACGTCACCAGACCGCCCGGGTGACCGCCGACGGCGCCTCCTGGCTCGCCTCCGCCACCGGGAGCCGGGAGGCCGCGCTGACCCGCTGGGAGTCCCGGCCGGCCTCCCCCGCGGCGCTGCCCTGCGGGGCCGTCTTCGACGTCGTCAACGTGGACCCGGTCTTCGGGCGCCGCATGCTGGACCGGCTGTGGGAGGAGGGCCCCGGTTCGGGGCCCGTCGCCGTGCACCGGGGCCGGATGATGCTCTTCGCCGCGCCGGGCACGGCCCAGCGGCTGCCGGCCCTGCTCGACTGGGAGGAGTGGGGTGACGCCGTCCCCCGGCCGCTCTGTCATGGGATCGGGGACGCGGTGACCGTGCCGCCGCTGGTGCCGTCCGGCCCCGGCGGGCCCCGCTGGCTGGTGGCGCCCGACACCCGGAACCCCTGGCTGCCCGGCCCCGAGGTCGTGCTCTGGGCCTGTGTGCGGGCCGTCCGGGCGGCTTCCGCCGCCGACGTGAGGGTATCGATTTTTCCTCCCGCCGATCCGGGTGCTAATGTCTACGACGTCAGCAGGCGCCGCTAGCTCAGTTGGTTAGAGCAGCTGACTCTTAATCAGCGGGTCCGGGGTTCGAGTCCCTGGCGGCGCACAGACAGAGGAAGCCCCTCGCGGAAGCGAGGGGCTTCTTCGTGTTCCCGGCATGTTCGTGACGTGTTTCCGCGTGGTGGTTCCGGTCCGGCCGCTCAGTCGACGGCGGGCGGGGTGATCCTGACCGTCCAGGCACCCGTCCTGGTGCGTTCCGCGACCTCCACCCGTACCCCCGTCCCGGGCACGGTCAGCGTCTCGCCCTCCTCCAGCGGGGCGTCCGCGAGCGGTGGGTAGACGGAGCGGTCCCAGCAGGCCTCGGTGCGCGGGTGCGCGTCGACGACCTCGACGGGGCCGTCGCCGGAGGCCGCGCCGCCCCGGACCCGGTAGACGAGCACACCCTCGGTGCAGGTCTCGGCGTTGTTCCCGGCGCTGCCCCGGGCTTCGACCGCGAGGACGCTGTCGGGGCCCGTGCGGACCACGGCGAGCCGGGTGCCGAGGCTGGCGCCGGGCGCCGGCTGGGCGTCGGTCGGCTCCAGGCTCACCATCCGGGGACCCGTCCCCTGAACGCAGGCGATCTCGGCGCGGGAGAGCCAGCCGAGCTTCCACTTGTGCCAGCCGAAGAGGTCCGGGGAGAGTCCGAACTGGCTGCCCATGACGTCCCAGTCACCCACATGGGTGTCCCAGTCGCCCTTGCCGTCCGCCGGACGGTGGTAGAGGTCGGGCAGGTCGAAGACGTGCCCGGTCTCGTGGGCCAGGACGTTCCGGTCGGGCGGATGCCGCTCGAAGACGGTGACGACCCGCTTGATCTCGGTGCCGTCGACCTCCATCGGCCTCTCCAGGTTGACGACCTTGGTCGCGTCGGAGTCCACGCCGGGCGCGTCCGGGTCGGCGACCAGGTAGACGATGTCGTACCGGGAGAAGTCGACGCTCGCGTCGGCGGCGCCGATCGCGTCCCGGAGGTAGGCGGCGCGCTGTCCGGCGTCCCAGTCGCGCCGTATGTCGTACGCGCTCGACTCCTTCGGCATCGGGGTCCAGACGCTCTGGGGGTGCGGGCGCAGGACGAAGCGCCCGTAGGAGGCGCGGGTGAAGTACTCGCTGGTGGCGGGGAAGTGGTCGGCGGTGAGTTCGGCCGGTTCGATGAGCGGCTCGGCGTCCGGGAACGACAGGAAGATCATGACCGCGTCGAGGGTGCGGTCGGGGCGCGGATACGACCCGTTCCAGGTGTCGAGCCCGAGCGAGTGATGGGCCGCGGTACGGGGCAGGGCGCAGGGACTCGCCGAGGGGGCGCCGGCGGCGGGGCCGGCGACGAGCCCGGTGGCGGCCAGGGCGGCGAACGAGGTGAGGGCCGCCGCGCCGGCGCGGAGCCGCGAGCGGTCCACTCGCCCGGGTGGCTGCTGACCCCTCACGTGGACCTCCGGATCGGGAATGCGGAACACTCCACCCACCTTGTGACGATTTGCGGCATTTCGCACGTTTCCGCTGCCCCGGTCGGGTGAGGGTGCGCCACGCGGTCGACGCGACACGGACGCGCTTCAGCTCACGGAAAGTCACATTCGGTCACGTCGGCGTCGACCCGTGTCAGACCCGCGCAGAAACGATCGGGCGGGGCGTCACGGTGGCCGGTCTCACAGCTTCGGTCGCTCCCCGCAGGCGCCTCGAAGCTGGAAGGCTCCCCCGTACGGGCTCTATGATCGGCACACTCTTCCTTGGCCGACCGTCCCGACCACATGTGACCGGCCCGACTGCACTACGGGAGCGAGCGGTGAGCGGAACCCCCGAAGGACCGGTGCACCCAGAGCCGCCGGAGACGCGCGCGGCGGAATCCGCACTCACGGAGCGTCACCCGCCGTACGGCGCCGAGCCACGTGTCGGCTGCTCCCCCTCCGAACTCCGGGACTACCGCGCCGCGTTCCGCGTCGCCCAGCTCGCGATGGCGGTCATCGACCAGGACGGCGTCGTCGTCGCGGCCAACGAATGCTTCGGCACCCTCCTCGGCGCCGAGCCGGAGGCGCTCCGGGAGCAGGCCGCCGCCGACCTCGTCGACCTCGCGTCCGACGGGCGCACCTGGCACGCGTACCGCGAGGTGCTGCGCGGCAGGCGCTCCCGCTTCCGCTGCACCCGCCGCCTCAAGCACACCGACGGGCGCTCGCTGTGGGCCGAGGTCACCGTCACCCCCGTGCCCGACAGCCGCCGCGTCCTGCTGTCGATCGCGGACATCAGCGACCGGCGCGAACTCCAGGCGCGACTGCGGCACCTCCAGATGCACGACCCGGTGACCCGGCTGCCCAACCGCGCCCTGTTCTTCGAGCGCCTCTCGGCGGCTCTGGAGGCCTCGGCGCAGGACGCGGCGGACAACGCGAGCGCCGCGGCCATCGCGGGCACCGCGAGCGCCTCGGCCACCGCCGCCACGAGGGGCACGGCGGGCACGGTGGGCGCGGTGTGCCCGGGCGAAACGATCAGCTCGTCGTACGAGTCGTACGGGTATGGCAGAACAGGGCGGATCGGCCTCTGCTACCTCGATCTCGACGGCTTCAAGGCCGTCAACGACACCCTCGGCCACCGCGTCGGCGACCGGCTCCTCGCCGCCGTCGCCGCCCGCCTCACGGAGTGCGCGGACAGCGACGGCTACACCCGCAGCGGCGGCCATCTCGTGGCGCGGCTCGGCGGGGACGAGTTCGCGGTCCTGGTCGAGGACTCCACCGGCACGGAGCAACTCGCCGATCTGGCCGGCTCGGTGCTGTGCGCCCTCCAGCAGCCCTTCGACCTGGGCGGCCAGCGGCTCTCGGTCTCCGCCTCGATCGGTGTGGTCGAGCGCTCCGGGTCCGGCACGACGGCGACGGCCCTGATGCAGGACGCCGACACCACGCTGTACTGGGCGAAGGCGGACGGCAAGGCCCGCTGGACCCTCTTCGACCCGGAGCGCAACGCGCACCGGATGACCCGGCAGGCGCTCTCCTCCACCCTGCGCCCGGCCGTGGAGCGCGGGGAGTTCGCCCTGGAGTACCAGCCGCTGGTGGATCTGTCGGACGGCGCGGTGCGCGGGGTGGAGGCGCTGGTGCGCTGGAACCACCCGCAGTTCGGCGTCCTTCCGCCGAATCGGTTCGTCGCGATCGCCGAGGAGGACGGCTCCATCGTGGAGCTCGGCCGCTGGGTGCTGCGCACGGCCTGCCGCCAGGCCCGGCAGTGGCAGAAGGACCATCCGCGCGAGCGTCCGATCTTCGTCAGCGTCAACGTGGCGGTGCGTCAGGTCTGGGACTCCGACCTGGTCGCCGACGTGGCCGGCATCCTCGCGGAGACGGGGCTCGCCCCGCACCTGCTCCAGCTGGAGCTCACCGAGTCGGCCGTGATGGGCTCCGCGGGCCGGCCGCTCCAGGCGCTCCAGGCGCTGAGCGACATGGGCGTGCGGATCGCGATCGACGACTTCGGCACCGGCTACTCGAACCTGGCCTATCTGAGCCGGCTGCCGGTCTCCGTGCTCAAGCTGGACGGCTCCTTCGTCCGCGGCTTCCAGGACGAGGAGCACGCCAACCCGGCCGACGAGCTGATCGTCGAGGCGCTGGTGCAGCTGGCCCACCGGCTGGGGCTGACGGTCACCGCCGAGTGCGTCGAGACCTCGGGGCAGGCGAGCCGGCTGCGCAGGATCGGCTGCGACACGGGGCCGGGCTGGCTGTACTCGCGGGCGGTGGCGCCGGACCGCATCGCGGAGCTGATCGGCGCGGAGCCGCTGCCGGTCTGAGGCCCGTACGTCGTGTGTACGGGCCTCGGAGACGGAACCGTCACTCCGGCCGGAGAGATGGAACTGCCCCCGGCCGGAGGGACATTCCGGGCGGGGGCAGTGGTTCATGCGGGGTTCAGCGGGTCACCCGGGGTTCCCCGGGTGAGGGCCTCAGCAGGCGCCCTGGTCCTTCCAGACACCCCACTCGCCGGTGGTGCCGGGGGCCTCGTTCTGGGTCCACCACTGGGCGAGCCACTTGCGGCCGTTGTGGGAGACGACCGTGCCGCCGTTGTAGACCGTGCCGGCCACGTACGCCGGGACCGAGCCGCAGCCCGTGGGCGGGGTCGTCGGCGGGGTGGTGGTGGAGCCGAGCGCCGTGTTGATCTGCTTCAGCAGGGTGGCGTTCTCGTCCAGGCCGAGGAGCGAGTACATCATCGCGCCGGCCAGGCCGCGCTGCTTGGCGTAGTCCACCCGGGCCTGGATGGAGCGCTGGTTGAGGCCGGTGAAGAACTCGCCGTCCTTGTAGAAGTACGAGGCCTTCGCCTGGTCGTCCCAGAAGGTCGTCGACGCGTTGTCGACGATGCCGCCGAGCTCCTTGTAGTGCGCGATGCCGGCCTGCTGGCTGAGCGGGCGGGCGTTGGAGCCGCCGGTCGCGGTGCCCGCGAGGCCGTTGGCGGAACCGGCCGGGACGCCCTTCCAGCCGCGGTAGTAGAACTCGTAGCCCAGGGTCAGCTTGTTGGCGGGGAAGCCGCCGGCGATGCCGTAGGCGGGCTTGCCGTCGATCCAGGAGTCGATGGCGTTGTCGATCGAGTACTTCTCGGTGCCCGGCGCGATCGGGTCGGTCGGGTCGTTCGAGCCGGAGTACAGCGGGGACTGGTGGTACGTCGGCCCGTCGCCGTCCCAGGCGCCGTGCATGTCGTACGTCATGATGTTGGCGTAGTCCAAGTACTGGCCGATCTTGTCGGTCTCGATGTACTTGATCTTGTCCTGGCCGGCCGGGAGGGCCGAGGTCAGCAGGTACTTCTTGCCGCCGTTGGCGGCGCCGTACTCGTCGAGCTGCTTGCGGAACTCGGCGAGGAGCAGCGTGAAGTTCTGCTTGTCCTCGGGGGCGTAGTGGTTGCCCAGGTGGCCGCCGGAGGAGCCGGGGTACTCCCAGTCGATGTCGATGCCGTCGAAGATGCCGGCCGCCGTGCCGGCGCCGCCGAAGCCGCCCTCGACCGGCAGGTTGCCCTTGATGTACTGGTCGATGCAGGAGGAGACGAGCTTCTTGCGGCTCGCGTCCGTCTTCGCCGCGTCGCTGAAGAACTTGGAGTACGTCCAGCCGCCGAGCGAGATGTTGATCTTCAGGTGGGGGTATTTCGCCTTCAGTTCCTTGAACTGGTTGAAGACGCCCACGATCGGCTGGTTCCACGTGTCGGCGACGCCGTCGACGCTGTCCGCCGCGCTGAAGGACTTCTGGTAGTCGGCGTACGAGTCGCCCGCACCGTCACCCGCGTTGGGGTTGTTGTCGTCACCCGCGGCCTTGTTGGCCATGAAACAGGTGAGGTTGGTGGGGTGGATGTTGCCGAACGAGTAGTTGATGACGTCCAGCTGGCCCGCGATGCCCCGGGTGTCGAGGTGCTTGGGGTAGAACGCGTTGCCGTAGACGCTCCACTGGTCGTAGTACGCGATGCGCACACCGCCCGTAGCGGCAGCGGTCGTCGTGTCGGCCGCCTGGGCGGAGCCGAGGCCGACGGTCGCCGCGAGGGCGCCGGCGGCGAGGGCCGTGCTGAGGAGCGCGGCGATCAGGGGCTTACGGGGGTGCACGTGCGGCCTCCATCGGGGGGAGTGCGGGGGTGGTGCCGTACAGGAGCTGGAGCAGTGATAACCGGCACGTGAACAGCACGTCAATGGTCTGAACCAGATTGAGGACTAGACCAATTCGAAGGAGAAAGGCCTCGTCAGAGGCGTGCAGCACAAAACGGAACCGCCCGCCACCATCGGTGACGAGCGGTTTAAGGTTCACTTAGGGGTGGAGCGGGGCCGGATCCGTGCAGGAACCAACCGGCCGCGGGAACCAGGGTTTTTACCCGGCCGTCCCCGGCCCGGAACAGCTGCCGCGCCCTACTCCTCCGGAAGCTCGGGGAGTTCGTACGCGTCCGCGATGAGCTCGTAGCTCCGCAGCCGCGCCTCCCCGCCGTGCGCGTTGGCCGTGATCATCAGCTCGTCCGCGCCCGTCCGCTTCCTGAGGTCGTCCAGGCCGGTGCGTACCTCGTCGGGGGTGCCGTACACGATGTTCGACAGCCAGTCGTTCACGAACTCCCGCTCGGCGGGGCTGAACCCGTACGCCTCCGCCTCCTCCGGTGTCGGCACGAGACCGGGCCGGCCGGTCCGCAGCCGCAGCATCGCGAGGGCACCGGAGAGGACCTGACGGTGGGCCTGCGCCGCCTCGTCGGCGGCGAGCGCCGAGACGCCGATCATCGCGTACGGCGCGTCGAGCACCCCGGAGGGCCGGAAGGACTCCCGGTAGAGGTCGAGCGCCGGGACCGTGTTCCTGGCCGAGAAGTGGTGGGCGAACGCGAAGGGCAGCCCGAGCAGGCCGGCGAGGCGCGCGCTGAAGCCGGACGAGCCGAGCAGCCAGATCGGCGGCCGGCCCTTCGGGCCCTGGACCGGGCCGGGCACGGCATGGATCCGGGCGTACCGGTGACCGTCCGGGAAGTCGTCGTCCAGGAAGCGGGTCAGCTCGGCGAGCTGCTCCGGGAAGTCGTCGGCGCCCTCGTTCAGCGTGGCGGTCCGGCGCAGGGCCGCCGCGGTCGCCCCGTCGGTGCCGGGCGCGCGCCCGAGACCGAGGTCGATCCGGCCCGGGGCGAAGGCCTCCAGGGTGCCGAACTGCTCGGCGATGACCAGCGGGGCGTGGTTGGGCAGCATGACGCCGCCCGAGCCGAGGCGGATGCGGCGGGTGTGCGCGGCGAGGTGGGCGAGGATCACCGCCGGGGACGAGGAGGCGACGCCGGGCATGGAGTGGTGTTCGGCCACCCAGTGCCGGTGGAAGCCGCGCCGCTCGGCGAGCCTGCTCAGCTCGACGCTGGTGGCGAGCGCCTGGGTCGCGGTCCGGCCGCTGCCGACGGTCACCAGGTCCAGCACGGACAGCGGCACGGGCGCGGAGCCCCGCGCCTCTCCTCGAATAGCGTCGGTCACCTTCGGGACCCTCCTCGGCACACGTACGGACTCATGGACGACTCACGGATCGGCTGAACGACCCGTGGACCGGCCTGGAACCGATGACAACAGGAGGGTGTCTCCGTTTATTCCGGCGGCTCCGCGCGGGCCTTCCGATGCTTCTCGGCCATCGCAGGGGGCCGGAAGGCGGCCGGAACGACCGCCACCGCGTCCGTTTCCCCATAAAAAATCTCACGTTCCCCCAGGGCCGAACGCATGGGCGAACCCCCTCGCGCACGGCCCTGACCTGAGACTCTCCGAGCCACTCATGACGGGGGCATATGCCAGAGTGGTGCGCCCCAGACCAGGGCCCGGATGCTCCGCATCATTCTCGCCAACAGCCGCCCCGTAAACGGCGCTTGGCGGCTATCGTGGTACGAAAGCTTGCGGTCACAACCTGGTAGGGGGAAACCGTGGCGCTGAAGCCCGAGCCCACCGCGCCGTTCCACTCGGTGCAATACGCCTTGCGCGTCCTGGAGACGATCTCACGGCACGGTGGCGGAGTGACGGACGTCCAGATCGCGCGCGAAGCCGGCCTGCCCGTGGCCCACCTCTCCTCGCTGCTCCTCATGCTCCGCCGCGAGGGGTACGTCGAGCAGGTCGCCGACGGCGCGTACGTGATCGGGGACTCCCTCGTCCTCCTCGGCTCCGGCATGACCCGCCGGGAAGCCCTGGAGGCGAAGCTCCAGGAGACCCTGACCGAGCTGCGCGACTCCGTCGGCGCCGCGGTCTACATCAGCCGGTACATCGACGGCGAGGTGAAGATCACGCAGTTCGCCGACGGTCCGCGCACGCCCAAGGTCAACGAGTGGGTCGACTTCCGCTCGGCCGCGCACGCCAGCGCGGTCGGCAAGTGCCTGCTCACCCAGCTCGACCAGAACGGACGCCGGGACCACCTGTCCCGGCACAAGATCGCCCGGCTGACCTCCCGGACGATCACCAACGAGCGGATCCTCTTCTCCAAGCTGGACAGCCAGCCGCCGACCGTCCCGGTGCTCGACCTCCAGGAGTACGCGGTGGGCACGGTCTGCGCGGCCGTTCCGCTGACGGCCGGCTCCGCCGTGGGCTGCCTGGCCCTCTCCCTGCCGATCGAGCACGCCCACCGGCTGCGCTCGGCGGCGGACACGCTGAACCGGCGGGCGGCGCCGGTGGTCATGGCGCTGGCGATCTGAGCGACCCGGGCCCCGGGAAGCCGAGGAATCACGCGGCATCCGGGGCATTCGGGGGTCCCGACGGCGCGGCCGCGCGGGGTGGTCATGAGCACCCCGCGGGACCGGGTAGTATTTTCTCTGTCAGCAGGCGCCGCTAGCTC
>NZ_LIPQ01000032.1 GCF_001418135.1 Streptomyces aureus
GCAGAGGCGGGGAACGACGGGACGCCATTTTCGAACCCGTTCAATCCGGCTCGGACCATGGCTGCGCAGCGGGCCTGATTCCCTGCGGAAACCCGCCCCGGAGACGCCCCGGAAGGCCCCTTCCCGGGGCTGGGCGGGCACGAGGGGCCCCGCGGACGGACCCGCCCCGCGAAGGGCCCCAGCGCCCCTCGACGGCCATCCAACCCTTCCGGCCACCCCGCCTGACCTGGGCTTTTACCTCAACTCGCCTTATTCTTGAGGGACTCGGAGGGGAGATCCACATGGGCCTGAACGACCGCAACGACCTCACTGTCCGCCACATCCGAACCATCGACGACGTACTCACCCTGCTCGACGGGCTGTTCGTGCCCGACGCCGACCGGTGGACGCGGGGCGGGGCCGACTGGTGGGACGGGTTCTACGCCGACCGGGACAAGCCCGTGCCGTTCTTCGTCGCCAAGCCCGACGAGAACCTGGTCTCGTACGTCGAGCGGGGGCTGCTCCCCGCCGGTGGCGGACGTGCCCTCGACCTCGGGTGCGGGCCCGGGCGGAACAGCCTGCACCTCGCGTCGCTCGGGTACGAGGTGGACGCCGTCGACCTCTCCGCCACCGCGATCCGCTGGGCGGAGGAGCGCGCCGCGGAGACCGGCGAGCGGGGAGTGCGGTTCGTGTGCGGCGACGCCTTCGCGCCCGGGACCGCACTCGACGGGCCGTACGACCTCGTCTACGACTCCGGCTGCTTCCACCACCTGCCGCCGCACCGCCGCATCAGCTACCTCGCGCTCCTGGACCGCGTCCTCGCGCCCGGCGGACACTTCGCGCTCACCGCGTTCGCCGCCGGAGAGGGCGGGATGGGTTCCGAACTGCCCGACGCCGACTTCTACCGGAAGGGCGGGCTGGACGGCGGACTCGCTTACACGGACGCCTCGTTGCGCGGCATCTTCGCCGGCCTGACCGACATCGAGGTCCGTCGCATGCGCGACGAGGCCGCCGACTCCCCCGCCTTCGGCGAAGCCTTCCTCTGGACGGCGCTCTTCCGACGCCCGTGACGTCGCGGCGGCCGGCCCTCACATCGACTTCAGGTGCTCCGCGAGGCGGTCGTACTGCTCCCGCACCCCCGCCTCCATGCCCGCCGCCAGCGCCTGGTCCCTGATCTCGTTCGACGGCCAGAAGGACGTGCTGGTCAGGGCCGTACCGCCGTCCGGGGTCGCGTCGAAGGTGAGCGTGACACGGACCGGATCGGCGTCCGGCATCTGCTCGAAGACCTCCGTGTAGTCGAGCCGCTCGACCGGGACGACGTCCTCGTACGTGCCGGAGAAGACGATCTCCTGGCCCTCCGGTGCGGTCTGGCCCCAGCGCCACGCACCGCCCACCCGCAGATCGATGTCGACGACCGTCGTGGTCAGCGCCGACACCCCGTACCACTCCCGGACGTGCCCGGGGACCGTCCACGCCTCCCAGACCCGGGCCGGCGGGGCGTCGAAGGTGCGGGTGATGACCAGCTCACGGTCGGCCGGGGTCGTCAGGAGGGTGACCATGGTCCGTTCCCTTCACGAAGGGGCACTTCCAGGATCACCCCGCCGTCCCCACCCAGCACTTCCAGCTCTTCCGTGCACCAGGTGCACCCTTGGAACGCCCGAGGGCGGCACCCCGTGCAGGGGTGCCGCCCTCGGTCCGTTCGTGCGTCCCGCTTTCCGCGTTCCGCGATGAACCGCCGATCCCGGAGGATCAGAAGTCCATGTCACCGCCCGGCATGCCGCCGCCGGCCGGCGCGGACGCCTTCTCCGGCTTGTCGGCGATGACGGCCTCGGTGGTGAGGAACAGCGCGGCGATCGACGCGGCGTTCTGCAGCGCGGAGCGCGTGACCTTCGCCGGGTCGATGATGCCCTCGGCGATGAGGTCGACGTACTCGTTGGTCGCGGCGTTCAGGCCGTGGCCGACGGGCAGGTTGCGGACCTTCTCCGCCACGACGCCGCCCTCGAGGCCGGCGTTGACCGCGATCTGCTTCAGCGGGGCCTCAAGGGCCAGCTTCACGATGTTCGCGCCCGTGGCCTCGTCACCCGTGAGGTCGGCCTCGAGCTTCTCGAAGACCGAGGAAGCCTGGAGCAGGGCCACGCCACCGCCGGCGACGATGCCCTCCTCGACGGCCGCCTTCGCGTTGCGAACGGCGTCCTCGATGCGGTGCTTGCGCTCCTTGAGCTCGACCTCGGTCGCGGCACCGGCCTTGATGACCGCAACACCGCCGGCGAGCTTCGCCAGGCGCTCCTGCAGCTTCTCGCGGTCGTAGTCCGAGTCGCTGTTCTCGATCTCGGCGCGGATCTGGTTCACGCGACCGGCGACCTGCTCGCTGTCACCGGCACCGTCGACGATGGTGGTCTCGTCCTTGGTGATGACGACCTTGCGGGCGCGGCCCAGCAGGTCGAGGCCCGCGTTCTCCAGCTTCAGGCCGACCTCCTCGGAGATGACCGTGCCGCCGGTGAGGATGGCGATGTCGTTCAGCATGGCCTTGCGACGGTCGCCGAAGCCCGGGGCCTTGACCGCGACGGACTTGAAGGTGCCGCGGATCTTGTTGACGACCAGGGTCGACAGGGCCTCGCCCTCGACGTCCTCGGCGATGATCAGCAGCGGCTTGCCCGACTGCATGACCTTCTCCAGGAGCGGGAGCAGGTCCTTCACCGAAGAGATCTTGGAGTTGACGATCAGGAGGTACGGGTCGTCGAGCGACGCCTCCATACGCTCCATGTCGGTGGCGAAGTACGCCGAGATGTAGCCCTTGTCGAAGCGCATACCCTCGGTGAGCTCCAGCTCCAGACCGAAGGTCTGGGACTCCTCGACGGTGATGACGCCTTCCTTGCCGACCTTGTCCATCGCCTCGGCGATGAGCTCGCCGATCTGGGTGTCGGCGGCGGAGATGGAGGCCGTGGAAGCGATCTGCTCCTTGGTCTCGACATCCTTCGCCTGCTCGAGCAGGGCGCCGGAGACGGCCTCGACGGCCTTCTCGATACCGCGCTTGAGGGCCATCGGGTTGGCACCGGCGGCCACGTTGCGCAGGCCCTCGCGGACGAGCGCCTGGGCGAGAACGGTGGCGGTGGTCGTACCGTCGCCGGCGACGTCGTCCGTCTTCTTGGCGACTTCCTTGACCAGCTCGGCGCCGATCTTCTCGTACGGGTCCTCGAGCTCGATCTCCTTGGCGATGGAGACACCATCGTTGGTGATCGTGGGGGCGCCCCACTTCTTCTCGAGGACGACGTTGCGACCCTTGGGGCCGAGGGTGACCTTGACGGCGTCAGCGAGCTGGTTCATGCCGCGCTCGAGACCGCGCCGGGCCTCCTCGTCGAACGCGATGATCTTGGCCATGTGAAGTGGTCCTCCCGGACATGGGGTGGATAACGCTCCAGGACCGCGCCGACGCCCGCGACGGACGGCCTCCGCAGCTCCGCGTGGTTCCTTGCCCCACCCGGCCGGCGGCCTCGTCTGCCCGATCCTCGTAGCACTCTCACCTTCCGAGTGCTAACGCCAATGATTAGCACTCGCCCTATGAGAGTGCAAGCGACTCTCGACGATCGGGATGTGGGGCAGGGGGTTGCGGGAGGGGCGCGAGAGGGGCGCGGAACGTGCTCGGAACAGGCGCTGACGGGGCGCTGAGCAGGCGCGGAACGGGCTCCGCAGGGGACATGGTCAAGCTCGGAACGCGCGAGGGGTCCGCATCCCCTCAGGGATGCGGACCCCTCGACGGCGTTGCGTCGGTGGCCGATCGCGCCGCGCTCAGACGGCGAGCTTGACCATGTCCGCCTGCGGACCCTTCTGGCCCTGCGAGATCTCGAACTCGACTCGCTGTCCCTCTTCGAGGCTGCGGTAGCCATCCATCTGGATCGCGCTGTAGTGGACGAAAACATCCGCACCACCGTCGACCGCGATGAAGCCGTAGCCCTTCTCCGCGTTGAACCACTTGACGGTGCCCTGAGCCATGCCTAACTCCCCTATTACTGGCCCTTGCGCGGGACCCGCACTTCGCGGAACCCGGGTCAGACCCTGCGCCGGAACGCGTCGACCGCGGCTGAATGTATCTGCCCAACTGCCCTCTGCAACAGGTCAATCGAGCGAGAATTCTGGGCGCCACGGAAAGGCGAATTGGGGAGAATCCCTTGAATTACCGGGCAAGTCGGGCCCGGCAAAGCGTGCAGAAGGTACACAACGCGCACGCACTTTGGCTGCTTCTTGTCGTGCGGGGACGCATTCTCATATGCGCCCGGCATGAGCAGCGGAGGGGACTTCCCCAACTCTACCGCGCTCAACCATGCAGAATTGCCCCTTCCGCTTTATGGCGCGGAAGGGGCAATTAAGAAAGACGGGACAAGCGGCGGGCCCCGCAGGGCTCAGCAGCCTCCGGCGACGGCCGGGATGATCGAGACGCCGGCGCCGGCCGGGGTGGCCGTCTCCAGGCCCTGCTCGAAGCGCACGTCGTCGTCGTTCACGTAGACGTTGACGAAGCGGCGCAGCTTACCCTGGTCGTCCAGGACGCGGGCGGCGATGCCCGTGTGGTTCTTCTCCAGGTCCGCGATGACCTCGGCGAGGGTCGTGCCCTCGGCCTGGACCTCGGACTGACCGCCCGTGTAGGTGCGGAGGATGGTGGGGATGCGGACGTTCACGGCCATGTCTTCGTAACCTTTCAGAGGGCCAGGCCGGCGTCGCGGAACGCGTCCAGGCTCGGGCGGATGGTGACGGTCGCCTGAGAGGTGTCGGCCACCGCGTCCAGGGTCTTGAGTCCGTCGCCGGTGTTGAGGACGACGGTGGTGAGGTTCGGGTCGATCAGCCCGTTCTCGACGAGCTTCTTCGCGACGCCGACGGTCACGCCGCCCGCGGTCTCGGCGAAGATGCCCTCGGTCTGCGCGAGGAGCTTGATCGCTTCCACGACCTGCACGTCGTCGACGTCCTCCACGGCACCGCCGGTGCGGCGGGCGATGTCGAGGACGTACGGGCCGTCCGCCGGGTTGCCGATCGCGAGCGACTTGGCGATCGTGTTCGGCTTCTGGGGCCGTACGACGTCGTGGCCGGCCTTGAAGGCCACCGACACCGGGGAGCAGCCCTCGGCCTGGGCGCCGAAGATCTTGTACGGCTTGTCCTCGACGAGGCCCAGCTTGATGAGCTCCTGGAGACCCTTGTCGATCTTCGTGAGCTGGGAGCCGGAGGCGATCGGGATGACGAGCTGGTCGGGGATGACCCAGCCGAGCTGCTCGCAGATCTCGTACGCCAGCGTCTTGGAGCCCTCGCCGTAGTACGGGCGGAGGTTGACGTTGACGAAGCCCCAGCCCTCGCCCAGCGGGTCGCCGATGAGCTCGGAGCAGAAGCGGTTGACGTCGTCGTAGTTGCCCTCGATGGCGACGAGGTCACCGCCGTAGACACCGGCCATGACGACCTTGCCCTGCTCCAGGTCGTGCGGGATGAACACGCAGGAGCGGAAGCCGGCACGGGCGGCGGCGGCGCCGACGGCGCCGGCCAGGTTGCCCGTGGAGGAGCAGGAGAGGGTGGTGAAGCCGAAGGCGCGGGCGGCCTCGATGGCCTGGGCGACGACCCGGTCCTTGAAGGAGTGGGTCGGGTTGCCGGAGTCGTCCTTGACGAAGAGCTTGCCGGGGGCGACGCCGATCTCGCGGGCGAGGTTGTCGGCCTGGACGAGCTTGGTCCAGCCCGGGTTCAGGTTGGGCTTGTCCGCGACGTCGGCGGGGACGGGCAGCAGCGGGGCGTAGCGCCAGATGTTGGCGGGGCCGGCCTCGATCTGCTTGCGCAGCGCCTCGGGGTCGCCGGTGGGGAGGTCGTACGCGACTTCGAGCGGTCCGAAACAGAGTTCGCAGGCGAAGATCGGGCCGAGCGGGAAGATTTCACCGCATTCCCGACAGGAAAGTCCCGACGCGGGACCGAGGTCGACCGAAGTGGCGGGGGTAACAGTCTGTACAGCCATGGAGGCGAGGCCCTTTCTCCTCATCTTTCCCATGACGAATTTTTCGCCATGAGACGGATTTGGCACCTTCCCTAGCCGGGAGCCTCGCTGGAGGACGAGTAACCGACTGGAGGGTTGCCGGGGCTTCAACGGGCCGTTTCCCTCTGCCCCTCTGGATGAGCGGTATTCGATTGTGAAGCGCGGTGAACTTTCGTTCCTGCGCTCCGGCGCGGGCGGCACCCCGACGTGCATCGGGCATCCGCGTTGTTCAAGACTGTAACCGAAGGCCCGGACGCTTGGACCGGCCGTCCGAACCGCGAGATGGAGATCACGTGCTGGAAGAGGTGGAGCGCTGGCTGGGCCGGCGGTCCTGGTCCGTGGCGGACCGGCCGCTGGAGCGGATCCTCGCCGCGAAGCGGAACACGAAGGTCAGCGTCGTCCTGCCGGCGCTGAACGAGGAGGCGACGGTGGGTGACATCGTCGCCGTGATCCGGCGCGAGCTCATGTCGGAGGCGGTGCCGCTCGTCGACGAGCTGGTGGTGATCGACTCGGGCTCCACCGACCGTACGGCGGAGGTGGCGGCGGCGGCCGGGGCGCGGGTGGTCGCGCGGGACGCGATACTCCCCCGGATACCGGCCGTGCCGGGCAAGGGCGAGGTCCTGTGGCGGTCGCTGATGGTGACCACCGGGGACGTCGTGTGCTTCATCGACGCGGATCTGCGGGACTTCTCGGCGGACTTCGTGTCGGGGATCGTGGGCCCGCTGCTCACCGACCCGGACGTGGACTTCGTGAAGGCGATGTACGACCGCCCGTTCGGAGACACCCCTGGTCAGGGGGGTCGGGTGACGGAGCTCGTGGCGCGTCCGCTGCTGAATCTGCACTGGCCGCAGCTGGCCGGTTTCGTACAGCCGCTGGGCGGCGAGTACGCGGCGCGCCGGTCCCTCCTCGAACGGCTGCCCTTCCCGGTCGGTTACGGGGTGGAGCTCGGCCTGCTCGTGGACGCGCTGCACACGGTGGGCCTGGACGCGCTCGCGCAGGTGGACGTGGGGGTGCGCAAGCACCGGCACCAGGACGGGCAGGCGCTGGGCCGGATGGCGGCGGCGATCTACCGGACGGCGCAGCTGCGGCTCTCGCGAGGACATCTGGTGCGGCCGCGGCTGACGCAGTTCGAGCGGGGCGAGAAGGGTTTCGAGCCGCGGACGTACGCGGTGGACACGGAGGAACGGCCGCCGATGGCCGACATCGTGGAGTACGCGCGCCGCCGGGTGGCCTGACCTCCCGGCCCGACCGCGTGGCGTAACGCCGGATGATGATCCGTTTTGCATACATTGCCCTTTTATGCGCTGCAGACAACATCACCTGGGCAGGGTGCTCGCGGCCGTCGTGGCCGTCGGACTGGCGGCGGGCTCGCTCGCGTTCACCGCGGCGGGTCCGGCCGCGGCGGACGTCGTCGAGCCCTTCGGCAAGCGGTACGACGCGTCGCTGTACGGCGACTTCACGACGATCGGCAACACGGTCATGGGCTGTCCGACCGCCCCCGCCGATCCGGCCGCCCGTTGTGCGACGGCGGCGAGCGGCCGGGGCCCGGACGGCAACGACACCTTCGTGATGCGGCGGATCGACGCCGGCGGCATGGGGAGCGACCACGGCTCCAGCACCGGCCGGGTGCGGATCCCGGCGGGCGCGGAGGTGGCGTACGCCCGGCTCTTCTGGGGCGGCAACGACGGCACGTTCAAGGGGCCGGGCGGGGCGCGGCTGAACCGCTGCGACGTCTCCGGCGCCGACGTCGGGCGCTCGCCCGGCGACCCCACGACGACCGCACCGGTGATCAAGGTCGGTGCGGGTCCCGCGACCCCGGTCTCGATCGACAGCATGGTCGCCGACCCGGCCGACACCGACGGCCCGCACTACTACACGGGCGAGTCGGACGTGACGGCCGCCTTCGCGGGCACGTCGGGGACGGACGCGCAGGTGGCCGTCGGCAACATCTGGGCCCCCGACGGCAAGGGCTGCGTGGCGGGTTGGTCGCTGACCGTCGTCCACGAGTTCCCGGGCCCGGACCCGGTCCGCGCGCCCGAGCGGCGGAAGGTGTACGTGTACGGCGGGCACGTCCTCCAGCGCTCGACCTCCCCCGCGACCACGATCACCGTGGACGGCTTCCGCCGGAGCGGCGGCAGGGCGCGGGCCGGCGTCACCGCGTACGAGGGCGACCGGAACACCCCGGGCGACACCTTCCTCGTCGGCGGCAAGAACGTCACCGACGCCCGCCGGGGCAGCGCCGACAACTTCTTCAGCGGTGCGGACGACGGTGCCGTCGCCCCCGACCTGGCCGACAACCTGAGCATCGACGTGAAGGCCTTCGACATCCCCGACGGCGCCGTCCCGCAGGGCGCCACCTCGGCCGATCTGACCTTCGCGACGCGCGGCGACACCTACGTGCCCTCCGCGCTGGCCTTCTCCGTGCCCGTCCCCGACCTGGAGATCACCCAGCTGAAGACCAGGAACCCACCGACCGAAGACGGACGGCTCCGCACCAGCCTGGAACTTGAGACACCCCGTTCCACCTGTGGACACGGCAGGGAGGACCCGGCCTGCGGAGCGGCACCGGAGGTCGTGAGTCCGAAGCCGACACCGACGCCCACACCCACGCCGGTGGACCCCACGCCCACCCCCGTGGACCCGACGCCCGCACCGGTGGACCCCACACCGGCCCCCGCCGGGTCCACCGGTGCGGGCGTC
>NZ_LIPQ01000320.1:0-411 GCF_001418135.1 Streptomyces aureus
CTCGACGGGAAAGGTGTCCTCGCTGCGCACCCGGTGGCAGAGCTGCGGCGACAGGCGCCGCTCGACGGTGTCCTGCATCATTCCCCGCCCATCTGGACCTGTCGGCCTGATCTGGAGAGCGAAGATATCCGAACAGCGGGCGGGATGCCCGAACAGGTGAACCATCAACTGAATGACCGTCAATTATCAGACAGGTAGTGACCTTTCCCGCCCACCGGTCCCGGTGCGGCTCAGGCCGGACGCAGCCACACCGTCGCGAGCGGCGGCAGCGTCATCCGGATGCTGGCCGAACGCCCGTGGTGCGGAACCGATTCCGTCTTCACCGGATCCCGCCCCACCACGTCCCCGCCGCCGTACCGGCCGGCGTCCGTGTTCAGGACCTCCGACCAGGCCACCACCGCGTCCGGCACG
>NZ_LIPQ01000320.1:452-1057 GCF_001418135.1 Streptomyces aureus
CGGCTCCGCCCCGTACGCCGGGTCGAGCAGCCACCAGTCCGGCCCGTGGTCCGCCGACCACTCGCCTCCCTGCGCGAACTCCTGCCCCATGTACAGCAGTTGCTTGCCCGGGTGCGCCCACATGAAGCCCAGATAGGCACGGTGGTTGGCGCGCTGCTGCCACCAGTCGCCCGGCATCTTCGACACCAGCGACCGCTTGCCGTGCACCACCTCGTCGTGCGAGATCGGCAGGATGTAGTTCTCGCTGTACGCGTACACCATCGAGAACGTCATCTCGTGGTGGTGGTACTTGCGGTGCACCGGCTCCTTCTGCATGTACTCCAGCGAGTCGTGCATCCAGCCCATGTTCCACTTCATGCCGAAGCCCAGACCGCCGAAGCCGCCCGGCCCCACCTGGTCCGTCGCCCGCGTCACGCCGTCCCAGGCCGTGGACTCCTCCGCGAACGTCACGATCCCCGGGCAGCGCCGGTACACCGTCGCGTTCATCTCCTGGAGGAAGGCCACCGCGTCCAGGTTCTCCCGGCCGCCGTGCTCGTTCGGCAGCCACTCGCCGTGCTCCCGCGAGTAGTCCAGGTAGAGCATCGACGCCACCGCGTCCACCCGCA
>NZ_LIPQ01000321.1 GCF_001418135.1 Streptomyces aureus
CCAAGGCCGCGAGCCGGGCCAAGTCCAAGCAGAAGCCGAAGCCCCCGCCGAACGTGAAGCTCGACGGACGGCTCGACGCACCGACCAAGGCTCAGACCAAGGCTCAGGGCAAGGCGCAGCCCACGGTTCAGGGCACGACGCAGCCCAGGACCCAGGCCGCCAGGACCCCTGCCGCCGCCAAGGTCGCCCCCACCCGCGCCCAGGCCCAGGCCTCCGCCTCCCGCCCCGCGCCCACCGCGGACCCCGCTCTCGTCGAGCGCCCCGGACCGGTGCTGCCGGGATGGGTCGGGGTCGTCGGCGGGGCCCTCGCGCTCTCCGCGTGCGCGGCGGTCGTGTGGTGGGCCGGGGCGGTGCCCGGGGAGGCGGCCCGGATGCTGCGGCTGCCGGAACGTCCGTACAACGGGATCCATCTCGGTCAGTGGGCGCTCCTCGCGCTCGGCGTCGTCCTCGCCCTGTTCGCGCTCGGCGGGCTCGGCCGGGGCCGGGTCGGCTACGCCTGGGTGCTGACCCTGTTCGGCGACTACCGCGGCACGGTCCGCCGTACGGGTCTGGTCTGGGTCAGCCCGCTCCTGCTGCGGCGCCGCGTCGACGTACGGCTCCGGCACTGGCGCAGTGAGCCGCTGTCGGCGGTGGACGCCAAGGGCACCGCGCTCGATGTCACCGTGCTCGTGGTGTGGCGGGTGCGGGACACCGTCCGGGCGGCGCTCGGCGTCGACGGGCACGAGGACTATCTGCGGGAGCAGGTGGAGGCGGCCATGGCGCGGGTGCTGTCGCAGCTTCCCGCGGACGCCTTCCACGAGGACGCCCCGACGCTCCGGGACGCGGAGGCCGTCGGTGAGGCGCTGACGCGGGTGCTGTCGGCGGAGTGCGCCCCGGTGGGTGTGGACGTGTTCTCGGCACAGCCGACGCGGATCGAGTACGCGCCGGACGTGGCGGCGGCGATGCGCCGGCGCCGGATCGCGGCGATCGACGCGAAGCACCGGGACAGCGTGCTCACCTCGGTGGTGGACGCGGTGGACGACGTGGTCCACCGGCTGACCAGTCGTGGTCTGGTGGAGCTCGACGACTACGAGCGCAAGGCGCTGGTCAAGGACCTGACGGTGGCGTTCTACACGGGTCGGACGGGTCCTGTAGAGGGGGCGTGAAGGGATGGACATGTTCAACTTCCGTCCATACCTTGGTACTTGGTCCAGACCAAAATCGGTACGACGTACCACCGCACGCGTGCGCGCACGGCCCAACGGAACTCCCCCACGTTCTCCTGGAGCGAAGCATGCGCAAAAAGTCAGTCGGGGCGGCGGCGGTGGCGCTCGGCGTCGCCGGCGTCACCCTCTTCGCCACCGGTAGTGCCGGCAGTCACGGCTACACCGACTCGCCGATCAGCCGTCAGAAGCTCTGCGCCAACGGCACCGTGACCAACTGCGGCTCCATACAGTGGGAGCCCCAGTCGGTCGAGGGCCTCAAGGGCTTCCCCGCCGCCGGTCCCGCCGACGGCAAGATCTGTTCCGCCGGGCTCACGCAGTTCGCCCAGCTGGACGACCCGCGGGGCGGTGCGTGGCCCACGACGCAGCTCTCGGCGGGCCAGAGCTACAGCTTCCGCTGGCAGTTCACGGCCCGGCACCGCACCACCGACTTCAAGTACTACATCACCAAGAACGGCTGGACCGGGACCCAGAAGCTGACCCGGGCCATGCTGGATCCCCAGCCGTTCCTGACCGTCCCCTACAACAACCAGCAGCCGCCGGCGACCCTCTCGCACTCCGGGACCATCCCGGCGGGCAAGACGGGCCGCCACCTGATCCTGGCGGTGTGGACGATCGCGGACACGGCGAACGCGTTCTACGCGTGCTCGGACGTCAAGTTCTGACACCCGGGCGGCTCGGTGACCGTCGCTGAGGACGGTCGCCGAGTGGCCGTCCCTGACGGTTCATTTCTGATGACCCGTCAGTTACAGTCCGGCCCATGAGGGGTGCGGACACCGTCGCGGAACTCGTACGACGCCAATGGGGCGACCACCGGATCGGGCTGAGGGACGAGCACCACACCCTCACCCATCACCAGGTCGCCGCCGGCGCCGCCGCGCGGGCCGCACTGCTCGTGGACCTGATGCCACCCCGGCCGGGGGGCGAGCCGCACCTCGGCATCCTGCTCGACAACACGCCGGAGTACCCGCTCTGGCTCGGCGCGGCGGCCCTCGCGGGGGCCGCCGTCGCCGGGATCAACCCCACCCGGCGCGGTGCCGAACTCGCCCGGGACATCCGGCACACCGCGTGCCGGGTCCTGGTCACCCAGCGCGCCCATCTGCCGCTCCTCGACGGACTCCCGCTGCCCGGCGTGCGGATCCTGGTCACGGACACCGACGCGTACAGGGAACTCCTCGGGCCGTACGGGTCCGCCCGGCCGGGCGACGCGCGCCTCGGCCCCGTACGCCCCGACAGCCGCTTCCTGCTCTCCTTCACGTCCGGTTCGACGGGCGCGCCGAAGGCGGCGCTCTGCAGCCAGGGCCGACTGGCGGCGGCCGGTGCCTCGCTCGCGGCCCACTTCTCCGTGGGGCGGGACGACGTCCACTACATCTGCATGCCGATGTTCCACGGGAACGCGGTGATCGCGGACTGGGCGCCGGCGCTGGCCGCCGGGGCGGGGGTGGCGCTGAGGGCCCGCTTCTCCGCCTCCCGCTTCCTCTCGGACGTACGGGGCTTCGAAGCCACCTACTTCACCTATGTCGGCCGGGCGGTGCAGTACCTCCTGGCGACCCCGCCCACCCCCGAGGACCACGTGCACCGGCTGCGCCTCGGCTTCGGCACGGAGGCGGGGGCGGTGGACGCGGCGCGCTTCCGGGAGCGCTTCGGCGTGCCGCTCGTGGAGGGGTACGGCTCCTCGGAGGGAGGCGCGTCGATCCAGCGGACGCCGGACACGCCGGCGGGCGCGGTGGGCCGGGCGGCACCGGCCGACGACCTGGCGGTGGTGGACGCGGAGACGGGCCGGGAGTGCGAGCCGGCCCGTTTCTCCCCCACGGGCCGGCTCCTCAACGCCGCCGAGGCGGTCGGAGAACTCGTGAACCGGGGCCGCAGCGCCTTCGAGGGGTACTGGCGCAACCCGGAGGCGGACGCCGCGCGGCTGCGCCGGGGGCACCCCCAGGCCGAAGGCTCTGGGCGAGGCTGGTACTGGACGGGCGACCTCTTCTACCGGGACGCGGACGGCTACCTCTACTTCGCGGGCCGTACGGACGACCGGCTGCGGGTCGACAGCGAGAACCTGGCGGCGGCGATGATCGAGAACATCCTGGCCCGCTGGGACCGGGCCGCCGGGGTCGCGGTCTACGCGATACCGGACCCGGTGGCGGGGGACCAGGTGATGGCGGCGCTCGCGTTGCGGGAGGGGGCGGTCTTCGACCCGGCGGAGTTCGCGACGTTCCTCGCGGCGCAGCGGGACCTGGGGACGAAGATGCCGCCGCGCTTCGTCCGGGTGATGCCCGAACTCCCCCTCACCGCGACGAACAAGATCCACCGGGTCGCCCTCCGCCGCGCGTCCTTCCTCTGCGAGGACCCGATCTGGTGGCGCCCGGCGCCGGGCGCCCCGTACGAGCCCCTGACTCCCGCGGCCACGGCCACCCTCAGGGCGGAGTACGCGCGCCACGACCGCACCCCCACCCCGGACCACCGCGTCTGAACCGCCGGGCGCACCGGTGGTGTTCGGCCTCGTCCGTGCCCGGGATCGCGAACCCTGACGGCCGGTCCCCACGCCCTCCCGCTTACGCTGCTGCCATCGGCCGGCACAGCCGCCGATCAAGGGATTCGGGGGGACAGGTGCAGAGGGACGACACGACCGAGGTGTTCCAGCCACTACAGGCGGACGATCCGCCCGTGGTGGCGGGCTACCGCATCGCGGCCCGGCTCGGCGCGGGCGGCATGGGCCGGGTCTACCTGTCGCACACACCGGGAGGCCGGCCGGTGGCCATCAAGGTCGTGCGGCCGGAACTGACCGACTCCCCGGCGTTCCGGCACCGCTTCCGCCGGGAGATCAAGGCCGCCCAACGGGTCCGGGGCGCGTACACCGCAGAGCTGATCGACGCCGACGCGGACGGCGTACCGCCCTGGCTGGCGACCCTGTACGTACCCGGGCCGTCCCTGGCCGAGGCCGTCGCCCGGCGCGGGCCGCTGCCCGTGCCTGCGGTGCTGTGGCTGATGGCGGGCGTCGCCGAGGCGCTGCAGGCCATCCACGGTGCGGGAATCGTGCACCGGGACCTGAAGCCGTCGAACGTGCTCCTGGCCGCCGACGGTCCACGAGTGATCGACTTCGGCATCTCGCTCGCCTCCGGCATCACCTCGCACACGGCGACCGGCACCGCGATGGGCACGCCCTCGTTCATG
The DNA here is from genome assembly GCF_001418135.1 of Streptomyces aureus. Classification (GTDB taxonomy): domain Bacteria; phylum Actinomycetota; class Actinomycetes; order Streptomycetales; family Streptomycetaceae; genus Streptomyces; species Streptomyces aureus_A. Next base: position 4,371 of record NZ_LIPQ01000321.1, read on the forward strand.
GCCCCCGAGCAGGCGTCCGCGGGCGAACTCACGGCGGCGACGGACGTTTTCGCGCTCGGTCAGACGGCGGCCTTCGCGGCGCTGGGAGAACCGCTGTACGGCGACGGCCCCTCGGTCAGCGTGCTGTACCGCATCGTGCACTCCGAACCCGACCTGTCCCGTCTTCCCTCGCAGCTCCGTCCGCTGATCGCGCGATGCCTGGCCGCCGCTCCGGAGGAGCGGCCCACCCCGGCGGAGGTCGTCGAGTGGTGCCGGCGACACCTCGGCCGGGACGCGGACGCGGGCGCGGGCCCGGCCGTCTGGCGGGAGGTCACGGGGCCCGAGCCCACGGTGCCGGATCCGGTGCCGGACCCCACCCCGGTGCACACGCTGCCGCTGCTCCCGCAGCCGTGGCCGCGACCACAACCCACGGCGCCGGACGAGCGGCCGTCCCGGAGACGGCGCACCGCCCTCGTCACGGCCGCCGCCGTCACGGCGGGCGCCCTCCTCCTGACGGGCCTGACATGGACGGTCATGGACGCCGTGGACCGGATCCGCGACCGCGCGGCGTCCGCGAGCACGACGCCCCCCGGTCCGTCCGCGTCGTCCTCCGCCTCCGCCTCCGCGTCGAAGGACGGCGGCCGGACATGGGGGAGGGCGTCGCGCCCCTCCACGACGGCGCCCGAACCGCCTCAAGCCGTCGCGTACCCCTTCCAGATGCTGACCGAGAAGAACTCCATGAGCATCAAGGAGCCGATCGAGCGCGAGGACCGCAAGGGGGACATCCGCCTCGTCTGCAAGGAGACCTGCGGCCTGGAGAGCCGCACCAGCCTGATGCAGCTGCACCTCGGCAAGCCGGGAGCCACCCTCGACGCGTGCCGCGCCGCCCTCGCCGGCGATGCGAGCCGCGATCTTTCACTGGCCTGGGCGGCGGCCGGCAGCGAGATCTGCCTCAAGCACCCTTCCGGTGACATCGCCCTGTTCGTCATCCAGGTGAAGTCGACCGCCATGCCGCAGAGCGGGATCAACTTCCTGACCGGGGACCTGACGGTCTGGCGGGCGCCCTGAGGGAGGAAGCCCCCGGGGGGAGCACGCAGCTCCCGTTCCATGGCCCGCCCCCGGTCCCGCCGCCTACCGTGGGGCCGCATGGACCCCCGTAACCCCTGGCAGGCGCTCACCCGGCCCCGGTTCCCCCTCGGGCCATGGCCCTGGCGAGCCGTCGCGTACCTGGCGACCGGCGCGCTCCTCGGCGGCACCGTCTGCGCCGTGTTCGTGCTGCTCGGGCTGTTGTCGGTCCTGCTCGTCGGGCTGCCCCCACTCCTCCTCTCCGGCCTCGCCCTCGGCGGCGTCGAGCGCCGCCGCCTCCGCCTCGTCGACCTCGACCCGGCCC
>NZ_LIPQ01000322.1 GCF_001418135.1 Streptomyces aureus
GCGCCGAGGACGAGGGCGAGGGCGGTGAGGACGGAGCGGAGCTTCATGGGGTTGCCTCCTGCTGGTGACCGTGACGGTGGGGACGGTGGTGCAGGTGGTGCTCTGGTGCTCTGGTGCGCTTCGCGCAGGGAGATGGTGCCGCAGTTCTACGCGCGTCCGCCAGAGGGTGTCGGTGCCTGGCGGCGCCATTCGTGTGAACATCTTCCAGAGATGTTGAAAGTTGAACGGAATGCGTCTACAGTCATTCTCGTTGAAGGTTCAACAAGAATCGGTCGACACACATCCCGATCAAGGAGCAGTCAGTCATGGGTTTCTTCAACCGCAAGAGCAACGAGTCCGCCGCCGCCGCCGCCGTCGCCACCCTCCCGGTCGACCCGGCCCTGACCGCCCTGACCGGCGACTACACCATCGACCCGGCCCACAGCAGCATCGGTTTCACCGTCCGCCACGCCATGGTCACCAACGTCCGCGGCACCTTCGCCGAGCACGAGGGCGTCCTGAGGCTGGACGGCACGAACCCGGACGCCTCCACCGCATCGATCGACGTCAGGATCGCCTCGATCGACACGGGCATCGCGGACCGCGACGGCCACCTGCGCAGCGGCGACTTCTTCGACGCCGAGCAGTTCCCGCTCATGACGTTCCGCTCCCTGCACGCCCAGCAGCTGGGCGGCGACACGTACCGGATCACCGGCGACCTGACCATCAAGGACGTCACGAAGCCGCTCGCCATCGACCTGGAGTTCAACGGCTCCGCGACGGACGTGTACGGCAACGAGCGCGTCGGCTTCGAGGGCTCCGCCGAGATCCTGCGCTCCGACTGGGGTCTGACCTGGAACGCGGCCCTGGAGACCGGCGGCGTCATGGTCAGCGACAAGGTCAAGCTGAACTTCGACATCTCGGCGATCAAGAACGCCGCCTGATCCCGAGCCCTGGGCCTGGCCCCGGGGCCGGCCCCGGCCCCGAGTCACACGAGCGCGCCCGCCCTCCGCAGCAGCGGAAGGCGGGCGCTCGGCGTTGCGCGCCGCCCGGCGTCGGGCGGGGTTGAGCGTCCCGCGAGGCCGTTCCCGTCAAACGGCCCCTTCGGCCGCGCCGGAGATCTCGTTCCGGCGCGCGGCCGCCGCGACCACCGCCGGGATCAGGCGGTCGTTCTCGGCGGCGCCGGGGCCTGCGGCGAAGGCGAAACGGCGGCGGGCGTAGCTGTAGGCGAGGCCGGCGGCGGGGTCGGCGAAGGCCTGGGAGCCGGGAGCGCCGCTGTGGCCCACGGCGCCCGGGCCGAGCACCGGGTGGCGGGTGGCCAGCGGGACGAAGCCGAGGCCGAAGGCGTTCGTCGAGCCGGTCACCAGGTCCTGGCCGGAGGAGTGGATCCGGGCGACCTCGGCCAGGGTGTCCGGCTTCAGGAGCGGGGCGCGGCCGTCGAGCTCGCCGGCGATCGCCGCGTACATCCGGGAGAGGCCGCGCGCGGAGCCGACGCCGCCGCCGGAGATCGGCGCCCGGGCCCGTACCGTACGGGAGTTGGCGTACCCGACGATGTCGAACGGCGGGTCCGCGTGGAAGTTGAACGCGATGGCCATGAGGCTGTCGGGGGCGATCGGGTTCTCCGCGAGGAGGGCCTGCTCGGCGGGCGTCGGCAGCATCGGCAGGGCCGTACGGAAGCGGGGCTCCAGCTCCTCGGGCAGGCCCAGGTAGTAGTCGAGCGCGTACGGGGCGCGGACCCGCTCCTCGAACAGCTCCTGGATCGTCCGGCCGGTGGCCCGCAGGACGACCTCGCCGACGAGGGGGCCGATCACGAGGGCGTGGTAGCCGTGGGCGGTGCCGGGCTCCCAGAAGGGGCGCTGGCCCGCGAGCCGTGCGGCGACGGCCCGGTCGTCGGCGAGTTCGTCGGGGCTGAGGCCGCCGTCGGCGCCGATCACGCCGGACCGGTGGGCGAGCAGCTGCCGCAGGGTCAGCCTCCCCTTGCCCTCGGCGGCGAACTCGGGCCACCAGGAGGCGACTTCGCGGTCGAGATCGAGCACGCCGTCCTGGACGAGCAGGGCGGTGACCAGGGCCATCGCACCCTTGGAGGAGGAGTAGAGGCCGAGGAGCGAGTCCCCGTCGACCCCGTCGCCGCCCCAGAGGTCCACCACCAGCCGCCCGTGGTGATGGACGGCGAGCTGGGCTCCGCCGTCGCGTGCCTCGTTCGCCACGACGGTGGCGAACTCCTCCCGTACGGACTCGAATCCGGGCTCCACCGTGCCGTGGACCTGTACCTGGACGTGACCGTCGCTCATCGCGCTGCTCCCCCTGGACGTCGCCGACCTGTTCCGTGACTGCAACGGTCGGGGGAGCGATTCCCTTCCCGTGCTCCGCGCCGACCTCACCCCGGAGCGCACGGCACGGTCCCGCCGTGCTCGACGGCGGCGGCCCGGCTGCGGCCCGGCCTCGCCGAAGGTCGACCGAACACGCCGGTCAACGGCGTTGTCAGTGGTGGCGTCTAGCGTCGGCGGTATGGAATTCCGTATCGACAGCGGCGTGTTGACCGATGCCGTGGCCTGGGCCGCGCGCGTCCTGCCGGCCCGCTCCCCCATGCCCGTCCTCGGCGGTCTGCTCCTGGAGGCCGCGGACGGCCGGCTGCGGGTCTCCGGCCTCGACCACGAGGCCTCGGCCCGGATCGAGGTCGAGGCCGACACGGACGTCGAGGGCCGGGCCCTGGTCCTGGGCCGGCGACTGCTCGACATCTGCAAGGTGCTCCCCCGGGGCCTCACGGAGCTCGCCGTGGAGGGCGCCCGGCTCTCGGTCACCTCGGGCGAGGCCCGGTTCGGCCTCTCGCTCCTGCCCCTGGACGACTATCCGGCCCCGCCCGCGCTGCCCGAGGTCCGCGGCCTGGTGGACGGGGACGCCTTCGCCACGGCGGTCGGCCAGGTGGCCGTGGCGGCGGGCCGGGACGACTCGCTGCCGGTCCTCACTGGGATACGGCTCGCCCTGGACGGCACGGTGATGACGCTCGCGGCCACCGACCGCTACCGCTACGCGGTCCGCACCCTGGAGTGGAAGCCGGAGGCGGAAGGCGGCGAGCCGGCCGACGTGGTCGTCCCCGCCCGGCGCCTCACCGAGATCGCCCGCTCCCTGGCGGGCGCGGGCCCGGCCCGGCTCGCCCTTGACGGCGGCTCGATCGGCTTCGAGAGCGACGGCCTGCGCACCATCACCCGCCTCCTGGACGGCCGTCTCCCCCGCCACGACAAGCTCTTCGCCCTCGGCGACCACGCCCTGGCCGCCACCGACCGGGCCCCGCTGACCGAGGCGGTGAAGCGGGTCGCGGTCGTCGCGGAGGGCGACAGCCCGGTCCAGCTGACCTTCACCCCCACGTCGATCCATCTCCAGGCGGGCTACGAGGACGACGTGGCCTCCCAGCGCCTCCCGGCCACCCTCACGGGCCCGGACACCCTCACGGTGGCCTTCAACCCCGGGTACCTCATGGACGCCCTGACCGCCCTGGACGCCCAGAAGGTCCACTTCCACCTCCTGGGCCCGGGCCAGCGGGCCCTGCTCACCGACGGCCCGCAGCCGACCCACCGCCACCTGCTGATGTCGGTGAAGCCGCTGGTCTGAGGAGCCGCCTGGACCCCGTCGTCGAACTCCCGTCTGCCCCGCGGGCGACGACGGGGGTTCGACGACAG
>NZ_LIPQ01000323.1 GCF_001418135.1 Streptomyces aureus
CCGCTCACCCTCCCCGACCCCGGGCGGACCACCCACGTGCAGTTCCGGCGCTTCGCGGGGTGCCCCGTGTGCAATCTCCATCTGCGCTCGGTGGCCCAGCGCCACGACGAGATCGAGCGGGCCGGGATCCGGGAGGTCGTGTTCTTCCACTCGCCCGCCGAGGAGCTCCGCGAGCACGTGGCCCACCTGCCGTTCGCCGTCGTCGCGGACCCCGACAAGGTGCTGTACGCCGAGTTCGGCGTGGAGTCCCACCGCCGGGCCCTGCTCGACCCGCGCGGCTGGCCCGCGATCGCCGGGGGCGTGCTCCGCGGCGCCTGGGAGCTGCTCCGGGGCAGGGGCCGGCTGCCGGCCGGCGCGCAGCCGGCCGGTCGCCTGGGACTCCCCGCCGACTTCCTGATCACGCCCGACGGCCGGGTCGCCGCCGTGAAGTACGGCGAGCACATCTACGACCAGTGGTCGGTCGACGAACTCCTCACCCTGGCGGCGGAACCGGCCCGGTAGAACTCAAGGCGCCCAGGAAAGCTCAGGGCGTCCAGGCGACCCGGTGCTCCTCCAGGTGGGAGAGGACCGCGTGGTTCGCCTCCCAGCCGTCCGGGAACGACACGGCGACGCCCAGCCGGACCGGCTCGGTCGACGGGTGCGCGTCGAGCAGGTCCGTGACGCCCGCCCGGCAGACCACGATGCACGCGTGCCGGTGCCGGGACGCCAGCACGCACAGCCGCCCCGTCTCCAGGTGGAAGGCGGTCGCGTCGGGGCGCCCGGACAGCGGGTGCAGGACGACGGTCACGTCGTACTCACGTCCCTGGAGCCGGTTCGCGGTGTCCACCGTCACGCCCGTGACGCCCAGTTCGGCGAGGGCCGCCCGGACCGCCGCCGCCTGGTCGCGGTGGGCGGTGCCGACCGCGACCCGGTCGGGTGTCAGGGGTACCGGGGACTCCGAGCGCTCCGAGACCGCGGCGCCACCCCGGTCGAGGAGCCGGCGCACCACGACGGCGACCGCGCCGACCGCCTCCGGGTCGGTGCGGGGGGTGTGCCGGGCGGGCAGTTCGAGCAGGCCCCAGCCCGACTCCGCCGCCTCGTCCAGGACCCGGTCGGGGCCCGAACCGTCCGACGCGACCGTGAACGAGAGCTTCCGGTCCCCGTGCCCGGTGCCGCTGCGGAACGGCGTGAACGGGTAGAACGCGTCCGAGACCAGCGGCGCCGCCGATGCGGGCAGCCGCCAGGACACCGGCAGCCGGTGCTGCGGCAGTTCCGGGTTGTGCGCGAGCAGGGTCGAGACCGCGCTCGCCGACGGGTCGTACGAGAGCCCCGCCCACTGCTCGGCGCCCACCACCGAGAACGGGTCCAACTGCCCGGGATCGCCCACGAACAGCGCCCGCTCGAAGAGCCCCGCCACGGCGAGCAGCGCGTCCGAACGCATCTGGTACGCCTCGTCGACGATCGCGTGCGCCCACGGCTCGACGTTCTTCACGTGCGCCCACTTGGCGGCCGTGGAGAGGACGACCGGAAGCCCGGTCAGCTCACCGGCCTTCGCCGACTTCCGTACGTTCTCCAGGTCGTCGAGCGCCTTGTCGTACGGGTCGCTGTCGTTCGAGTGCAGCCGGCCGACCTCCAGGTCCGGCTCCTTCTCGGCGAGCCGCAGGACCAGATCGTCCACCTGCGCGTTCGTCTGGGCCACCACCATCAGGGGGCGCCCGGCCGCGGCCAGTTCGAGCGCGGCCCGCACCACGAGCGTCGACTTCCCCGCACCCGGCGGTGAGTCCACGACGACACCGCGCGCGGTGCCGTGCAGGGTGGCCGCCAGGATGTCGGCCGTCGCCCTGCCCGCGGCGGCCGAGGGGTCGAAGGGCGCCGCGTCGTCGACGGGCGGCGTCGAGAGGTCGAACACGGTCACAGCACATCCTCCGCGGTCACGGCGTCGGGCAGTTCCACGGCGTCGGTCCGGGGAGGACCGCCGTGCGTCCAGGGCGTCTCCTCCGCCTCCGGCAGCTGCGGCCCGACCCGCTGGTCGTGCTCGAACAGCGTCCAGGCGATCCGCTCGCCCTTCTCCGGCACCGAGCCCTCCGCGGGCTCCTTCGAGCGGCCCATCCGGTCGAGGAGGCGCAGCAGCAGCGCCCCGTCCTCCTCGTACCGCACGAACTCCGCCGACTGCGGCTTTCCTTCGAGCGAGCGGTACACCTTCACCTTCTCGCCCAGATGCGGCCGGTCCTCCGTGCGGACCGTGAGCAGCGGGCGCGGCGCGGGCCGCTTGGACTCCGTCCACGCCATCGTCACCTCGACCACCTCGGCCGTGAACGCCTCGCCCGACAGCCGCCGTCCGGCGAGCACCAGCGGATCGTCGAGGGCCTCCTGCGCCTCCAGCTGGCCCTGCGCCTGCTCGCGCGCGGCGAGCTTCCGGGCCGCCGTCACGGCGTCGTCCCGTCGCGGCTGCGGCGGCTCACCGGCGGTGACCCGGTCCCGGTGGGCGGTGAAGGACCAGCGGTCGCGGGTCCAGCGGTCCTCGACCCTGGCCCCCTCCGGCAGCTCGCGCAGCAGGCCGATCGCCCGCCACACCGCGTCCCACGTGGGCTTCATCTGCGAGACGACCAGCCGGCGCAGCTCCCGCTCGGACCGGTGCAGTTCGCCGAGTCCGCGCTCGGCCGCCTCGCCGTCCTCGGCGGCGCCGACGGCCTGCCGGGCCCGGTCGTACCGCTCGATCGCCGGCGCGAGGAGCCGGTTGTCGAAGGCGGGATCGGTGGCGGGACCGGCGGGCGGGCACAGCAACTGCCCGTCGGAGTCCCGCCCGGCCTCGGCCCGCAGCGCCGCCTCGGCGCCCGGCTCACCGTCGTGGGGGTCGATCCACGCGAGCAGCGCGCCCAGGTGCTGGTCCTCCAGGGAGGACTGGCCGGTCGCCCAGTGCCGGTTGAGGAGATCGGTCGCCGACAGCAGCAGCGAGGAGCCGGGCACCCGGGCCCGGTCGCCGAAGTGCGTCAGCCAGCGCCCGAGGAGCGGGACGCGCGGCGGCGCGGGGAACGGCGTCTCCGGGTCCTGCTCGGCGGTCCGCCGGAACCGCGTCGACCGCCCGAGCAGCCGTACGTACTCGATGCCCGCCCGGCTCGGCACGATCAGCTGCGGCGCGTCCGCGCACAGCTCCACCTCGACCTTCACCTTCCTGCCGGTCCCGGGGTCGACCTCGCTCCTTTCCGCCGCCTCGACGGCCTCCGTGAACGAGTCGACGTACGGCAGGACCTCCTCCGCCAGGTCGGCGAGGAAGGCGAACCGCAGGTCCCGGTCCCGGGGCTGGGCCACCACCAGGAGCCGCGGCTCCTCCGGGTCGGTGCCGACGAGCGCGCCCAGCGGGGCGCCCGCCTCACCGGCCGTGGTCAGCGGCACGAGGACGAGCGGCCGCTCGGAGACCCGCCGGTGCCGGACGGTCGCGAGGGGCTGCGCCCGGCCGGCCTCGACGGCCTCCATACGGGCGAGGGTGGAGATCAGCGACATGCGAGGCCCTCCCGGGGCGCGGCACAGGAAACGGGCGTCAGCAGGGGCATTCGACGTGCTCCCGAGGAGTGCGGGCGGGCGCCGACGCCAGCGCCTCCTCGCGCAGCGCCCGCGCCCTGCGCAGCGCCGCCACCGCCGGGTCCTCCGGGTCGCCCTCCTCGCCGCGCGCCGCCGCGAGGACCGCGCCGACCGTCGTCAGGCCGCCCAGCTCACCCCGTACCGAACGGCCCAGGGTCTCCACCGCGTCCGCCTGCCGGGCCCGCGACCGGCAGTGGAAGGCCAGCTCGCAGGCGGCCAGGCACTCCGGCGCGTACTGATGGGGCACGCTTTCCACGGCCGCCGTCAGCTCCTCGGCCGATCGCTCGGCCACATCGAAGCTGACGCCCTCGGGCAGGGCCGCCGCGATCTCGTCGATCCGGGTCAGCCGGTCGAGCTGGCGCCGGGTGACCGACCGCTGCTTGCGCACGTCGACGACCGAGGCCGTCGGCAGGTTGGAGAAGTCCTTCGGGCAGACGAGCAGCACCGACTGGGCGACCCGGGCGCCCTCGGTCACCGCCGCCACCCGTTCGAGCGCGAGCACGTACACGGCGGCCTGCCGGGCGGCCGCGCCGACCTTCGACGCGTCGGCCGCGCCGTCGACCATCGGGAAGGACTTGATCTCCACGACCGTCCACCCGCCGTCGGGACGGACCACCACCGCGTCCGGCTCCAGGTACACCGGGGAACCGGCGACCTCCAGGGCCAGCAGCGGATGGTCGAGCAGCGTCCACGCCCCCGCCGCGGTCGCCTCCCGCAGGGCGAGGGCGGTGCGCGCCACCCGGCCCTCGGGTCCGGCGGCCGCGAGCTCGGGCACGGACACCGTGCCCGGCTCGTCGACGCCGATCAGGCGCAGCAGCTCGCGGCCGCCGTCCGCCTTGACCTTCGCCTCGAAGGAGTTGCCCCGGACGATCGCGAACTGGGACTGCCCGAACGGGGCCGGCGAGCCGAGCTTCGCGGCCAGCGCGGACTTGTCGACCCCCGCGCCGTCGAGCAGGGCCCGGCGCCGGCAGCCGGGGTTGGCGGCCAGTGCCGCCAGGGCCCGCGCGTCCAGCGGACGCGGCGGAGTGGCCGGTCCGCGCAGCTCAGCGAGCAGCTGTCGACGTGTCGTCTGCGGAGGTCGGGACAGACCGCTGTCCGGGGATGCGCTCACCCGTGGAAGTCTCGCATCCGCCACTGACAACCGGGGGCGCTTCCGTCGTCCCGCGCAGTCGCCGGGCGAGCCGCAGGGCATGCGGGGTGAGGAGCAGGCCGGCGCCCATCACGGCCGCTCCGGCGACCGCGTCGAGCAGATAGTGGTTGGCGGTCCCCATCACGACCAGCGTCGTGACCAGCGGATACGCGACCCCGAGCGCCTTGGTGACGGGTGTCCGCCCGTACCGCCAGAGCATCACCCCGCACCACAGCGCCCAGCCGACGTGCAGGCTGGGCATGGCCGCGTACTGGTTCGTGAGACCGCCGAGCCCGCGCGGCGCGCTGGCCTCGCCGCCCCACCAGCCGTACGCGCTGAAGTACGCCATCGTGTCGGTGAAGCCGTACACCGGGTCGAGCAGCCGGGGCGGGCAGGTGGGCAGCAGGGTGAAGCCGACCAGACCGAGCAGGGTGGAGGCCATCAGCCAGGTGCGGGCGGCCCGGTAGTGGGCGGGGCGGCGGCGGAAGAGCCAGACCAGGACCGCCGGGGTGACGAGATAGTGCAGCGAGGCGTACGCGAAGTCCGCCGGGATCCCGAGGGCGGGCACGTCCGTGAACAGCCGGTTCAGCGGGTGCTCGGCGTCGATGCCGAGCAGCCGCTCCAGACGCAGGATCGCGAGGCCGTGCTCGACGGCCGCGGCCTCGTCGCCCCGGACGAGGAGCCGCCCGCCCGAATAGGCCGCGTACACGACCGCGACCAGCGCCAATTCGGCCCACCAGCGTGGCTTGCCCATACGAAGAGGTCCCCCCAACCAGTGATCGCCCCGGGGGAGGGGACGCCGGACGCCACCCGGGGGTTGCCCGGACGTCACCCCGAATCCACGTGGGCGATGATGGGAGCGGCACGTCCGCACCGTGAACCCCTGGAGATCCTTCCCATGGCACCGCGCATCCTGCTCGCCCGGCACGGCCAGACCGAGTGGTCACTTCTCGGCCGGCACACCGGCAGGACCGACATCCCGCTGCTCGACGAGGGGCGGCGCGGCGCGAAGCTCCTGGGCGAGCGTCTCCACCGCGGCCCCTGGCAGGGACTGCCCGGCGTGGAGGTGCGCACCAGCCCCCTGGTCCGCGCGAGCGAGACCTGCGAGATCGCCGGTTTCGCCGGGCGGGCGGAACCCTGGGACGCGCTGATGGAGTGGGACTACGGGGCGTACGAGGGGCTGACCCCGCCGCAGATCCAGGACATCCGGCCGGGCTGGTTCATCTGGCGCGACGGGGTCCCGGACGGAGAGACCCTGGCGCAGCTCTCGGACCGCGCCGACGAGATCGTGAACTGGGCCCGCTCCGCCGACCGTGACGTCCTGGTCTTCGCCCACGGCCACATCCTGCGGTCGATCGGCGCCCGCTGGCTCGGCGAGGACGTCTCCTTCGCCTCCCGCATCCGCCTCGACCCGACGAGCCTGTCCGTCCTGGGCTGGGCGTACGGCGCCCCGGCGGTCGAGCGCTGGAACGACACCGGGCACCTGGAGTAGGCGGCGCCGGGCACCTGGACCGGCGGCCCCCGGCCACCGCTCAGTACGCGGCGAGGGCCTGACGGGTGTCGACGAGCATCCTGCGGATCCGGGCCGAGGCGATGCCCTCCAGGGAGTCCACGACCCGCTTCGCCTCCGCGGCGGCCTCGTCGGGGCGGCCCGCGTGCGCCAGGTTCTTGGCGAGATGGGCGCGGTAGAGCGCCAGGTTCCGCGCGAAGTGCGGGTTCTGCAGGACCGTGGCCCGGTGGGAGTGCCGGGCGGCCCGGCCCCAGTCGCCCAGGGCCGACCAGCACTGGGCCTCCAGGGCCTCCCGCTCCGGCTCCCCGAAGAACGACATCCACTCGGGGTCCTCGTCCGTCGCGCCCCGGTCGAAGAAGCCGTGGGCGCGGCCGAGGGCCTGCTCGCAGGCCGGCCGGTCGCCGAGCCCGGCCCACGCGGCCGCCTCCCGCAGTGAGAGCAGCGAGAGCAGCCGCGCCGAGTCCAGCGTCCTGGCGGCCCGCAGGCCGGCCTGCGCCGCCCGCACCGCCTCGCGGTACCGGCCGGTGTCCCGGGCGAGGAAGGACGTGTTGCAGAAGGCGTGCGCCTCCAGGGCCGCGTTCCCCGACACGCGCGCGGTGGCGAGGGCCTCGGCGTAGTGCGAGCGGGCGTCGTCGTGCCGGCCCGAGTCGTGGGCCAGCCAGCCCACCGAGAGGGAGAGCTCGCCCGCGCCCGCGTGCAGCCGGTCCTCGGTGGAGCGGCGGGTCATGGTTCCCGTGTCGAGCAGCGCGTACGCGGCCCGGAGCGGGTGGGCGGCGACCTTGTAGAGCCCGTCGGCGCCGTGCCGGTCGTCGAGCAGGCGGATCTGCCGCACGGCGTCCTCGACGGCCCGCACCTCGGCGTCGCCGATCCGGTGGGTGCCGCGGGGGGCGGGGATCGCGACGGCGGGGCCGCCGAGTCCCAGCGAGGCGGCCGCCAGGGTGGCGGAGCCGCTCGTCATGAATGCGCGACGCAGCACGTCGCTCTCCTCATCGTTCCGGGTCGGTGGTGCCGCGGGAGCCGGAGCCCCGGCCGCGACCGGCTGCCGCCGGCCGCGCACCGTCTCCCGCGCGGAGAAGCCCAGGTCGGAGAGACCCAGACCGGGGAACATGTGCAGAAAGACCCGCTCGTACGCGTAGTTGGGGCAACGGATCTCGCCCGCCTCCACGCGCCCGATGTAGCGGGCGTCGCACGCGACCTGTTCGCCGATCTCCCNNGCCGGCGGAAGGCGAGATTGGGAACTGCCCGTGACATCGCCATGGCCGAGCCCTCTCCTGTGCTGCCGGGTGGTCCGGCGGCAAGAACGTACCTGCTGTGACCGGATGCGTACGCAGAGTTTGGCTACAAATCGGATATCTCGCCTGCGATCTGCCATGAACTGCCATCCTTTGCGGCGGCATGGCGCCGTAGCCGTTGACGCGCACGGGCGTTGAACCGTAAGGGAGAGACGGAACGTGTCTCCTCAGGAGCGAGGAGGGGTCCCATGTCGGAGATCGGTTCCCAGTCGGCCACGCGCCAGGCGCCCGCCCCGGACGTCCGCGCGTCCCAGTCCACCCCCCAGGACCGCGGTCCGGTTCCGGCCGTGGCCCAGCAGCCCGCCGAGCCCTGGGACCTGGTGACCGTGCCGGTCCGGCAGGGCCTCGAGGCCGTCGACATCCTGCGGCGCGGCGCCGTCCCCGCCGTGGGCCCCGTCGTCCACGACGGCACCTGCGACACCCTCGGTTTCCTCGTCCCGCCCGGGACGGCCGCAGCCTGGGACATGCCCGGCAGCGCGTGTACCCGGACCTCGGGCCGGGGTCTGCGTCTCCCCGAGCTGCCGGAGCTGCCCGAACCCGCCGGGGACGCGCCCCGCCCCGCCGGCTG
>NZ_LIPQ01000324.1 GCF_001418135.1 Streptomyces aureus
GCCCAGGAGTACGGTCCGCGGCTCGGCGAGGCGGCTGCGGGTTCCGCCGGGTTCGGACTGACCGGCACCACGTCGAGCGTGGCCTCGGGCCGGGTCGCCTACACCCTCGGCCTCCAGGGCCCCGCGCTCACGGTCGACACCGCGTGCTCCTCCTCCCTCGTCGCCCTGCACCTCGCCGTACAAGCCCTGCGGTCCGGCGAGTGCTCACTGGCCCTCGCGGGCGGTGTGACCGTCATGTCGACGCCCGGCATCTTCGTCGAGTTCTCGCGCCAGCGCGGACTCGCCGCCGACGGCCGCTGCAAGTCCTTCTCCGCCGACGCCGACGGCACGGCCTGGGCCGAAGGCGTCGGCGTCCTCGTCGTCGAGCGACTCTCCGACGCCCGCCGACTCGGACACCAAGTCCTCGCCGTCGTCGCCGGCACCGCCGTCAACCAGGACGGCGCGTCCAACGGACTCACCGCACCCAGCGGCCCCGCCCAGGAACGCGTCATCCGCGCCGCCGTCCAGGACGCCGGAGTCTCCTTCGCCGGAATCGACGCGGTCGAGGCCCACGGCACCGGCACCGTCCTCGGCGACCCCATCGAGGCACAAGCCCTCCTCGCCACCTACGGCAGCGAACGCGACAATGACCGGCCCCTGATGCTCGGGTCGCTCAAGTCCAACCTCGGCCACGCCCAGGCCGCCGCCGGCGTCGGCGGCGTCATCAAGATGGTCATGGCCCTGCAGCACGGTGAGCTGCCCGCCTCGCTGAACGTGAGCAAGCCCAGCGAGCTCGTCGACTGGGAATCCGGCGGCGTCGAGGTCCTCACCCAGCCCCACCCCTGGCCCGCCGTCCAGGACCGGGCACGCCGCGCCGGTGTCTCGTCCTTCGGCATCAGCGGCACCAACGCCCACGTCATCCTCGCCGAAGCCCCCACGGCCGAACCGGTCGTGTCCGGAGCCGGTTCCGGGGAGGACGGCTCCGCGCCCCTGTGGGTGCTGTCCGGCCGTACCGAGGCGGCGCTGCGCGCCCAGGCCACCGCACTCGTCGACGCCCTGGACGCCTCCGGCGAGGTGTCCGACCGTGACCTCGGCCGTGCCCTGGCCACCACGCGTACCGCGCTCGATCACCGCGCGGCCGTCACCGCCGAGGACCGCTCCGAGGCCGTCGCGGCACTGGCCGCGCTCGGCCGTGGCGAGCCGCACTCCGCGCTGACGCTCGGCACGGCACGCCCCGACGACGGTCTCGCCTACCTCTTCACCGGGCAGGGCAGCCAACGCGTCGGCATGGGTCGTGAGTTGTACGAGAGCGAGCCGGTCTTCGCCGCCGCCCTCGACGCGGTGTGCGCCGAACTCGACGCCTGCCGCGGCTCCGTGCCCGGCACTCCGCCGATCCGTGAGGTGATGTTCGGCGACGCCGAGGCTCTCAACCGGACCGAGAACACCCAGTGCGCCCTCTTCGCCCTCCAGGTGGCGCTGTTCCGGCTCCTTGAGCACCGGGGCCTGGCTCCGGACGCCGTACTCGGCCACTCCATCGGCGAGTTCGCCGCCGCTCATGTCGCCGGGATCCTCACCCTGCCGGACGCCTGCGCCCTGGTCTCCGCGCGCGGCCGGCTCATGCAGGCCCTGCCGGCGGGTGGTGCGATGCTGGCCGTCCAGGCTTCGCAGCAGGAGGTCCTCCCGCTCCTCGAAGGCCGCGAGCACGAGGTGAGCATCGCCGCCGTCAACGGCCCCGTGGCCGTCGTCGTCTCCGGCGACGTCGAGGCCGTCGAGCGGGTCGCCGAGGCGTTCGCCGCCTCCGGCCGAAAGACGCGCCGGCTCGTCGTCAGTCACGCCTTCCACTCGCACCGCATGGACGGGATGCTCGACGCTTTCGCGGCCGTGACCGCGGGCGTCGCGTACGCGGAGCCGCGTATCACCATGGTGTCCACCGTCACCGGAGGACCCGTCGACGTCACCGCCGACTACTGGGTGCGGCAGGTACGCCGCGAAGTACGGATGTCCGACGGTCTGGCGGCGCTCCACGGCCTCGGGATGCGGACCTTCCTCGAACTCGGCCCGGACGGCGTGCTGTCGGCACTGGGCCGGGACTGCCTCGACGACGACGCGTCGGCGTTCGTCCCCGTGCTGCGCCGCGGCAGGGCCGAGCACCGCACCCTGGCCGCCGCGCTCGGCGCCCTGCACGTGCGTGGCCGGGGCCCCGACTGGGACGCCGTGTTCGGCCCGGGACCGACGCCCGCACTGCCCACGTACGCCTTCCAGCGGGAGCGGTACTGGCTGACCGCGCGCGGCACCGAAGGCGCGGCCGGTCACCCGCTGCTCGGCCCCGCCGTCGAACTCGCCGAATCCGGCCAGGTCGTCCTGACCGCCCGGCTCGGCCGCCGCACCCACCCCTGGCTCGCCGACCACGCCGTCCTCGGTTCGGTCCTGCTGCCCGGTACCGCGTTCCTCGAACTCGCCGCCCGCGCCGGTTCGCAGACCGGTACGCCGCGGGTCGCCGAACTCACCCTGCTCGCGCCGCTGGTGATCCCCGAGGAGGGCCGCACCGAGGTACAGGTCGTCGTGGCCGCACCCGGCGACGACGGACAGCGGGCCCTGACCGTGCACGCCCGCTCAGAGACGCCGGACGGCGCCGTCGAGCCGTGGACCCTGCACGCCACCGGAGCCCTCGCCGCGCACGAGGGGACCCCCGCGACCGCGGCGGGCCCGCCCTCCGCCGAGGCCGAGCCGCTGGTCGTCGACGGCTGCTACGACGAGCTGGCCACCGCGGGGTACGCCTACGGGCCCGTCTTCCAGGGCCTGCGCGCCGCCTGGCGGCACGGCAAGGACCTCGTCGCCGAGGTCGCCCTGCCGCCTTCCGTCACCGACGCCGCCTCCTACGGGCTGCACCCGGCGCTGCTCGACGCGGCCCTGCACCCGATCGTCATGACGGCGCTGGACGACGGCAACCGCCGACTGCTGCCCTTCTCCTGGCACGGTGTGACCGTCCGTCAGACCGGTGCCCGTACCGCCCGCGTGGTCATCACCACCACCGGGCCCGACACGGTGTCCCTGACCCTGCTCGACGAGTCCCGCGCCGTGGTCGCCGAGGTCGAGGAACTGGTCCTGCGCCCGGTGAGGGACGAGGTGGCCGTCCCGCGCTCCCTCCACCGGCTGGACTGGATCCCGGCCGCGGTGGACCAGGAGCCGTCTCCGTCGGCCGCCGCGCTCGGCGCCGCCGACCTGGGCGTCGGTGCGCCGTACGCCGACCTCGCGGCCCTGGGCCAGGCCCTCGACGCGGGGCTTCCCGCCCCCGAGGTGGTCTTCGCGCCGCTCGCGGACCTCGGGGACTCCGGTGACGCCACCGGGCCCGGAGAGCGTGCCGACGGGCCGGGGGCCGGCGCCCCGGCCGCCGTGCACCGCGCGCTCGCCCTGCTCCAGGAATGGCTGGCCGACGACCGGCTCGCCGACTCCCGGCTGGTACTCGTCACCCGGGCCGCCGTGGCCACGGCCGCGGACGCCGACGTGGACCCCGGACTCGCTGCCGTATGGGGTCTGGCCCGCTCGGCGCAGACCGAGAACCCCGGGCGCGTCGGACTCCTCGACGTGGAGTCGGCGGCCGACTGCCGCACCGCACTGCCGCTCATCGGCGCGGAGCATCAACTCGCCGTCCGCGAGAACGAGTTGTTCGTGCCGATGCTCGGCCGGGCGACGGCCGACGGCTCCCTGGTTCCCCCGGCCGGCGTCACCGCCTGGCGGCTCGGGGTCCGTGACCGCGGGACCCTGGACCACCTGGCCCTCGAACCCTGCCCGGAGGCCCTGGCCCCGCTGGCCGACGGCGAGGTACGCATCGCCGTGCGCGCCGCGGGCGTCAACTTCCGCGACGTCCTGAACACCCTCGGCCTCTACCCCGGCGACCCCGGTCTGCTCGGCCTCGAAGGGGCCGGTGTGGTCACCGAGGTCGGGCCCGGCGTCACCGGTCTCGACGTCGGCGACCGGGTCATGGGCCTGTTCTCCGGGGCGTTCGGCCCGGTGGTCGTCGCCGACCACCGGCGGGTCGCCGTCATGCCCGCCGACTGGACCTTCGCCCAGGCGGCGTCCGCGCCGATCGTGTTCCTCACCGCCTACCACGCCCTGGTCGACCTCGCCGGCCTGACCGCGGGCGAGCGCGTCCTGATCCACGCCGCCGCCGGCGGGGTCGGGATGGCCGCCGTCCAACTGGCCCGGCATCTCGGGGCGGAGGTGTACGGCACGGCGGGCCCCGGCAAGTGGGACGCCCTGCGTTCCCTCGGACTCGACGGAGCGAACCTGGCGTCGTCCCGCACGCTGGACTTCGAGTCCGCGTTCGGCGCGGCCACCGAGGGCCGTGGCATGGACGTCGTACTGAACTCGCTCGCCGGTGAGTTCATCGACGCGTCCCTGAGGCTGCTGCCGAACGGCGGTCGTTTCGTGGAGATGGGCAAGACCGACCTGCGCGACCCGGAGCGGATCGCGGCCGACCACCCCGGGGTGAACTACGGATTCTTCGACCTGCTGCAGGAGCCCACGGAGAAGATCGCCGAACTCCTCACGGATGTGCTGCGGTTGCTGTCCTCGGGCGCGCTCACTCCGCTGCCGCTGAGCACCTGGGACATGCGACGGGCGCCGGAGGCGTTCCGCCACGTCAGCCAGGCACGGCACATCGGCAAGGTGGTCCTCACCCTGCCGGTGGCCCTGGATCCGGACGGCACGGTTTTGGTCACCGGCGCCACCGGCGCCCTGGGCGGACTCGTCTCGCGGCATCTGGTCACCGAGCACGGCGCCCGCCGTCTGCTCCTCGTCAGCCGCCGGGGTCCCGACGCGCCGGACGCCAGGGAACTGGCCGCCGAGCTCACCGAGTTGGGCGCGGAGGTGACCCTGGCCGCCTGTGACACGGCCGACCGGGACGCGCTCGCGCAGCTGCTCACCGGCGTACGGCTCACCGCCGTCGTCCACGCGGCGGGAGTGCTCGACGACGGTGTGATCACCGCGCTCACCCCGGAGCGCCTCGACACGGTGCTCGCCCCCAAGGCCGCCGCGGCCCGCAATCTGCACGAGCTGACCGCGGACCACGACCTGTCGGCCTTCGTCCTCTTCTCCTCCGTCATGGGCATCATCGGTGGCGCCGGCCAGGGCAACTACGCCGCGGCCAACACCTACCTCGACGCCCTGGCCCAGCACCGCAGGGCGCAGCACCTCCCCGCGCTCTCCCTGGCCTGGGGCATGTGGGCGGACACCGCGGGACGACCGGGCGCCGCCGGAATGGCGGGGTCCCTGTCCGAGGCCGACCGGGGCCGGCTCGCCCGGACCGGCCTCGCGCCCATCGACCGGACGGAGGGCCTGGCCCTGCTCGACGCGGCACTGCGCATGGACGCCGCCGCGCTCGTACCCGCTCCGCTCGACCGGGCCACCCTCGGCGCGCTGGGCAACCAACTGCCCACCGTGCTGCGGGACCTGGCACCGGCCGCACCGCGGCCGGCCCAGGCCGCGGCCACGGCCGCGGCCCCGACGACCGCGACCCTGCGCGAGCGGCTCGCGGCACTGGGCCGGGACGAGCGGGAGGAACTGCTCCTCGACCTCGTCCGGGTACAGACCGCCGCCGTGCTCGGCCGTTCCTCCGCGTCCGGCATTCCCGCCGACCGGTCCTTCAAGGACCTGGGCTGCGACTCGCTGACGCTCGTCGAACTGCGCAACAGGCTGCAGACCAGCGCCGATCTGCGGCTGCCCGCCACGTTCCTCTTCAACTACCCCACGCCGATCGCCGTCGTGGACCATCTGCACACCGAACTGGCTCCGGCCGAGGTGGAACCCGTCACCTCCGGTGACCCGCAGGCCGTACCCGGGCTGGCCGAACTCGACGGCCTCGAAGCGGCGCTCGCCGGCCTTCCGGACGACACCCAGGACGACATCAGGGACGAGATCGTCCAACGGCTCCAGGCACTGGTGGCCCGCGTACCGGCTCAGCGGACCCAGGCCGACGACAAGGATCTGGCCGCACGGGTCGAGTCGGCCTCGGTCGACGAGCTCCTCGCGTTCATCGACTCCGAACTCTGACCCCGATCCCCACTCCGACCACAACTCCACCTGCGCACCGCACGGACCCGGATCCCGGTCCGCTCATCCTGTCCGCCGCGCGCGGCACGCCCGGGCACGTCCCACGGGCGTGCCGCGCCCGGACCGCGCACACGCACAGCTTCACGACGCCTACGGGGGCATCATCGCCATGACAACAACGGACAACGACAAACTCGTCGAATACCTCAAGCGCCTCACCGTCGACCTCCACCAGTCCCGTCAGCGGGTCCGCGAGCTGGAGGCCGGCACCAACGATCCGATCGTGATCGTCGGCATGGGGTGCCGCTTCCCGGGCGGGGTGGACTCCCCCGAGGCGCTGTGGCAGGTCGTTGCCCAGCAGCGCGATGTGATCTCCGGACTCCCCACCGACCGCGGCTGGGACCTCGACGGCCTCTACCACCCCGACCCGGACCACTCCGGCACGTCCTATGTGCGCGACGGTGGATTCCTGAGCGGCGCCGCCGAGTTCGACCCCGCGTTCTTCGGGATCGCCCCCCGCGAGGCGCTGGCGATGGACCCGCAGCAGCGGCTGCTCCTCGAAGTGTCGTGGGAGGCCCTGGAGCGGGCGGGCATCGCGCCCGGAACGCTGCACGGCACGTCGGCGGGCGTGTTCCTGGGCGCGATCGCCCAGGAGTACGGTCCGCGG
>NZ_LIPQ01000325.1 GCF_001418135.1 Streptomyces aureus
CGGCGGGCCCGCCGCGGAGGCGTACGGAAGCCCCACGGAATTAGTTGCGTGCGCGCACGCTCTCTGTCACAGTTGGTGCAGCGGCGGAGCTGCGCCCGAACAACGGGCGGCGGCTTCGCCGTTCGCCGTCCGGGCGCGCTGCCGCGCCCCGCCCCCCTCCCGCCGGAGCGCCCCGGGCGGCACCCCGTCCCGCAGCCCTCTCCCGAGGAGAACCCGTCATGACCACTCCCCCGAGTGCTTTCCCGGACGTCGAGAAGCTGGTCGTCGACGTCCTCAAGGCCGATCCGGCCCTGGCCGGCGCGACCATCGCGGTCCACCCGCCGGCCGGCTTCGACGGCACCCAGGCCGCCGTCCTGGTGAACCGCCGGGGCGGCGCCTGGATCGGCGACCTGCACGTCGACATGCCGCTGATCGAGTTCGAGGTGTACGGGCCGACCAAGAACGCCGCCCACGTCCTCGCCAACGGCGCCCGCCGGGCCCTGCTCGCCACCATCGGCAAGCAGATCGGCGCCGACAACGTCGTCCACGACGTCGAGGAGCAGGACGGGCCGCGCTGGCTGCCCGACTACCTCTACCGGGGCGCCAACCGCTACCTGTGCGTCATCCGCCTCTCCCTGAGCGTGTTCTAGCCGCTCGCCGAGCGGCCCCGGGCACTCACCGAGCCCTCGGGCCCTCGCCCCACCGACCAGGCCTCGCCGTCCGGCGGGGCCTTTGCCGTACCCGGACCCGTGTCCGGGTACGGCAGCCCTCTCACCAAGGAGAAACACACCATGGCAGGAAACAACTCGGCCGAGATCCGCGTCGCCGGTACCGGCAAGCTCTACGTCGCCGACGCCGGCACCGCCGCCCCCGCCACCTTCGGCGCCGACGCCGCCGCCGACTGGACCGGCGCGGGCTGGAAGGACCTCGGCTTCACGACCGGCGACGGCGTGACCTTCGCCAAGAAGGACAAGCTGGAGCCGATCGACTCGTGGCAGTCGGTCTCCCCGGTGCACTTCATCTACTCCAGCCGTGACCTCTCGCTGAAGTTCTCGATGCTCCAGTTCAACGAGCTGACGCTGCCCTTCTTCATGGGCGGCGGCAAGGTCGAGGCCGAGCCGGCCCCGTCCACCGAGACCTACAAGTACGAGATCGCCGAGCGTCCGTTCGCGGACGTGCGCGCCCTCGGCCTGGAGTTCACCGACGTCAAGGCCGGTGGCACCACCGCGGTGACGTACCGCTTCATCATCCCGCGGGGTCAGGTCACCGCGTCCGACGACATCAAGCTGGCCCGCAAGGCCGCGTCCCAGCTGGGCGTGACCTTCACGGCCATGTCGCAGGGCAACGGCAAGCCGCTGGCGACCTTCCTCATGAAGGACAGCCAGTACGGCACGACCGTCTGATCCCGCTTCACCCGGGGCGGGACGGCCGGCCGCCGTCCCGCCCCGCCCCCTCCTCTTCTCTTCACCCGAACAAGGAGTACGCATCACCATGGCCCGTTTCGACGTGAACGCCGCCCGAGCCCAGCGACAGGAGGCCCACGGCCGCAAGTGGTCCTTCGAGCTGGACGGCGAGACCTACACCCTTCCGACGGAGCTGAGCCGCGCCACCGCCAAGGGGCTGCGCAAGCTCGACGACAACGACGTGGACGGCCTGCTCGCACTCCTGATGGGCGAGGAGCAGTTCAGCCGCTTCGAGCAGCACGACGTCACCATGCAGGACATCGCCGCCATCCTGGAGGCCTACGGCAAGGAGACCGGGCTCGGCCTGGGGGAAGACTGAGCCTCGTCGCGTTCGTCGAAGAACACGCCGAGGCCCTTGAGGCCGACTTCATCCGCCACTACGGGCTCGACATCCTCGACTGGCACCGCGGAGAGCTCTCCAGCCGGCGGGTCCTGGCCCTGATCAGGCATCTGCCACGGGACAGCGCCCTGCAGCGCGAGCTCCACGGCGAATCCGCGGAGTGGTCGGTCACCGACCATCTGCTCGCGGCGGCGGTGGACCATCTGGCCGTCGGGAACTGGATGTTCCACGCCGTCAACGCGTCCGAGGACGGCGACCAGCCTGATCCTCCGCAGCCCGTACCCCGTCCCGGCGCCTCCGACGAGGGCGGGGAGAAGCCGGGCGAGGACTCCGCGGAGGAGAAGACCGTCGAAGAGGTCTCCCCCGGACAGCTCGCCCGGTTCTTCGGCTGACGCCGCGGAAGCCGCGCTCCCCCACGGCCCCCGGAGTCCGTTCCCGTCAGGGACCGGACTCCGGGGGCCGTGGGG
>NZ_LIPQ01000326.1 GCF_001418135.1 Streptomyces aureus
GGCCGGTACTGAGATCAGTACCGGCCTCACCTGGTGTTACGGCTGTCGGGGTGGCGGGATTTGAACCCACGACCTCTTCGTCCCGAAGCAACTCGGGTCGGAGTTCTGCCTTGGGTCGGGGCGTCTCTCACCTGCGCTGATGGTCCGCTGACGTTCGCGCTCGTCCGCCGTTGTTCGTCGGCATTGTCACGCAGTTAGACACTCGCCGCTCAACGGTCCATCACACATAGGCCGTTGGCAGTGCGGGCCTCTTGTGGCTGCGGTACTACTCCTCTGCACCGTAGGTCGGACAAGTCGGGCTGGTAGGGGCGTCAGCCATGGCGTAGTGAGCAATCCCTGTGGAATACATGTTCTGGGCGTGCGCTCGGCATATGCCCGCCCCTTCAATGCGCCGAAACATCACGCACCGCCCTCCGCCTCCCTTCCCAGGCTTCCCGTAGAGCGCCAGGGTGGTCGGACCCAACGTTGGCTACCGGGCTCGCAAAGCCCTCACCACACAGGAGGTTTGTGATGGCGCTGACACAATGGTCGAAGGCAATGGAGTGGCTGGCAGTCGCCGCAGATGATCCACAAGCCTACGAGCGTGACTGCCGCCGCGGCGGTCCCGGCATCCATCTATTAGCTGCTGGACGCCTATGGGACGTGCTGATCGTTCCCGCATGCCTGGGGCTGCGCGCTGCGGACATCCTCGACGGCCTTCCTCGCGTCAGTTCCGGCCCTGTACTGCTGGACGGCAGGCGGCGTGAGGTCGGTTTCTTCCTGCCATCCGACCCTGGAGCCACCTGGGTCGGTGACGGTACCCGTTACCTCACGCAGGGAGGATGGATCGCCGCCCCTGCCCCCCACTGCCGTTGGGGAGACCTGCGATGGCTCGTACCGCCCGACGGAAGCGGCGCCCTGACCACACCCCACACCATGGAACTCGCCCTGCACCGGGCCACGCAGGAGCTAGCCCGCTGTCACGGCATCCCTACCCACACCAGCCTGTCCCCCCATCGACGTCCAGACGACACTTCCACCACGATCGACAGCACAGGCCGTCGGGGCCGGTGACGAGCGCAACCAGGACCGGCAGGCCGACTGCTTTCTGCGCCTTGAAGTACCTGTCTGGAGGACCCCGGATGCGGATACCTGCTGGCCTGCACGTTCGCTGACCTGCGAGCGAGCGGTGCCCGGACCCTCCTTCCCCGGGGTCCACTCCCCCTTCCTCCGGATCGGGGACGAAAGGGGCGCAGCGCCAGGTTGCTAGGAACGACACGCTCATAGGCCACAGCGAGACCGGTACCGACGCGGAGTGACCCCACCGGTCCCCGCCACATCGCGGCAGCAGCTGCTCACCGCCCGCCCCTTCCCGGTGGTGCGGTCGCCTCACGCTCCCGTCATCCGTGACGGCAGGGGTACGGCGCCCAGCCCTCCTCAAGTCCGACAGTCGGCCGGCCATGCGCAAGAGGCCACCCCTCCCTCGCCGCTAGCCGTCTTTTGGCCGCCCGTCTTGGCCGCAGTCGGCAGCGCTCGTGGCTACGCATGCCATGTGACGGTTGCCGTGTTTGAAGGCCTGCTTCAGCTGCCCATCAACCCAAGCTGTCAGGCGTGCGGACGGCGGCCGGGCTGGAGCGGGGCGCAGACAGGAGCGCAGGCCCGGGCGACGGGCCGCGCGCGCCGCGCCGTGCGCGGCGAGTGCCTTGATGAGGTAGAGAAACCTGTAACAGCTCCCCCGTTGATCCTCGGCTATGCCGTGGTGAGTGCGTCGGCGATGGCTTGCATGTCCTCGGTGATGACGTCGGCCTGCGCCTCGGTGAACTGGTCCACCTTGTGGGGCTTGTTGGCGTAGCCGATCACTGTGGCCCCGGCTGCGTGAGCCGCCTGGATGTCCGTGAGGGAGTCGCCGATCAGGGTGCAGCTTGTGACGTCGATGTGCATCTGCTCGGCTGCCGTGATGAGCGGGAAGGGATTCGGCTTCATCAGGTGCGGCTGCTCGGAGGGTCGACCCACGATCTTCGTGACGTACTCCGCCAAGCCGTGGAGCTCTAGGAAGACCCGTACGCACTCCGCAGAGTTGTTGCTCACCACCGCTACGCCTCGACCGGCCGTACGTGCTCCCTGGAGTGCTTCGACTGCTCCTGGGGTCGGCTGGCCTGCCACCGCAACGGCTCGGACCTCAGCGGCCGTGAGGGCCTGTTCGATCTTCTGGCCGAGTTCGGTCTCGGTCTCGTGCGCGATGCGCAGGACCTCGATGGGGTCGTCGGTCTGGGAGGCCTTCGTGCCCGCGGCTTCATCCTGAGCGGAGAGGAGAGCGGTCAGCTCTCGCGCGACCTCAAGCGCTGGTAGTCCCGCGAACACGTCGCACACGGGCCCGTCGAAGTCGAAGAGGATCACACGGGCGTTCGCCAGGGTCTCGGTGAGCGGGTCAGCGTGCGTCAAGGTCGAAGTCCCTTCCGATGGTCTCCCAGACACTGTCGAACCACATCAGGGCTTGTTGGACCTGCTGGGCCCCGCTTGAGGACTCACCCTCGTTGATCGAGTGGTGGAAGAGGACGGTATCGATGCCCATGAGGTCGTAGATCTCGATCGTCTCGCCCTGGGCGACGACCTTGTTGGGGTGGATCGGGTAGTACCCGAAGAACGCATCTTCGTTATTGATCACGTAGAGCTTGAAGAACTGTGTGCCGCTGTGGACGCGGACGCTGATCCGAGTCTCGGGGACGAGACCCAGGTGGCCCAGCTCTGTGATGGCATCCCGGATGCTGCGGGTGTAGCCGACCATGATGTCGTGCATGCGGTCCCGGAGCCGCTTGTCATCGGCGCCATCCTCCATGCGCACAGGCGCGGCCTGCGGCACGGACATGTCAGGGACGAGTATCCGCATGGTGATGCTCGACGGAGTGAGCCTGCCGATTCGGATCTTGTCGAGCGGCTCTCGAAGAGCACCATGCAGGGTCTCGCTGGAGAATCCAGCGAAGTCGATGGTGACGTGGTCCTTAGTGAAGGCCTGCTCCACGTAAGGCCTCAGCCCCGCCGGCCTTTCCGTCCGGTTGCGCACGTAGACACCGCTGCCCTTGCGGGAGACCACGAGCCCTTCGTCCTCGAGGTCCCGCAGAGCACGCTGGATCGTCGCCCGCGCGAAACCGTAAAGCTCCGTCAGTTCCTTGTGGGACGGGAGCTTCTCGCCGGGAGCCAACCGCCTCGTTCGGATGGCAGCGCCAAGGCTGCTTGCCACCTGCTCGTAGGGGGCGCGGTCGTCGTCTGGGTCGAGGGGCTCGGGGACAAAGGTCATGAGTCGATCGTAGGCGACCGGGCTAGGTCAGGACAGTCATGGCAGTCATGTTGTTGACATGTCTAGCCATCTCTTCTAGCTTCGAGATGTGACCAACCAGGTTAGACAAGTTGGTCATCTGGCCCCTCCCTGCATCTCGAAGGAGAAACTCATGCCGTCGTTCAAGATCGACACATCGACCGCTGTGGTGTTCGTGGCCACGGCCCCCGCGCCGAAGCTCGTGAGCAAGCAGACCGGTGAGCGCGCCATGGACCGGGAGACCGGTGCCGGGCTGTCCACGGTGGGCCTGCTGATCTCGGACGAGGGAGAGGGAAACCTCTACCAGGTGACCGTG
>NZ_LIPQ01000327.1 GCF_001418135.1 Streptomyces aureus
GTCCGTGGGGGGTGGGGGGAGGGCCATGCTGTAGTGGCGGTAGAGCTGGAGCTCTTGTTCCGGGGAGAGGTGGCGGCCCACGCCGAAGTCGGGGGCGTCCTTGATCAGGGCGCGCTCGTACGGGATGTGGAGGCCGTTGTCGATGAGTTCGCTCGGCTCCAGGGGGACGAAGGCGTCCCGGCTGAACAGGCCCGTGCGGACCGCTGCCCATTCCGGGATGCCGGTGGCGTCGTCCAGGTACACCTCGTCCACGGTTCCGATCTTGTGTCCGTTCCGGTCGTACGCCTTGCGGCCGATCAGGCTGCGCGGATCGATATCGGTCTGCACGGTCCCTCCAACTGGTCGCAACTGCTCTACACCCTACGAAAGTGCACAACTGGGATGTCGGCCACTTGAGCGATGGAAGCCGCAACCTCGCTGGTAGGCTGGCTGTGGCTGTCGACCCCGTGCGGGAGAGTCCCCCGGAGAAACCTTCCGGTGGGCGCCGAAGGAGCAAATCCTCCCCGGAATCTCTCAGGCCCCTGTACCGCGCGGACGAGGTCACTCTGGAAAGCAGAGCGGTGTCCGACGGCATGCGCTCTCACCGACGGTGAAAGCCGGCGTGCCGTGAGGCGTGTCGGTGAAACTCTCAGGTTGAGATGACAGAGGGGGAGGCCGTCCGGGTACCCGCGCCGTGGTGCCCCTCGCAGGTCGTGACGACCAGGAGGCCTCCGTACATGACCGCCAACCGCATTCCGCTCTCCGAACTCGAACAGGGCATCCCGTTCGAGCAGCGGCACATCGGGCCCGACGCCGAGGCGCGCGCCAAGATGCTCGCCCAGGTCGGTTACGGCTCCCTCGACGAGCTCACGGCCGCCGCGGTGCCGGACGTCATCAAGAACACCGAGGCGCTGGGCCTGCCGGCCGCGCGCACCGAGGCCGAGGTGCTCGCCGAGCTGCGCACGCTCGCCGACCGCAACCAGGTCCTCGCGCCCATGATCGGTCTCGGCTACTACGGGACCTTCACGCCGCCGGTGATCCTCCGGAACGTGATGGAGAACCCCGCCTGGTACACGGCGTACACGCCGTACCAGCCGGAGATCTCGCAGGGGCGCCTCGAGGCCCTGCTGAACTTCCAGACCGTCGTCGCCGACCTGACCGGGCTGCCCACCTCCGGTGCCTCGCTGCTCGACGAGGGCACCGCCGCCGCCGAGGCCATGTCGCTCGCCCGGCGCGTCGGCAAGGTCAAGAACGGTGTCTTCCTCGTCGACGCCGACGCCCTGCCGCAGACGATCGCCGTCATCGAGACCCGCGCCGAGCCGACCGGTGTCGAGGTCGTCGTGGCCGACCTGAGCGAGGGGATTCCCGCCGAGGTCGCCGAGCGTGGTGTCTTCGGTGTGCTCATCCAGTACCCCGGCGCCTCCGGTGCCGTGCGGGACATCAAGCCGCTGATCGACGCCGCTCACGAGCTCGGTGCGATCGTCACCGTCGCCGCCGACCTGCTCGCGCTCACCCTGCTCACCTCGCCCGGTGAGCTCGGGGCCGACATCGCCGTCGGTACGACGCAGCGCTTCGGCGTTCCCATGGGCTTCGGCGGTCCCCACGCCGGTTACATGGCCGTCCAGGACAAGCACGCCCGTTCCCTGCCCGGCCGTCTCGTGGGTGTCTCCGTCGACGCCGACGGGAACCGCGCGTACCGCCTGGCCCTGCAGACCCGCGAGCAGCACATCCGCCGCGAGAAGGCCACGAGTAACATCTGCACCGCGCAGGTGCTCCTCGCCGTGATGGCCGGCATGTACGCCGTCTACCACGGGCCCGAGGGTCTTCAGGGCATCGCGCGCCGAACCCACCGGTACGCCGCGATCCTGGCCGCCGGCCTCACCGCCGGGGGCGTGGAGCTCACCCAGGGCGCCTTCTTCGACACCCTCACCGCCCGTGTGCCCGGCAAGGCCGACGAGGTCGTGGCCGCCGCCCGCGAGGCCGGTGTGAACCTCTACCGCGTCGACGCGGACCACGTGTCCATGTCGTGCGACGAGACCACCGGGCGCGCCCAGCTCGCCGCCGTGTGGGGTGCCTTCGGTGTGACCGCCGACGTCGAGGCCCTGGACGCCACCACCGAGGACACGCTGCCCGCCGGGCTGCTGCGCTCCGACGCGTACATGACCCACCCGGTCTTCCACGCGCACCGCTCCGAGACCTCGATGCTGCGCTACCTGCGCAAGCTCGCCGACCGCGACTACGCGCTCGACCGCGGCATGATCCCGCTCGGCTCCTGCACGATGAAGCTGAACGCGACGACCGAGATGGAGTCGGTGACCTGGCCCGAGTTCGGTCAGATGCACCCCTTCGCCCCGGTCGAGCAGGCGCAGGGCTACCTCACGCTCATCACCGAGCTGGAGGAGCGTCTCGCCGAGGTCACCGGCTACGACAAGGTGTCGATCCAGCCGAACGCCGGTTCGCAGGGCGAGCTGGCCGGTCTCCTCGCCGTCCGCGCCTACCACCGCGCCAACGGTGACGAGCAGCGCACCGTCTGCCTCATCCCGTCCTCCGCGCACGGCACCAACGCCGCCTCCGCGGTGATGGCCGGCATGAAGGTCGTCGTCGTCAAGACCGCCGACGACGGCGAGGTCGACGTCGCGGACCTGCGCGCCAAGATCGAGCAGTACCGCGACGAGCTGTCCGTGCTGATGATCACCTATCCGTCGACGCACGGCGTCTTCGAGGAGCACGTCGCCGACATCTGCGCCGAGGTCCACGAGGCCGGCGGTCAGGTGTACGTCGACGGTGCCAACCTCAACGCGCTCGTCGGTCTCGCCAAGCCGGGGCACTTCGGTGGCGACGTCTCGCACCTGAACCTGCACAAGACCTTCTGCATCCCGCACGGCGGCGGCGGCCCGGGTGTCGGCCCGGTCGGTGTGCGCGCCCACCTCGCCCCGTACCTGCCGAACCACCCGCTCCAGCCCTCCGCGGGACCGGAGACCGGCGTGGGCCCGATCTCGGCCGCCCCGTGGGGCTCCGCGGGCATCCTGCCGATCTCGTGGTCGTACGTGCGCCTCATGGGCGGCGAGGGCCTCAAGCGCGCGACCCAGGTCGCCGTCCTCGCGGCGAACTACATCGCCAAGCGCCTGGAGCCGCACTTCCCGGTGCTCTACACCGGCCCGGCCGGTCTGGTCGCCCACGAGTGCATCGTGGACCTGCGCCCGCTGTCCAAGGCGACGGGCGTCACGGTCGACGACATCGCGAAGCGCCTGATCGACTACGGCTTCCACGCGCCGACGATGTCGTTCCCGGTGGCCGGCACGCTGATGATCGAGCCGACCGAGTCCGAGGACCTGGCCGAGCTCGACCGCTTCTGCGACACGATGATCGCGATCCGGGCCGAGATCGAGAAGGTCTCCTCGGGTCAGTGGCCCGCCGACGACAACCCGCTGCGCAACGCCCCGCACACCGCGGCCGCGCTGGGCGGCGAGTGGAACCACGCGTACACGCGGGACGAGGCCGTCTTCCCGGCCGGTGTCTCGGCCGCCGACAAGTACTGGCCGCCGGTGCGTCGCATCGACGGTGCCTTCGGTGACCGGAACCTGGTCTGTTCCTGCCCGCCGCTGGACGAGTACGACGGCTGAGGGTGACGTCGGCCGCGTACGACGGTCGAGCGTGAATCGAGGGCCGGTGCGGAGAATGTCTCCGGGCCGGCCCTCGGGCGTGGTGCGTGCTTTCAGGCGGCGGTCGTCACCTGGCCCGTCGACAACGGCCGGTGCGGGGCGATGATCTGCCCGTCCGGCAGCAGTTCGCCGGTGTCCTCGAAGAGCAGGACGCCGTTGCACAGCAGGCTCCAGCCCTGCTCCGGGTGGTGTGCCGTCAGTCGGGCCGCCTCACGGTCGGCGGAGTCGGCGGTGGGACAGGCAGGCTGGTGCTGGCACATGGGTGGGTTCTTTCGCTGCGTCGTAGTGGATGTCCTGCGGCTCTTCGCGCTCATCGCCGCCCCCGTCGGTCGGTTCGGTTCCGATCCCAGTCTTGCCCCATGGACGGTCTTCCGCAGGGATTTCGCGGCAGCTCGTCCTTTCCTGGGAAGACGCATCACCCGCAGGGGCGGTTCAGGTCAACTGCACCGTCTCTTTGGGTGGTTCGGAGTGGTCCCAGTGGGCTAGTCCGTCCGGGAGGGGTGTTCGGGCGGTGCGTTCGGGCCGGGTTCTCGGACAGCAGTGCGCCCCGTGACCCGGGTGGGTCACGGGGCGGCGACGCTCGTGCGGTGGATCAGGCGGGCGCCGCCGAGCCCAGGAGGGGCGGCGGCGCGAGGCGCGTACTGAGCACGGGCAGGAGGTCGGCGACCTGGTACGGGCGGTGGGCCGCGATCCCCGGCGGGGCGGGCGCGAGCGGAACCAGCAGGTCCGCCGCGGCCGGGGTGGCGGTGACACAGTCCGTCTCCGGCTCGGCGTGCAGCCAGAGGGTCAGCATGTAGAGCTCCGGTACGGAGAGCAGCCGCGGCTGGTACGGGCCGGGCAGCGCCTCGGCCTGGAGCAGCGCCCGCTCCGTCGCGGTGACGTACGGCCCCTCGAAGAAGTGCGAGAAGGACCAGCCGTCCGGGGTCAGCATGGTGTCCGCGGCGGCGATGGCCCGCCCCCCGTTCCTGATCAGGAAGCGCCAGCCGGCGAGGCGGGTGCGGGGGGCCTGCCCGGGCGTCCCGGCGACGCCGAGGACGTGGACGGGCAGGGGGAGTTCGGGGCTCAGTGGTCCCTGCGCGGCCCGCAGGGCGGGAGTTCGCGCCTCGCGGACGGCTGTCGGTG